>JANOPN010000013.1:0-39256 GCA_031421855.1 Comamonadaceae bacterium
GACCTGCTGGTTGACGTAACGCGCCAAGGCCTCGCCTTTGAGCACGCCCCGATTGAACAGCGGAAGCGTCCAATCGGTGATCGTGGCTTCGTCCATGGCCAATGCGGTTTGGTGCAGTTGCCCCGCCGTTTTGCCACTTGCATACAGGGCCGCGACCAAACTGCCCGCTGACGTGCCTAAAACCATGTCGACTTTGATGCCAGCCTCTTCCAGGGCCTGAATCACACCGACGTGGGCAAAACCGCGTGCGGCTCCTCCGCCGAGTGCGAGCCCAACGATGGGCGCACGCTTGAGTGCTTGTGCGGGTATCACCACCGGCGTGACGATTGGTGGCGCGACCGGCGGCGGCGTCGCACAGCCAACCAAGATACCACCGACAACGCAAGTGAGAACAATTCGCATTCGTGGTACACTGCCAACCTTGTTGAGAACCTTGTTGTTTGACGGGATCTCGCCCTTGCAAATCAATGTCATGGTTTTGGAGTCTTCATGTTTAAGCGCACCGCCTCGTCCGGTTTTAACCCATTAGCCAGCACACTCGCCCTGGCCGCAGCAGCATTGATGTCGCTGATTGGCGCACCGCATGCCACAGCCCAAGAACAGGTGCTGAACCTGTATTCTGCACGCCACTACTCGACCGATGAAGCTTTGTACAACAACTTCACCAAAGCAACTGGCATCAAAATCAACCGGGTTGATGCGGAAGATGCCGGCATTTTGGCGCGGCTCAAAGCCGAAGGCAGTGCGTCGCCAGCAGACGTGATTTTGCTGGTGGATGCCGCTCGCCTTTGGCGCGGCGAACAAGACGGTTTGTTTTCGCCGGTTAGCTCCGTCATTCTTGGCGGCGCGATTCCAGAACAATACAAAGGCAAAGCCACGGTCGAAGGCACGCCGTGGTTTGGGTTTTCGACCCGCGCACGAGTTGTGGTGTTCGACAAAACCAAAGTCAAAGCAGAAGACGTCGACACCTACGAGGAGCTGGCCGAGCCAAAAAACTTGGGCAAACTGTGCACCCGAAGCGGCAGCCACCCCTACAACCTCAGCTTGTTCGGCGCTGTTCGCGAGCACCTGAGCTCTGACGCAGCGACCGAAACCTGGCTCAAAGGCTTGGTCACCAACATGGCCCGCGCGCCCAAGGGCGGCGACACGGATCAAATTCGCGCCGTTGCAGCGGGCGAATGCGCGGTCGCCATCACCAACACGTACTACCTGGCCCGCTTGATCAAAAGCACAAAGCCTGAAGACATCGCAGTCATGGACAAAATCGGCGTGAGCTTTCCGAACCAACAGACTTTTGGTACACACGTCAACATCGCAGGCGGTGCGGTCGCAAAGCACGCCAAAAACCGCGTAGCCGCGGTGAAGTTTTTGGAATACTTGGCCAGCCCAGAGGCTCAGAACTACTTTGCCAACGGCAACAACGAGTGGCCCACCGCGCGAGGCGTGACCGCAAACAACCCGGCGCTCACCACCATGTTGGGCGGTAAAACGACGTTTAAATCGGAGACGATATCGTCAAACACCGTTGGGGCGAACCAAGTCAAAATCCAACAGATGCTGGACCGCGTCGGCTACAAGTAGTCCGCTAGCAATCTCGGATAATGTGGGGTTGACGTTCGCGCTGACGTCAACCTCACAACCGTTTTAGGACACACGCAATGGACATCGCAAAAAAAGTTTTCATCGTCACCGGCGGCGCATCAGGCCTGGGTGAAGGCACCGCACGCATGCTGGCTGACAAGGGCGGTTTGGTCGTCATTGCAGACATGAATGCCGAAAAAGGCGAGGCCATTGCGGCCAGCATCGGCGGCGCATTTGTGAAATGCGACGTGACCAGCGAAGCCGACGGTCAAGCCGTCGTTGCCAAGGCGACTTCAATGGGCAAACTGATGGGTTTAATCAATTGTGCGGGTATCGCCAGCGCCGAGAGAACGGTGGGCAAGAACGGTCCACACAACTTTGAGGCATTTAAACGAACAGTGTCGATCAACCTCTTTGGCAGTTTCAACATGATTCGCTTGGCCGCCGACGCCATGGCAAAAAATGAGCAAGAGCCCACCCTTGAGCGCGGCTGCGTGATCAACACCGCATCGGTCGCAGCTTATGACGGCCAAATCGGCCAAGCTGCTTACAGCGCCAGCAAGGGCGGCATTGTCGGCATGACCTTGCCGATTGCACGCGATTTGTCAAAAATCGGCATTCGCGTGATGACGATTGCCCCCGGCATCATGGGCACGCCCATGATGTTTGGCATGCCGCAAGACGTGCAAGACGCGCTGGCCGCAGCCGTGCCCTTCCCCAGCCGATTGGGCACGCCTACCGACTACGCCAAGCTGGCGATCCACATCTTGGAAAACGACTTGCTCAACGGCGAGACCATCCGCTTGGATGGTGCGATTCGCCTCGCACCAAAGTAAGCTGCTAGCCTGGCAAGGAAATTTTTCCCATCGACACCGATGGGATGCCGCGCCGGGTGCCGAAGTCGGATTCACCGCCGGCCACAGATTCGTTGGCCAAGACCGCAAACAAAACCGCCTCTTTTGCATCGCCTGCGATGCCAAGGATGTCGGTTTTTTCAAACGCAGCACTTAGCCGTTCTCTGATGGATGCCATGAGTAGCGGATTGTGTGCGCCGCCACCCGAGCAATAAACGCATGTTTGATCTGCACGGAGTCCCGCTCGTTCCAAACAGTCGCCAATGGCCCGCGCAATGGTCTCAGCACTGAAAAGCGTGAGGGTGGCCAGCACATCGTGCGCTGACAGCGCCAGTGTGGCGCTCGCGGCTTGGGCGCGCTGCAAAAAGTCCAAGTTAAACAGCTCGGGACCGGTGGTTTTGGGAAAGCTGTGGTCAAAAAATGCGTCACTTTTCAACGCAGCAAGCAGCCCCGCATGCGCACAACCTTGCCGAGCCAAAGCAGAATCGCGATCAAAAGCCAGCGGTGCGAAGTGGGTTCGTGTGTAGGCGTCGAGCAGTGTGTTGCCCGGCCCAGTGTCGGTCACGAAGACTTGGGTTGGGTCCATGCTGCCAGGTAAAAACGTGAAGTTGGCGATACCACCCATGTTGAGCATGATGCGGTTTTGGCCCGGCTTGCCAAACAAAAAGTAGTCGCCGTACACCGCAAGCGGCGCACCTTCTCCGCCGGCGGCCACGTGCTTTTGCCGAAAATCAGACAGCGTGATGATGCCGGTTTTGACCGCAATGTGGTCGCCATCGCCAATTTGCAAGGTGGCATTGCCAAACCGCGCGACGCCGTGCAATGCTTTGGGCGCGTGCATGACGGTTTGGCCGTGCGACGCGATCAAGTCCACGCTCTTGGCGTCAATGCCCCAATCAGCAAGACAGCTCAGCAACATGTCGGCATGAAGGCCGCCGATCCAAGCGTTAAGGAGCACGAGGTGTTGAAAATCAATCGTCTTTTTCGCAAAAACCGTGCGAATTTCGTCCTTGACGTCGTCCGCATAGTCAACTGTTTTGAATTGAAGCACCTGAAGCTGCGTGTGCTCGCCAGAGCCAGAAACCTCGCAAAGCGCGACATCCAAGCCGTCGAGCGACGTACCCGACATCAGGCCGATGATTCGCCGGGTGGGCTTGCCCGCGATCAGGTGCAGTATTTGGATGTGTTTATTCATAGGTCGATCCGTGGAATTTTAAGTCCAAGGATCGCGACAAATCCATCCGTCACTTAACTATTGATAGCATCAAACCCGATGAATCCGGCGACCAAGGTCGAATATCAACCCAAAAATGATCAAAACAGGCCCAAAGTGCCTTGATTGAAGCGCCCGATGTTGGGGAAGACACGGCTCATGTTGGTCGGCGTTACGCCGAACCAGGTCGCCAGCTCCGAGCCCAGCATGTCCACCGATGTGGTTGGCAACAAGCGGCCTTGGCCGACATCGTCCGATGTACCCACGCCCGTTGCCGGGGCCTTACCCCAAAACTGCTGGCCCTTCACGGCTCCGCCGACAACAAAATGATGGCTACCCCAACCGTGGTCAGAGCCGTCCCCGTTGGATGTCAAGGTGCGTCCAAAGTCAGACGCAGTGAAGGTGGTGACTTGGTTGGAGACACCCAAGGCCTCGGTGGCGTCGTAAAAACTCTTGATCGCGCCTGACACATTGGTGAGCAAGCCCGGGTGTTGGGCAACCAAAAAGTCATGCAAATCAAAGCCACCAATGCTCACAAAAAACACCTGACGCTTGGCGCCCAAGGCGGTGCGTGCAGCAATAATTTTCGCAACCATTTGCATCTGCACAGCCAACGAGTTATCTGTCGAAAATGGCGTCGTCAATGCGGGGGTGGTCGCCAAGGCTGTTGTGAGCTGGGCTTCAGCTTCAACGGCACGTTTCATCACCCGCGTGTGCTCCGACTCCATCAAGTGGCTGCGCGGCGCCTGCGTCAGCTCGCGCAGCGCGGTCGAGACGGCGCTTGAGCCGTAAATGGACCCAGCGGCCGCGTTGAGTTTGACCGCCCCGGCGCTGTTGACCTGGTACTGCACCGACTCCAAGCCACTCATGTAGACAGCGTTGCCACTGACGTTGATGCAAGTGAATGTGCCTGTGCTGTTGCCATTGAGAAACAAGTCACCCATGCGGCCGCCCCAGCCGGAGGTCGCTCCCTCGGCCAGACTCGATTGCCAAACCGATTGCTGATCGTTATGCGAGAACAACTTGGGTGGCAATGGCACGCTTTTGGCGTTGTACTGGGCCAAAGTGGTCGGTGCAGCCAGCGTGCCGGCATTGAGCAAAATGCCGGCTTTGCCAGCGGCAAACAGGCTTTGAATGCCTGTGAGTTGCGGCGCGAGTGCAAATTGCCGACCCGATGGCAATGCGTTCGTGGCATCGGCCCGAGCGGTCAAAGTCAGCAACTGGTCGCGCGGCGTTGTCAATGCGGCGCGAATGCCAGCGTAGGTGTTGTAGTTGGTTTGGTCGAACGGCACGACGGTGTTGCCATAGTCGTTGCCACCGTACATGAATAGGCAAACCAGGGCCTTGTAATCCGCTGGAGCGCTTTGCGCGGCGGCCTCCGACAGGGCCGCGAGGTTCATGGCCCAAGGCGCGGCGGCCCCGGCAATCGAAACCGCTGCGCTGCGGCGCAAAAACTCGCGTCGCTGCAAATTGTTGATTCCTTGCGCGACATTGACACGATGCCCGCTCGACCGTGAGTCGCCACCGAAATTTGATTGATTGCTCATGGGGTGGCTTCCTTATTTTTGAACCAAGTACTCAGGTGCGCACATCACCAGCAAGATGGCGGCGTTCACGCGGCTGAGCTTTTGGGCGTCGGTTGCGACATTCATTGCGTTCACGGCGCCAACAATCGTGGTGCGGGTGGCACCTGACAGTTGCCCCGCAGCGAGGCTGAGGTTGAGTTTGTCAACCAAGGCCCCGGCATCGACCGCCATTGGAGTCAGTGAGCTGTAGTCGGCCTTGATCTCGCCCACGCCATTTTGGATGACGGTTTGCATCCAATTGGCGTAGCCCACCACACTGGACTCGTTTGTGATTTGGAATTCTGGCGCCGCCAAGCCTTGGTTGCCCAAACTCGTGTTGGGCGGCAGGTAACCGGGTCGAAAGAAGTTAAACACCGACGGGGCGCGCAGTGGGCTCTGGCCCAATCGCGTGCTGGGGCTGCTGGTGTCGCCCGCATTCCAAAGTCCGGTGGGCGACGTGGCGCCAAAGGTACGCGCCCATTGGACAAAGCGAAGAACAGGCTCACGCAGCTTGCCCGCCGTGTTACTGGCCCCTGACGCGGCCGACGAGCGCGCTTCAACGTCCAACAAAACTGCCTTGATCACCGCCTTAAGATCACCCCGAGCGCCCTGTCCGTTGTTCGCAAACGCGGCTGACACACGCGCCACATACGCAGGGCTTGGGTTAGACGTGACAAGCCTCTGAATGAGTTGCCGTCCGATGAATGGGCCGACATTGGGATGCGCTGCAATCACATCAAGTGCGGTTTTCAACTCGGCATTGGCGCTTGCCGTGGTTGCTGCCGCCGCCGGGATGGTTGTACCCAAAAACGTTTTGGCATCTGGCGAGTGGCGAGTGGCGTTTGGGATCATCGATCGGCGAACATAGGCCACATCAAGCGAACCCGCCCCAGATGGCGCGCCGTCGTAGTCCCAACCCGTGAGCGCACGCGCCAAGCCGGTGATGCTGGCCTGGTCGTAGCTATCAAGCAACTGAGTGCCGCTGCGTCGAGGCGTGCCGTCGGCGTCCAACACGTTTAGACCCAGGCTGAACAGTTGCAAAACTTCGCGGGCGTAGTTTTCGTCAGGCTCGCGCCCCCGGCCGTCGGCTTTTTGATTGCCGCGCATGTTCAGGTACACCCCCATGGCACTGGACAAGGTCACATCGTCAAGCAGTTTTCGATAGCTTCCAAAAGCGTTGGCCTCCAAAACATCGACATACGCGGCGACATGTAATCCGCGCCAGTTCACCGGCAGCCCAGCCATCGAGACAACCATGATCTCGCTCAAAGCCAAGGTCACGCGTTGGCGCAAAACGTCGGGCGACGACATGAGTTTGCGCCACAAGCTGTTGTCAACACCGTTGAAATTGAAACGATTGGCATCAACCACGTAGCCGCGCGCGACCATCCAATCCCAGTGACCTTGAGTGGTTGGTGCGTCGAACTGCTGATCTATCCACGCCGCATAACCCAACGACTGAACTCGTGCAACTTCGGCGTCAGTAGCGCCCAGAGCAGCCTGCCCCAAAAACCGGATGGCATCGGCAGCCGAGATATTGACTGCCGGCGGCGGAGCTGGTGTCGGCGCGGGCGGCGGTGGCACTGGAACGGGCGCCGGCACCGGGGTCGGCGTCGGGGTCGGAGCGGGCACAGGCGTCGGGGTCGGCGCGGGCACAGGCGCTGGGGCCAGTGGTGTCGCGCCAATGGGCGCTGGTGACGGCGATCCACCGCCGCCGCATGCCGCAAGCACGGCAGCAGCGAGTGCGTTCAGGGCTAGTAAGCGCGGCCGAATCACGGTTGGCGCTTTGACCTCGGGTGCTGGCTCTGGGGTAATCCCTGGGTCGCTTGGCGAGCGTGTGAATGGCTCAAATGTGGCGCTGCAAGCTGTGGAATTTGGACCGGTGTTGTCTAGCATGGGCATCCTTGAGCCGCGAGGTACCGCAGCTGGTGTCCTAGACTAACGCATCAGCTTGTAAATGGTTCGACACTAAGTTCACGTTATCGACTGGTTTTGCAATTGTTTACGTTCAAGCTACAAAACAGCGGAGATGTCTCAAAGCGTTACCAAGTCGGATTCCCAAATTGCTGTGTCACCGGCGCAACTTGGTGAAAGCGCTCACAACACCCAAAACAATTGCGCCAGCTGCCACGCCCACTGCGCCGTCGACGATCAACGGAATGGCGATTGAGCTGACCCCGTCACCGGCTGCGACACCGTTCAACCAAGTGTAGAGTGGCGGCAAACCGTGAGTCAAAATGCCACCACCCACCAAAAACATGGCGGCGGTCCCCACAACCGACAGGGCTTTCATCAACCAAGGCGCAAACGCAAGCAATCCGCGCCCGACGCTCGCGGCGGCTTTGCCTTTGCCCAGCAAATACAAGCCCAAATCATCGATTTTGACAATGCCCGCAACAATGCCGTACACGCCAACCGTCATCGCAAGCGAGATGATGCTCAACACGGTGAGTTGCTGCGTGAAGCTCGCTGTCGCAACCGTACCCAAAGAAATCACGATGATTTCAGCCGACAAAATGAAGTCGGTGCGTATTGCGCCCTTGATCTTTTCGCGCTCAAATTGCACCAGGTCAACCTCGGCTTGGCTGTTGGCGCGCACGATTTCATCGTGATGGGCGTCGACCTCAGCCGCGCTGTGAAGCCATTTGTGAGCGAGCTTCTCAAAACCCTCAAAACACAGATACGCACCGCCCGCCATGAGCAACGGCGTCACCAACCAAGGCAAGTAAGCCGATATCGCCAGCGCCGCTGGCACCAAAATGACTTTGTTGAGAAATGAACCCTTGCAAACGGCCCAAACCACCGGCAACTCCCGGTCAGCTCGCACGCCGGCCACTTGGTTGGCATTGAGTGCGAGATCGTCACCCAAAACACCCGCGGTTTTTTTGGCGGCGACTTTGGTCATGAGAGCCACGTCGTCCAATAGGGTTGCGATGTCGTCTAAAAGCGTGAATAGTGTGGAAGCCATGTCTGAACTTTAGGGCATTCGGGTGTGAGCCCAGTGACAAAGCACTTCCAAACCATGAAAATGACCCACATCAACCTAAAATTAACGCAGGGCAACGGCCCAGAAACACCGATGAGCAACCCAAACACACCAATCGCGCCATTGACGACCCTGAAGCGGCGCAGGCTATTGATTGCCGGCTCTGGCGCAATCGCGTTAAACACCGTCATGGCTAACGCCCAAGCGCAAGCATTGAAATCCCCAGTTGGTCCAGACTGGGTGGTGGGTGTCATCCCCAACGTCAGCGCTCGGGTGTTGGTTACAAACTACAAGCCTTGGCGCGAGCAGATGGCCAAAGAAATTGGCGCTGACGTCAGCGTCGTGACCTCATCTGACTTTCGCAAGTTCTACGAGTGCATGGTGTCGAAAGACTACGCGCTTGCGGTCGCAGCACCCAATGTCGGCAGGCTTGCACAAGTTGATCACAAGTGGGTTCACTTAGCAACCTACGAACCGCAAATCATTGGCTTGCTGGTTCGCCTCAAATCAAGCTCGTCGAGTAGCGTCAGCACGCTGCGTGGCAAAAAACTGGCGATGTCCAACCCGCAGTCGTTGGTTGCTTTGCGGGGCAACCAGTGGTTGGTCGATCAAGGCTTGAAGTCAGGCGCGGACTACACGCCGCATCACGCTCGAAACGACGAGAGCTTGGCAACGGTGTTGATCTCGGGAGACGCACCGTTTGCGATGATGAGCCAAGGCGAATTTCGCGCGGTCAAGTCGCCCTTAATTGAACAACTTGAAGTCGTCACCGAATTTGCACGGGTCCCAGGCTTTTTTGTGATGGGCTCGCCCCTGATGGATGCCAACGCACTGCAAGCCTGGCGAAGCGCTTTGCTGAAGTTGACTGATACCGAGCTGGGCAAACAGTTCTCTGCCCTGTCAGGCGTGCGTCAAATTCGCGCACCGCTTCCCAGCGACATCGACGGCTTGGACGGTGTCTTGGCTGCTACTCGGGCTGCCCTCGCACCTCAATGACTCTGGTGCGCGCAAAAATCCTTGAGGTCGACCCCGAGAGCTTGCGCGCGAGAGGTGGTTTTGGCAACGCCTTTGTCGGCTTGCCGCTGCGAGCAAAGCTCATCATTGGCGGAGTGATTTTTCAACTGCTGGTTATCGCATTGGTGTACGCACTCAATGCTGGAGCGATCCGCCAAGCCGTGCACCAACAGCTCAACGATCAAGCCAACCAATACCGCCCATTGGTGCGCGCGTCAGTCGGCACGAGCTTGCTTCAGCGCGACTACGTCAGTCTGCAAGAGCAACTCAACGAAAGTGTCCGTGCACGCGGCCTGGTTCGAATCATCGTATTCAACCCAAACAATAAGGTGGTCGCGGTCGCGGGCGAACCCGAGCGAAGCGCCAACGACGTGGTTTTTGACGAACCGATCATCCTTGGCGGAGAAGGATTGGGTCGAGTTCAATTCGTGATGTCAAACGCGGTGCGCGACGAGCTACTGGCCGACATTCGGACCCGATTTTTGTGGGTCGCGCTTGGCATGCTGTGCAGCAGCGCTTTGCTTTTGGTTTGGCTGGCCAAACGGGTCAGTGCGCCGTTGCAACGGCTGAAAATCGCCAGCCAGGCCATTCGAGATGGGCGATTTGACGTTGAACTGCGATCGCGAGCCGGAGACGAGATCGGCGAGTTGACGATCAACTTTGCATACATGGCACAGGCCATTCACGCGCAGATCGGCACCCTGCGCGACAACGAACGCGCGTTGTCAAAGTTGCTGGCTGACGCGCAACAACGCCAACACGAACTCGAAGAAGCGATTAATCAGGCGCAAATCGCCAGTGCCGCCAAAACCGATTTCTTGGCAAAAATGAGCCACGAAATACGCACACCGATGAACGGGGTTTTGGGCATGCTGGACGTGTTGCAACAGTCGCGGCTCGACGCGGATCAACGCCAATGCACCGAGATCGCCCACCGCTCCGGCTTGGCATTGCTCGACATATTGAATCAAGTGCTTGACATGGCCAAGATCGAATCGGGTGCGTTGACGATTGAGCAGTCGGCCTTTGAGCTGCGGCCACTGCTGAACGCTAACGTTGGCTTGTTTGCCAATGTCGCCCGAGCAAAGGCTGTGACGGTAACCCTGACCGTTGACGACAACTTGCCGCATCTGGGCATGGGCGATGCGGCAAAAATCAGACAAATTCTCAGCAATTTGCTATCTAACGCGGTCAAGTTCACGCCAACCGGCAGCGTCACCGTTCGCGCCACATTTGACGCTGAGGCACGGCGTGTTGGATATGAAATCGTCGACACCGGCATTGGCATGTCGAGCGAGCAACTTGACCGGGTGTTCGAACCCTTCGTTCAAGGTGACAACTCGACCACCCGTCGATTTGGCGGAACAGGGCTTGGGCTCAGCATTTCAAAGGATTTGATTGTCGCGATGGGCGGCACAATCGACGTGACCAGCGAGTTGGGTGTTGGCACCCGGTTTTGGGTGACGCTGCCTCACGTCGACCCGCCTCCCGAGCACGAAGCGGCCTCTGCGGTCGCATCCCCAGTGCCAGAGTTGCGAGGTCATGTCCTGATTGCCGAAGATAACGAAATCAACCAAATCTTGATGCGTCGCATCGTCGCCAACTTGGGTTTGACATGCGAGTTGGTGTCAGATGGAGAGCAGGCGCTGAAGTTGGCGAAGTCCAAACCATTCGACGCACTCTTACTGGACTGTCAAATGCCGGTCATGGACGGCTACGAGGTGGCGAGGAACTGGCGGGCATTGGAATCGTCGATTGCGGAGTCCGGCGCGCAACCCATCCGCCTCCCGATCATCGCGATCTCGGCAGACGCCCTGCCCCAACAACGCCAAATGGCATTGGATGCTGGAATGGACGAACACCTGCCCAAACCGATCTCAATTGCGAAGGTCCGTGCCGCCCTGTCACCGTGGTTGACGACGAAAACAGCCTAATTGTCCGGTTCGGTTAGAGGTTTTAATACTATAAAATCAGTAGCAACAAACCCAATGAATCCGGTGACCAAGTGCCAAAAAGCAGACCAATTCGGTCGAAAATGCCGAAGATCGCCCCAATCCGACCATTCAGCTGCTGCGCATGACCGCTAGCTTCGACAAAATTTGTGCCGTCTCAAAAAGTGGCAAACCCATGATGCCCGAGTGGCTTCCCGCGATGCGATCAACGAACGCGGCCGCTGCGCCTTGTATTGCATAGGCGCCCGCCTTGCCAGTGGGTTCGCCAGTGTCGACATACGCCTGAATTTGAGCGGCTGACAAGCTGCAAAACCGAACGGTGGATGTGCTTAACACCTCGTGGCGTTTTCGACCCGATTGAATTGCCACGCCAGTGATGACGCGGTGTTGCCGCCCACTCAATTCGGCCAGCATGCGAGCCGCGTCTGAGTCAGACTCTGGCTTGCCGTAGATTTGGCGCCCGAGCGCAACGGTCGTGTCGCTGCACACGATCGGGGCTGGCGCGAGGCGACGGCGTTTGAGCCGCTGCACCGCTGCATCGAGTTTGAGCGCTGTCACGCGTGCAACATAAGTTGCTGGGGCCTCGCCCTTTTGAGCAAGCTCCAGTGCTTCAGCATCCTCGTCTTTGTCGGCGAGCAGCAACTCAAACCGCACGCCAATTTGCCGAAGCAACTCGGCGCGTCGTGGGCTTTGGGAGGCGAGATAGACAAATTCGTGCATAAGAACGGGGGGTTCACTCACGGTGGTAAGGGTGATTGGTGTTAATCGACCAGGCGCGGTAGAGCTGCTCGAGCAACACCACACGCGCCAAGGCGTGGGGCAAAGTCAGATTGGAGAGTGAAATCGTCTCCGCAGCGCGGGCTTTGATTTCGTCGCCATGGCCGTCAGGTCCACCCACAAGCAACGCGACATCGGGCCCGTCAAGCTGCCAAGCGATCAAACGCTGGGCGAGTCCTTTGGTGGTGTGCGCTTTGCCGTGTTCGTCAAGTGCGACCAAGCGTGCGCCTTTTCCGCAGCTCGCCTCAACCGCCGCTTGAATGCGCAACCCTTCGGCGTGTTGCATGGCGCCGACCGCTTTACCGGCTGTTCTTGGTTCGGCTTTAACGGTTTTGACCGAGAACTTCATGTCAGCCGGAAACCGGCGCGCATAGTCGTCGGCAGCGGTTTGCGCCCAATCGGGCATGCGCAAGCCAACGGCGATGACCACGAGTTTCACGACCGATAACCCGCTTGGTGGTTGATTTCTGTCGCGGGCTTAGTTGGAGGCGGGCTTTTTGATCGGCCCCGCGCGTTTAACGCCAACCGCTTTTCTCGCCGGCACAGCCGCCCGAACAGTGGGTTTGGGTGCGGCTTTGCGTGTCCCGGTCGCCTTTTGCTCCATCTCGGCGCGTCCGGCTTGAAGTGCCGCTTTGATAGCAGGCTTGGTCGCCGAGACGTGTTTGACTTTAGGCACCACCTGAGGTGCTGGCTTGGGGGCGGCGGCTTTCACCGCTCGTTTGACTGCCGCCTTTTTTGCGGCGACATCGGCCTTGGTCGGCGCAGGGCGGCGGCTTGACTTAGCAGGTGCAGACTTCACCTCGGCGACTGGAACCGCCTTTTTCGCCGACTTAGCCACTACTCTTTTAGGAGCATCGGACTCAATGAATTCGGCGACCAAGGGCGAATTCTTCTTCAAATCGGCGATTTTTTCGCGTTTTGCCATCGCTTTTTCAACCGCAACTGGCTTGAGGCGAACCGGCGTATCACCCCAGATGTCTTCTAGGTGGTAATACGCTCGGATGGCCGGCTGCATGACGTGTACGACAACGGAGCCGCAATCGACAACGATCCACTCCCCGTTTTCTTCACCCTCAATGCGAGGCTTGCCAAAGCCAGCATCACGCACTTGATCGCGCACACTTGCAGCGAGTGCCCGGGTTTGCCGATTGGATGTGCCGCTGGCAATGACGACGCGCTCGAACAAACTGCTCAAATGCTCAGTATTGAAGAGCACCAAGTCGGCCGCCTTGACGTCCTCAAGCGCGTCGACGACGATGCGTTGCAGGGTTGCGACATCTTTTTTGGCGGTGGCGGTGTGGGTATCGGTCATTGAGTTTCGGTCGTTTGGATAGCGTGAAAGTGGCAATGCGCCGAGCGGCGCGGTCATTCAGGAGGCAAGTTGGCAAGTGAGCCATCGCGCGTGGCGTGCCCAATTCGAAGGGTCATCCGACGGCAAAAGCGTGGCTTGATCAGCAGGCAAACGCCTTACCGGCGTGCCAAAACTTTCATGCTGGCATATGCCCAAAAGATCGTTTACCACCCTCGCAACTCCGATTTTAGCTGGTTTTGACCCATGGTCGTTGACTTCATTGGTCTAGCAGCTATCAAAAAAGTAGTGCCAACACCGGACCGACGGTGGCAGTCGGTTGGCTTTGGAGGTCAAAGCCAGTCACGGCGCACCAAATAATCGCGATACAACTTGTATTCAGCGGTTCCCGATTTCGGGCGTTGCATGTAGCGCCAACTTGCCATGGGCGGCATGCTCATCAATATCGACTCGGTTCGCCCGCCGGATTGCAAGCCAAAGTGCGTGCCGCGATCCCAAACCAAGTTGAATTCAACATAACGACCACGACGATAGAGCTGGAAGCCGCGCTCGCGTTCGCCAAACACCGTTGATGCGCGTCTTCCGACGATGGGCACATACGCATCTAAAAAACTGTCTCCAACCGCTTGGAGCATCTCAAAACTTCGCTGGGTGCCGAGTTCAGAGAAATCATCAAAAAACACGCCGCCGATGCCGCGCTGTTCGTCGCGGTGTTTCAAATAGAAATATTCGTCGCACCATTGCTTGAAGCGGGGGTATTTGTCTTCACCAAACGGATCCAGGGCCGCTTTGCAGGTGGCGTGAAAGTGAACCGCGTCTTCCTCGAACCCGTAGCATGGCGTGAGATCCATGCCGCCACCAAACCACAAAGTCGCGTCGCCACCTTCGGGGTGAACGCTGATGACGCGCACGTTCATGTGAACGATGGGCACATACGGGTTACGCGGGTGGATCACCAACGACACGCCCATCGCTTTGAAAGGTGCTCCGGCAAGCTGCGGCCGATTTTGCGTCGCTGACGGCGGAAGCGAAGGACCACTGACGCTGGAAAACGCCACGCCAGCGCGCTCAAACAGCTCGCCGTCTTCCAAAATCATGGTGACGCCGTCGCCCTGCAGCCGAGAACCCTTGGGTTTTCGCCATTTGTCGATCAAAAACTCGTGGCCATCCATTGCGGACAGTGTCGACGCGATGCGCTCTTGGAGCCCGATCAAGTACGATTTGGGGCTTTTGACGGCGACTCGGGTGGTGGCTTCGGGTTTCGACATTTTTAAGACCTCATCACGGCTTCATCGCGCGGAAACGCCGCATCGAGCGGAACAATCGGCGACGCTTGGCTCGGGTTAAAGCCTTGAACGCCGTCATAAGCGCGGCGCATTTGGGCAAAATCCGCCGCCATATCGCCGCTGAGCATGAAAAACTCGGTGACACCCATGCGTTTGCGACCCCAATCCAAAAAAGCTAGGCCCACGGGCACTTGTGCGTGCAGAGCAACGTGATAAAAACCCGTTCGCCACCCGGGCAAATGCTTGCGCGTACCCTCCGGCGCCAGCCCAAGCCAACAGTGATCAAGCGACTGCATTCGCGCAACCATGTCAGCGACGGCACCTGCGGCGCTTTCGCGCTGTATGGGCACTGCGCCTGCGCTGCGCAAAAGAGCACTCAAGACTGGAATTCGAAAGAGACTTGCCTTGCCCCAAAGCGTCACCTTGAGGCCAAGCCCCCAAATGAACAACAGCGCGATGAGACCATCCCAATTGCTGGTGTGTGGATACGCCATCAACACCCCGCGCGAAACCCAACGCTCGCCCTGACGTTGCATGGGCATGCCGTCAAAAACCAGCTTCCACCCCATCAAACGAAGCAAACCACGCGCCCATGATTGCCCAACATAATGCAAATTGCCGTTGGCACTTGGGGTTAAACGAATGCTGGACATTGAGTAGGCTGGCGCGCAGTGGTTGCCTCGATCAGCGCGGCTTGACCGCGCGGTATCCAATGTCTTTGCGAAATTGCATGCCGTCAAACGATATGCCAGCCAGAACTTCGTAGGCCCGAGCCTGCGCCAATCGCGGCGAGTCAGCCAGCGCTGTGACGCAAAGCACCCGCCCCCCGGACGTGACAACCTCACCTGCGATTTGGGCGGCACCCGCGTGGAACACCACCGCGTCGTCAGTTTCGGCAGGCAATGCATGAATCACGTCGCCCTTTCGCACCTCTAAGGGGTAGCCATGCGCCGCCATCACGACACCCAGCGCGGTTCGTCGATCCCATTGAAGCTCGACTTGATCGAGCCGGCCATCGGTCGCTGCCAGCAAGGCCTCAAACAAATCGGACTTGAGTCGCATCAAAATGGGTTGCGTCTCAGGGTCGCCTAAACGCGTGTTGAATTCCAACACCTTGATGCCGCCGTCGGGCTGAATCATCAACCCAGCGTACAAAAATCCGCGAAACACGCGGCCCTCGGCTTGCATGCCACGAATGGTTGGCAAAATGACTTCGCGCAAGGCACGCGCGTGCACTTCAGGCGTGACGACCGGTGCGGGCGAATACGCGCCCATGCCGCCCGTGTTGGGGCCCAAGTCACCGTCGAGCAGACGCTTGTGGTCTTGGCTGGTGGCCAGAGCGCAGACGTGCTGGCCGTCCGACATGACGATGAATGTTGCCTCCTCGCGGGGAAAAAACGACTCGATCACCACGCGCGCAACATCGCCGTCATTCACGGCCGAATGCACGCCATCACTGCCGAGCATCGCGTCAACCGCAGCGTGTGCCTCAGTCAGCGTCATGGCGACGACAACACCTTTGCCGGCCGCCAACCCGTCGGCTTTCACGACAATTGGGGCACCAACCACATCAAGGTGCGCGTGGGCCTCAGCCACACCCGTGAATGTGGCGTGTGACGCAGTGGGAATCCCATGGCGATCCATGAAGGCTTTGGAAAACGCCTTCGAGCTCTCAAGCTGCGCAGCGGCCTGAGTGGGTCCAAAGATGCGCAGGCCGGCGGCCTCAAACGCATCAACCACACCGTCAGCCAGCGGAGCCTCTGGGCCGACCACCGTCAAACCGATGCCATGCAAAACCGCACACGCCACGTAGTCGGCCGGCGTTGACGTGCCGCCAACGCCGCTGGCGGCAACCGTGACGTTCTCAATGGCCGGATGTCCGCTGGCGGTGCCACTGTTACCGGGCGCCACCAGCACACGCTGCACGCGAGGTGACTGCACCAGCTTCCAAGCCAGAGCATGTTCGCGCCCACCACTGCCAATCACCAAAACTTTCAAAGCATGTCCTTTTTGTCAATCAAAGTACTGTCGAGCTCACAAATCAAGCGACGCGTTGTGAAACACGTTTTGCACGTCGTCGTTGTCCTCCAGCGCGTCTAGCAGCTTTTGCATTCGCTGGGCTTCTGCGGTTGTCATGTCAACTGTCAGATCCGCGCGCATGGTCACCTCGGCGATCTCAGGATTCAATCCAGCCGCGATCAATGCATCCCTGACTGCTTCAAACTGGTTTGGCGAGCTCAACACCTCAATTGCACCATCAAGGTCAGCGATCACGTCGTCCGCGCCAGCTTCTAGCGCGACTTCCATCACACGGTCTTCGTCCGTACCAGGGGCAAAAATGATTTGTCCGCAATGTTTGAATTGAAACGCAACAGACCCTTCGGTGCCCATGTTGCCGCCGAATTTGCTGAAAATGTGACGGACTTCGGCTACGGTGCGCACGTGGTTATCGGTCATGGTGTCAACAATGATGGCCGCGCCGCCGATGCCATAACCCTCGTACCGAATTTCTTCGTAGGTCACGCCAGCCAGGTTGCCAGTGGCTTTGTCGATGTTTCGCTTGACGTTGTCAGCCGGCATGTTGACGGCTTTGGCTTTATCAACAGCCAGCCTCAGCCGAGGGTTCAAAGCCACGTCGCCGCCGCCTTGGCGAGCAGCAACCATGATTTCTCGAATCACCCGCGTCCAAATTTTCCCGCGCTTCTCATCTTGGCGGCCTTTGCGATGCTGAATGTTGGCCCATTTGCTGTGTCCAGCCATGTGTGAATCAATCCAAAAATTAAATTCGCGACGCCAAAACGGCGCACCCGTGCGATGCCACGATTTTAAGGCGCGGGCCGCAAGGGCTTTTTGGTATTTGCTGACGGCGGCTTACCAGTCGCTATCACACCCATCACGTTGCTGAGGTGTTCGGTCCAACCCGATTGCAAACCAGCAGCAAGCTCGCGGGTTTGATTGACCCACGGCGTCACGAGATCAACCGATTTAGGCAAATCAAACGGAAACACTGCGGCAGGTCCTGCCGACGCTGCGGCATTCATTTGGGTCTGCCAATCACCAAATGCCATCGTGCTGCGCTCCATCCACTCACCCAAAAGGTCGCGATTGGCGCTGCCATAAAGGCGAATCAAGTTTGCCAGCGCGCCTTGCGTGAATACGGGCGCCCCAGCAGACTCTTGGTCGAGCAAAATCTGTACCAAGACTGATCGCGTGATGTCCTCGCCGCTTGTGCTGTCCACCACAACAAACGCCTGCATTTGTAAAACCATGTCTTTAACCGCGCCCAGCGAGACGTAACACGATCCTTGGGTGTCGTAAAGCCGTCGATTCGGGTACTTGCGTATGACCCGCGAGCCGCTGAACGCGTCCGTTTCGCTCGGTCGAGCACGGGCTTTGGCCATCAAGGCTTGCCGCCCCGAGGTGACTTTTGGTTCATTTTACCGAGCTGAGACGATGTTGCCAGATCAAACTCGATCATTCCGCTGTCCTGCGAATCAAACATGGCGCTGCCCTGAACGACCGGTGCGCTCGCCCACGGACCGTGCGCCGCCGGTGCCGGTGTCACGTTCAACAAATCCAAAGCAACAAGGCCGCCGTCAAGCAATTCGTCGACCGAATCGTCACTCAATCGCATGGGTTCAGACTGGAGCGCAGGCTCAAACGCTTCATCGCTTAAGTCGATATCGACCCCCACATTCATCGAGGGCGGCGGCATGTCGGTGGGCCAACCGGACGGTGCGACGAAATTGGGGTCTATCGCTTCGCCGCGGCCCGGGCGTTTGCTCGAAGCTGCACCTGCAACCCCGGCATTGACGCCAGTGGAGTCCGACGCGCCAGGGGTGTAGCCTGAGTCGGGATTGCGGATGCTGATGTCGAAGGCCGATGTCGTTCCAAGTGACTGATTCAACGGCCGTATCCGCGTGGGCTCAAAGTCGCCATTGCCTTGCGCTCGCATCGGCTCTGTTGACTCCGACTGCGCCTTGACGAAGGTGTATAAAAACAGAAGCTCGCGATAGGCCTGCAAATTGAAGGGCTTAGTCCGCGAATCGGGTTTGCGAAGCAATGACTCCTCAATGACCTTCAGAACCTTAACCGACGGCCAAAGTGCGGAGATACGCGACAACGCGAGCGGATAATTCTCCAAGCCACCTCGGTCATCCGTAAACGCCTCAAAAAACGGCACATCGGCATTGAACCGGCCATGAAATCGCTGTCGAAGCTCTGCAAATTCAGCCTGCTTGCCTTGCCCGTGGTAGAGCCCCAGCAGATCAAAATATGGCAGCGGCGATGTCTCGGTGTCACCTTCAATGTGCTCATTCAAGAGCTCGATCGCCTGATCGTGCTGACCAAGCGAAACGAAAAAATCAGCCTGTTGACTGATGTCGATCAAGTCTTCAGCGGTGACGTACTTGCTGGTGGCCGGCAGGCTCATTGAGAAATCCGCCGACGCACCGAGCGGTGGGCCGCTTTGGTTGTCGCTTGATCGCGACATCGGCGCGCTCTCGCTGTCAGGCCCTTCAGCGGCCAAGATCTCATCTACCAGCTTACGAGATTGCTCTACCGACTTTGCACCTGCCAGTGCAGCCCATCTTTGGTTGTCGACCTGGGTCTGGGTCAGCTCCGACCCGTCGGCCTGGATGCCCGCTTTGACAATTGGCGCACGCGCGCTGAAGGGTTGCGCCGCGTTCCCACGCACGTTGCCACGCGGTAAGGCCCGACCCAATTCAGCTTCAGCATCAGCGTCGGGTTGTTGCCAACTAGACTTCGGTGCCGTCTTGTTGAGTGAATCGACCTTAGATGCCTCCAGGGCTTTGGCACTTGCGAACCCCGACTCTTCGGCGTCTTCGCCCTTGGGTCTCCACCAAGGCGCGTTGCCGCTGAATCGCCCGGCGCGCCACCGCAAGCCGGTGAAAACCGCCGCGCCCAACATGATCAAACCAAGCAAACCGCCCAGGCCATAGATCGCCAGACGCGTGTTGTCGTTGCTTGCGATCTTGCCTTGGGCAGACTCCATTGCGCTGGCCTGAGCCTTGGACTGTTCGCGCAGAGCTTTAACGTCGGCCTGCAGTTGATCCAATCGCAAACTGTTCTTAGCTGCTTCCTCGGGTGGGCTCGACAATGCCTGCCACAGCGCTGAAAACGCAGCGCGTTGCTGTGGGTTGGCTGACGGCACCGACTCCATGAGGCTTGAAGACTTCAAACCACCCGCTTCGATGGGCGAGCGCAAATCAATCGGCTCCATTCGCAGTCGATCTTTGCGCAGCGAGGTTTCGACTTGCTTTCGCTTCGCTCGCTTTTGTTCATTTAGAGTTGGGTTACCCCCAGTGGCGTTGCTAGCCGACGATGACTCGGGCTGAGCCAAATCTGCCGTCGCCGGGCTTGAACTCGCCGCAGCTTTGGGTTGACGGCGCTTTTTCTTCGCGGGCCGTGCTTCGGTAGTTTGCGTGGGTGCGGCAGCCGCTTGCGAACCGAACCGCTCCAAGTCGACCACGGGCATCGCTGGCTTTGCCAACACCACCGGTGTCGCGCTGCGAACAATCGGTTCACCCGAAGTTGATGACCCCAATGGGACTGCTCCGGCGGACACCAACGGCGCCGCATCATCCGGCGGCGGCTCTGCGAGCAAGGTGTATCGACGCGTTTGCACAGACTCACAGCCAAGCACAACCGACAGGCTGACGACTGGCTCGTCAACGGCTACGTTGCTTCGTATGCGCAACTGCCAGTCGCCACCTCTGGGGGCTCGAACAACCTCTACTGTCGAAGCAGCACGGGTGTCGCCATAAAACACCTCGACCTTTGGACAAAGATTTTCCGCAGACTCAGCCGCAGCCAAGGTGACCGGAATGCGCACGTCGAGCCCGCGGCCCAACAAAGCCAGCGCTTGCATGCGACCCAAAGACGCGGCGGCCGCTTCAGCACTGAAAACAATCAATGCCAATGCGACAACGCCATGCCGAAAAGGAGCACGCTCAGTCAACTCGCTTTTCATCAATCGTTGGGTCATTAGAAACAAATGTTGCAATAATAAATCAGGTCACCGGGTCTTTCTGTGACAAAACCCAATGCCCAGCCTCCCGAGCACAACTCCCAATATGATAATGCCTCCAAGCCTGCCGCGCATCACCCCGCCTAGCGCGTTGATGAAAAATTGATAGCTTTGGCGGCAATATGAGAAAACAAAAGGAATAACGTGACATTTAAACAAATCGGCATCGTCGGCGCGGGAGCGATGGGTCGGGGGATTGCGCAAATTGCAGCCCAGGCTGGTTCAAAAGTATTCGTATTTGACCAAAGCGAAGCCGCTCGTCATGCCGCACTGAAATCAGTAAACGAACAATGGGACCGCATGGTCGCCAAAAATCGCATGTCAGAAGAGGATGCTGCAGGTATGCGTCAAAGGCTGACATCCGTGGCTTCTTTGGCCGATTTGGCGGCATGTGATTTGGTCATTGAGGCCATTGTCGAAGACCTCGGCATCAAAAGAGCGTTGGTTAAATCGCTGGATGAAATCGTCAGCGCCGCCTGTGTGATCGCGACCAACACCTCGTCTTTGTCGGTGACCGCCATTGCCGCAGGATCGCGCCACCCAAGTCGGGTAGCCGGATTTCACTTCTTCAACCCTGTGCCATTGATGAAAGTGGTTGAAGTCATCGCAGGGCTCAAAACTGCCCCTCAGGTTTGCGCAGATTTGAGCGACTTGGCAAAACGCATGGGGCACGCGCCAGTTTCTGCCAACGACACGCCAGGGTTCATCGTCAACCATGCTGGGCGGGGGTTTGGAACCGAGGGGCTGCGCATCGTGAGCGAAGGCATCGCAGACTTTGCGACGATTGACGCGATTTTGCGAGACCAAGCCGGATTCAAGCTTGGTCCGTTTGAACTCATGGATTTGACCGCGCTGGATGTCAGCCACCCGGTGATGGAGTCGGTGTATCGCCAGTATTTTGACGAGCCGCGCTATCGACCCAGCGCCATCACGGCTTTGCGCTTGGCAGGCGGCATGTTGGGAAAGAAAGTCGGTGATGGCTTTTACGCCTACGCTGACGGCAAAGTGGTGACACCGCCACAAGCCATCGCGCCGGATGCGTCAACACTGGGCGATACCCCTCCAGTCTGGGTATCTGCGCACGCCGCACGTCGCGCGCCGCTCTTGCAGCTGTTAAAAGACCTGGGCGCGAACGTGGAGTCTGGCTCAGCGCCGTCTCCAAACGCGTTGACGATCGTGTCGCCGCTGGGACTCGACATCACCACGGCGGCCATTCTTGAGCGCCTTGACCCAGCAAGAACAATCGGCATCGACATGCTGATTGACGACGCCGCCACACGCCGGCGCGTCATTTCAACCAACCCCGCCACTCGCTTGGACATGCGCAACCACGCGCACGCTCTTTTTGAGCGAGACGGCAAACCCGTGAGCGTCATTCGCGATTCAGCCGGATTTGTCACGCAACGGGTGCTGGCGACCATCATCAACATTGCAACCGACATGTGCCAACAATCGGTTTGCAGCCCGTCCGATCTGGATTTGGCCGTCACCCTTGGCCTGGGCTATCCGCGCGGCCCACTGGCTTACGGCGATTATTTGGGTGGTGCCAACGTGTTGGAAGTGTTGATGAACATGCTCACGGTTTACAACGATCCGCGCTACCGCCCCAGCCCGTGGCTTCGCCGACGCGCGGCGCTGGGGCTGAGCTTGTCGCATTCAGAGGCATGACATGAGCGGCCAAATCACCAGCCACATGCACGGTCAAACACTTGTTTTGACGCTGTCCAACCCAGGCGCTCGCAACGCGCTTAACCCGGCCATGTACGCCGCCGCAGTTGAAGCGCTCACCGTCGCTAGCGACAGCAAGGGCGTGCGCTCGATCGTCTTTGCGGGTGAAGGCGACACTTTTTGCGTTGGCGGACAGCTGCAGCGCTTGCAAACCAATCGCGAATTGGCGCCCGAGGTGCAATCTGCCAGCGTCGACGCTTTACACGCATGGATTGACGCAATCCGAACTTGCCCCAAACCGGTGGTGGCAGCGGTTGAGGGCGCAGCTGCAGGGGCTGGATTTTCGATTGCACTGGCTTGCGACATGGTCGTGTCAAGCCGCGATGCCGTATTTTCAATGGCCTACGTCAACGTGGGCCTGACGCCAGACGGCGGTGCAACTTGGCATCTGGCGCGCGCGTTGCCACGAGCCGTTGCAACAGAGATGCTGATTGATGGTGGCAAGTGGAGCGCGGAACGACTCCATGGACTGGGTTTGATCAACCGACTGACCCTCCCCGGCCAAGCGCTTCGGGATGCACTGGAGTGGTGCGAACAGCTCAATCAAAAAGCGCCCAACGCAATCGAGAGCATCAAAGAACTGCTCAACTCTGCCACGGGGCAAGACTTTCCTGCCCAGTTGGCAGCTGAGCAGTCTCACTTCGTCAAAAACTTGCATCACCCCAACGCGGGCGAGGGCATCGCCGCGTTTTTGCAAAAACGCAAGCCCGATTTTTGCTAGGAACGCCTGCCGCGCTTAGGTGACACACCTTGATGCGGCACGACACCATGCGCTACACAATCGAAGCCTGACATTTTAGTTTGCCTGAATGCCCCAATCCCCCATGGATCAACCCATCCTCACCGTCGCCGAACGCGAAGCCATCAACGCTGGGCGTTGGTTCTCGTCGCTTTCGCCCTCACTGAAACACGACATTTTGCGGTGCGCGTACGTCAAACGGTTTCGCGACGACGACCTGATTGCAGCGCGGGGCGAACCGGCCGAGGAGTGGATTGCATGCGCCAAAGGTGCCGTGCGAGTCAGCTCCACCTCTCTATCTGGCAAGCAAGTCACGCTGACCTTCGTTGAGCCCGGCGTTTGGTTTGGCGATGTCGCCATATTCGACGGCGAAACCCGCACCCACGACGCGTTTGCCCATGGTGACACCTCAATTTTGTGCGTTGCGAAGTCCGACTTTCGCAAAATCCTCACACAGCATGTTGAGTTGTACGACGCACTACTGAAGCTGCACGCAAGGCGAATCCGCATTTTGTTTGGTCTTGTTGAAGACCTCAACACCCTGCCCCTTCGCGCCCGCTTGGCCAAACAACTGCTGCATTTGCAGCGCAGTTACGGCGTTCAAAGCCTGAACCATCCGACCGAGTCGCGCATTGGGCTGCACTTAGCCCAAGAAGAGCTCGCACAGCTCCTGGGGGCTTCGCGCCAGCGAGTCAACCAAGAACTCAAAACCATGGAACGCGAAGATGCAATTCGTGTTGAAACCGCTGGTTTGGTCATCCGCGACCGCGAAAAGCTCATGGCAATCAGCGAAGGTGACGAGTGATGACGGACTATTCACACTTTGTTGGCACCCGAGAGGTGTCGCAACAGCACGCCATTGATTTGACTGCGCTCCAATCGCATCTTGCTTCACACATTGACGATTTCGGGTTGATCACGGGCTTGTCGATGTTCAAAGGAGGTCAATCGAACCCGACCTATTTGATCGACACCGCTGCGCGCAAATACGTGATGCGGGCCAAGCCTGGCCCTGTTGCCAAATTGCTGCCCTCTGCGCACGCCATCGAGCGCGAATTCGCGGTGATGAGTGCGCTTTTCGGAACCGGCGTTCCAGTCGCCAAAATGCACACCTTGTGCACCGACGAATCCGTCATCGGTCGGGCTTTTTACATCATGGAGTACGTTCAAGGGCGAGTCATGTGGGACCAAGCCCTCCCCGAGCTGCCCATTGAGCGTCGCGCGCCCGTGTATGACGAAATGAACCGGGTGATTGCCGCGCTGCACACCGTTGACCACCGTGCCATCGGTCTGGAATCGTTTGGCAAGCCAGGCAACTATTTTGAGCGCCAAATCGGACGATGGAGCAAGCAATACGTTGCCAGCATCACCCAGCCAATTGAAGAAATGGACAAGCTCATGGCTTGGCTGCCGGCCAACATCCCGCCCATGGCGCGGGATGAAAAAATGGTCAGCATCGTGCACGGCGACTTTCGCTTAGACAACCTGATGTTCGGCTCCGATGCGCAGCTGCCACCCAAGATTTTGGCGGTGCTGGATTGGGAACTCTCGACCTTGGGTCACCCGCTGGCTGATTTTTCTTACCACTGCATGACTTGGCACATTTCACCCGGCGCGTTTCGAGGCATCGGCGGGCTTGACGTGCAGGCTTTGGGCATTCCGACTGAGGCCGAGTACATCCGCCGCTACTGTGAACGCACGGGTCTGACAACGCCCGAAGCGCTCGCACCGGAGTGGAACTTCTACATGGCCTACAACGCGTTTCGCCTCAGCGCGATTTTGCAAGGCATTGCCAAGCGCGTTGAGATGGGCACGGCGGCAAGCGCACAAGCCGCTAACTCGGCCAAAGGCGTTCGACCGCTTGCGCAACTCGCGTGGTCATTTGCCCAAAACGCCTAACTTTTAGCCCATAAACGCTCACAACCGATCACTTCGCTCTAGAAAGTAACCATGGATTTCTCGTACAACCCCCGCACCCTTGAGCTGCAAGCCAAATTGCTCGCTTTCATGGACCAATACATCTATCCGGCAGAAGCGGTTTACAAAAAACAATTGGCGGACAACACGGCAGCCGGTAAGCGTTGGACACCGATTCAAATCATCGAGGACCTCAAACCGATTGCGCGTGCACAAGGCCTTTGGAACTTGTGGCTGCCCAAAGACACGGCCGAAATTGCCGGGTTCTCTGGCACCGAGTACGGCGGAGCCGGCCTGACAAACCAAGAGTACGCGCCGCTGGCCGAGATCATGGGTCGGGTGATGTGGTCATCGGAAGTGTTCAATTGCTCTGCGCCCGATACCGGCAACATGGAAACGCTGGCCCGCTACGCCACGCCTGCTGTGCGAGACCAATGGTTGAAGCCACTGCTGCGCGGCGAGATACGCTCCGCTTTCGCGATGACCGAGCCTGAAGTGGCTTCAAGCGACGCGACCAACATTTGCACAACCATCACACGTGACGGCGACGACTACATCGTCAACGGCCACAAATGGTGGATCTCAGGCGCTGGTGATCCCCGCTGCGCGGTCTTCATTGCCATGGGCAAAACCGACCCAGACGCGCCGCGCCACTCGCAGCAAAGCATGGTTGTGGTGCCATTTAACGCCCCCGGCGTTCGCATCGTTCGCCCACTCAACGTCATGGGGTACGACGACGCGCCGCACGGCCACATGGAGATGTACTTTGACAACGTTCGTGTACCCGTGGGCAACATTTTGCTCGGCGAAGGCCGTGGATTTGAAATCGCGCAAGGCCGCTTGGGGCCAGGACGCATTCACCACTGCATGCGTTTGGTCGGCCTGGCCGAGCGAGCGCTTGAGCTGATGTGCCAGCGCGCCGCGTCGCGCGTGGCATTTGGCAAAGCCGTGTCAGCCCAAACCGTGACGCAAGAGCGCATCGCCGAGTCGCGTTGTCGCATCGACATGGCGCGCTTGCTCACCCTCAAAGCTGCTTGGCTCATGGACATTGCTGGCAACAAAGTTGCCAAAAACGAGATCGCCATGATCAAGGTCGTCGCACCAAGCATGGCCTGTCAAGTCATCGACTGGGCCATGCAAGCCCACGGCGGCGGCGGCATGAGTGATGATTTCCCGCTGGCCTACTCGTACGCAAATGCACGAACGCTGCGCTTCGCAGACGGCCCTGATGAGGTGCATCGCAACGCCATCGCCAAAGCCGAAATCGGCCGCCACACCAAAGGCAACGCCGAGATCGAGATGCCGATTACGCGCGGCTGAGTCCTGAAAACGTAAAAAAAGCACCCTCGGGTGCTTTTTTTACGACTTATTCGCTCTTGGTGACCGGATTCATTGGACTTGCTGCTATTAAAACATGACTACTCAGCAGCCATTTGCGCAACAGCCGCAATCGCCAGCCCGTACCCAGCCGTACCAAAACCGCACATCACGCCCTTGCACACGCCGGATAAATAGCTGTGGTGGCGGAACGCTTCGCGGGCGTGCACGTTGCTGATGTGCAACTCGACTGCCGTAACACCTGTGCCTTTGATTGCGTCGGCAATCGCGATGCTGGTGTGCGTGTACGCCCCGGCATTGATGACCAACCCCGCTAGCTGACCGGCTGCATGCCAGCGACCTGCCTCGTGAATGGCATCAATGAGCGCGCCTTCACAGTTGCTTTGGCGAAAGTCTAGCGCCAAACCGTTGGCGCCAGCGCTGCGTTCGCACAAGTCTTGCACGTCCGCCAACGTGGCCGAGCCGTAGACGCCGGGCTCGCGAGTGCCGAGCAAATTCAAGTTTGGGCCGTTCAGCACCATGACGATGCGAGCCGGTATTTGCGCTGATTTCGCGGCAGTGGGTGGTTTTTTGGTGGCCATGGTCAATCTGTTCAAAGCGTTTGAGCGAAGTTTCGCACCAATTGGGCAAAACCGACAGGGTCTTCGGCCGCGCCCAAGTGACCCGTGGCCAATGAGGCGCGAGTGGCGTTTTGCGAGATGCTTTGGGCGATTGCATCAGACATTGCGGCGGGGGTTGCCGAGTCAAATTGTCCGTCAATCACCAAAACAGGGCATTGAATGGTCGCGTTAGACGTAGAGAAGTCAATCGCCATGATCGCGGCGCAACTGGCCGCGTAAGCCTCGACATCACAGGACAGCAGGACTTGTCTGGCACGCTCAATCGCATTGGGTTGGCGTGCGTGGAACTCGGGCGAGAACCATCGCGCCATCGCGCCTTCAACGAGCGCCTCCAAGCCCTGCTCTCGAACCAACGCGATTCGGGCCGTCCACATGTCGCGGGCGGCTTCGTCGTATTGCATGTTTGAGTTGGCGACGACCAAGCCTCGAATCAGTCGCGGATGACGCGCCGCCAAGGTCTGCGCAGTCATGCCGCCCAAACTCGTTCCAGCAAAAATAACGGGCAAACCGTCCGATTCGCGCTCGATCAACGCCGCAGCATCTTCGGCAAAATCCGCAATGTCATACGGCCCCTGCGGGGACTCTGAGCCGCCATGCGCCCGGTGGTCGTAGCAAATGACCGTGAAGTCGCGCGCCAGATCAGCAGCTACTTCGTCGTACATGTGCAAATTGCAACCCAACGCGTGACTGAGCACAATCGCGGGCCCGTTGCCACAGCGCGTGTGGTGAATTCGTACCGCGCTCATGACAACAAGCCCCGAGTTTTGAGCAGCGCCCCGGCGAGTTTGAAGGCGTGATTCGCCTTGGGCACACCGCAGTAAATGGCCGATTGCATGATGACCTCTTTAATGTCTTCTGTCGTCAATCTTGACTCGGGCTGAGCCTCAATCGCTGCCTGCACGTGCATCTCAAACTCCTCCCATGCACCCAAGGCGATCGTGGTCGACAGCACCATGAACCGCCTCGTTTTGTCGTCTAAGCCCGGTCTGCCCCAAATGTCTCGCCAAGCGTGGCGGGTGATGAGGTCTTGAAACTCAGCGTTGAACGCGTTCGCATTCGCAACCGACTGGTCCACCCAGGCATCTCCTAAAACACGCCGACGGTGGATCATGCCTTCGTCAAAGTCAGTCAATTCATTGCTCCGTTCATGTGTCGAGTTGCTTTTTCAAGGGTTCAAGCATGGCGACGGTTTGCTCGGCAGCATCGTTGGCCCAGTTTGGATCAAACCACTCGTCTGCGGCTTGAGCATCCAAGTGCGCCCGCACCGCTTCGATGTTGCTGAGCATTCTCGGTGCATCAACGACGAGCGTGGCAGCTGCACGCGCCAAAGCTTGGGTTGATGCAGCCGTTGAACACAAGAGCGACGGCCACTCAGCTAACTCAGCTTGCCAAGCGCCATGAGCCCGCTCATGCTCTTGCGGCATGGCCGCTAACAGAGCCGCCGCACGCATCGGCGCTCGCAGCGCCGCGCCCTTCGCAACCAAGCTTGCGACACCGTTTTGCTTGTGCGGCATGGCTGACGAGCCGCCGCCATCGCGTTGTGCCAACTCGCCAACCTCAAACTGCGACATCAGGCCCCAATCCAGCCCAATTTTCCCAAGGCTACCCGCCAACAAGGCTAAATCGAGTCCAAGTGCGACCCAAACGTCGCGATGGCTGTGCCAAGGCTGGTTGGACATCTGTAAGCCCAAAGTTTGGGCCATGTGTTGCACCAGCTTTCCAAGCGCTTGGGCTTGCGTCGATTGGGCGCAGGCGGCGCGCAATTGAGCCTGCGTGCCAACCGCGCCGCCAAGTTGCAACCTCATGGCCTCAGCTCGACTGGCGCGAATGCGAACGACCGCACGCACGACGCTCGCGGCCCACAGCGCGCACTTGAGCCCAAAACTCGTCACGCTCGCACTTTGCATGAGCGTGCGAGCGAGGATAGGCGTTCTCGCGTGCTCGGCTGCGAGTGCGAGCAAGGCTTGCGCCAAGTCTTGAGCGTCGACCAGCAATTGGTCCAACACGGGCGCGCTCAGCATCACCTGTGTCGTGTCAAGAACATCTTGGCTGGTAGCACCCAAGTGCGCAAAACCAGCGTCGCTGGGGTGCAACTGCCGCTTGAGTGCTGCAACCAAGGGAATGGCCAGGCTCGCGTTTTTAGCGCCTTCAATTGCAATGGCTTTGGCGTCAAATCGCGTTGCGTCGCAGGCCGACGCGATTCGCAGCGCAACATCCACAGCGACAACACCGGCATGGCTTTGGGCCATCACCAAAGCCGCCTCAAAGCGCAGCATGCCCGCAATCCACGCATCAAGCCCGAAGGCATCGACCGCGTCGGCTGGACAAAAAAGGGCTTCAGCAGCGTTGTGCATGGCTCAAATGTCCAAATTTTATGGAAAATTGCCGCTTGGTCACCGGATCTATAGGGTTTGTTGCTATCATTTTTTACCTTTCAAGGCATGGCTTATGCTCGCAGGCAGTCAACGGAGTTTAGACCCATGTCCCCATTCAAAACGACCCCTGTGCTTCGCGCCGTCGCCAGCGCCACCGTCATCGCCACGATGGCCTTTTTAGCGGCTGCGCCACTGGCCCACGCTCAAAATCCGGCTAGCGCATCGGCTACGGCATCAGCTACGGCATCAGCTACTGCAGGCGCGCAACTCATTCAAACCGTTGAGGGCATCACCGAGTACCGCTTGCCCAACGGCATGAAAGTTTTGCTCGCACCAGACGCGGCCGACGAGCGCGTCACCGTGAACGTGACCTATTTGGTCGGCTCGCGCCACGAAGGTTATGGCGAGACCGGCATGGCGCATTTGCTGGAGCATTTGATTTTCAAGGGCACACCCAATACGGTTGATCCGAAGGCCGAGTTTCGCAAGCGCGGCTTCAATTTCAACGGCACCACCAACACCGATCGCACCAATTACTTTGCGACCTTCACCAGCAACCAAGAAAACCTCAATTGGTACATCGGTTGGCAAGCGGATGCCATGGTCAACAGCTTTATCGCCAAAAAAGACCTCGACAGCGAAATGACCGTTGTGCGCAACGAGTTTGAGCAAGGTGAAAGCAATCCCGTTCAGGCACTGGTTGCCCGCATGCTGGGCACAGCGTACCTGTGGCACAACTACGGCAAAAACACGATCGGGGCCAAAACCGACATTGAAAACGTCGATATCAGCAGCTTGCAGGCGTTTTACAAGCGCTACTACCGACCCGACAACGCCAGCATCATCGTGGCAGGCAAGTTTGATGCCGCCCTCACCCTGGCAAGCATTCAAGCGGCATTTGGGTCGATTGCCAAACCCAGCACCTCGATACCACGCACTTACACCGTTGACCCGGTGCAAGACGGCGAACGAAGCGTGGTGGTGCGCCGTCCAGCGCCCGTGCAGCTGATCGCGGCGAGCTACCACGTGCCGCCCGCGTTACACCCCGACATGCCCGCGATGGCCATTTTGGCCAATGTGCTGGGCGATGCACCCGCTGGCCGATTGCACAAGGCCTTGGTCGAGGCCAAGTTGGCCCAAAGCGTCTTTGCGGTGCCCTTCAACCGAACCGAGGGCAGCACCTATTTCTTTGGTGCGGCTTTGGCACCCAGCGACGACGGTGAAGCCCGCAAAAAAGTTGTGCTCGACATCGTTGAGGGCCTGGGCGCCTCACCCATCACCCAAGAAGAGTTTGACCGCGCAAAAACCAAAATCGTTCGCGCGACCGAACTCGGGTTTGCCAATGCCGCCGCCGTGGCCAACGGTGCCATTGGCACCGAGGTTTTTGGCGACTGGCGCGCGGTTTTCGTGAGCCGCGACCGAATGAAGGCGGTGAGTTTGGCCGATGTCAACCGTGTCGCTGCCAGCTATTTCAAGCGCGACAACCGCACATTGGGTCATTTGATCCCGACCGAAAAGCCCGATCGAACGCCTGAGCCAAAACTGGCTGACGTAGCGGCCTACCTGAGCGGTTTCGCACTCAAAGCGCAGGGCGAGACGTCAGTGGCTTTTGACTTTTCGCTGGCTAACCTCGAAAAAAATGCGGTTTTGCACACCACACCCGGTGGGATCAAAACCGCCGTGCTGAGCAAACCCGTTCGCGGCGATGTGGTGACGGCATCGCTGATCCTCAGGTTTGGGGATGTCAACTCGTTAAAGGGCCAGCAAATCGCCGCTGCGATGACCTCAGCCGTGCTAAACCGCGGCACGACGCGCATGAACCGCCAGCAAATCACCGACGCATTTGCGGCGATGGGCGCACAGGTGGCGTTTAGGCTCGGCGCTGAGGGCGGCAACGTGTCGATCACCGCCAAAAAGGCTGACTTTAACGCCGCATTTGCGTTGACCGCCCATGTGCTGAAAGACGCGACCCTGCCAGAGAAAGAGTTCGCCGAAGTTCAAGCCTCGTGGGTGCGCGGCATCGAGGGCAGTGCCAGAGACAAAACCAGCCAAGTGCAAAACGAGTGGAGCCGCTACGGCAACCCCTACCCGCTGGCCGACGTGCGATACGAGCCGACCATCGACGAGTCCCTCGTCCAAGCCAAGTCAGCCAAAGTCGAGCAGGCACGTGAGTTCTACAAGCGGTTTTACGGCGCACAAGCCGCGCAGTTCAGCTTGGTCGGCCCCGTGGATGCCAAAGAAATTCAGGCCATGGTCGCCAAAGAGTTCGATGCTTGGAAAGCGCCCACCGGGTACACACGGGTGCCGAGACCACTCACGACCTTGGTTCCAGCTCGTTTGACGTACGAGACGCCAGACAAAGCCAATGCCAGCATCGACTCCGGCTTGAAGGTGCCATTGAAGTCATTTGACGAAGAAGCGTTCGCATTGCAACTCGCCACGCGGGCGTTTGGCGGCGACATTGGGTCGCGGCTTTGGGTTCGCCTGCGCGAAAAAGACGGTCTGACTTACGGCGCGAGTGCTTCGCTGTCGCTGGGCGTGCGTGAGGCCAATGGCACGTTTTCAATGGATGTTGATGTCAACCCCGCCAACCTCAGCCGGGCCGAAGCGATTTTGCGCGAAGAACTCGCCTTGTCGCTTGACAAGGGCTTCACCCAGGCCGAACTCGACACCGCGCGCGACAAGGTCATGGCTGACCGCGTGCGCAGCCGAACCGGTGACGGATGGGCTTTGGGCCAACTCAATTGGCAGCTCGAATACGCCACGGCATGGGATCTAGCCTTGGCCAACGACGCCAAGTACAAGGCCGTGAGCCTGGCTCAAGTCAACGCTGCGTGGCGCAAATTCATTGATCCCAGCAAAGTGGTGTGGGGCGTTTTTGCCGACGCCAGCAAAGCCAAGTGACGTTAACTCACCCGCAATAGGCTAACCAAAAGCATGATCCTGCCGCAATTCACGTCCAAGCAACTTCGCATGGTTTTGATCGGGGTCGCGGTTGCAATGGGCATCGCTGTTTGGGCAGTCGGGCGGTATTTGAGCCCGGCCCCACCCAAATCAATCGCGATGAGCACGGGCGCAGTTGACGGCGCGTATCACGCTGCTGCGCTTCGGTACGCGAAAAGTCTGGCCGCACAAGGCATTGAGGTCAAACTAAACCCCTCAAGCGGCTCAGTCCAAAACCTGGCGCGGCTAAACGCAGCAGAGGCGAGCGTCGCCTTGGTGCAAGGCGGCTTGGGTACCGCGTCAACCGACACCGAAGACGACGACGACACGACCCAGCTGCGCACCCTCAGCGTTGTGGGGTACGAGCCGGTTTGGATTTTCTCGCGGGGAGTCGTTGGTTTAGAGGCATCGCTGGCCACGCTCAAAGGGCGGCGTGTGGCCGTAGGCGCTGAAGGCAGCGGGTCGCGCAAGCTTGCACTGGACTTGATGGCGAGCTATGGGCTTACTTCTCAAGACGTGAATTTGCGTCTCGACACCGGCATGTCTGCGGCCAAACTCCTGCAAGCGGGTGAGCTCGATGCGGTGATTTTTGCCGCTGCCCCCACCAGCGCGGCGGTTTTAGCCTTAATTGGCGACCCAAAAGTACAGCTCAACTCGTTAGCGCACGCCAACGCCCTGCCCGCGAAACTCGCTTATCTGCAAACCGTGAGTTTGAAACGCGGCGCAATCGACCCGGCTCGCAACCTGCCTGACCGCGACATCGCCTTGCTCGCCACCACTGCCAACTTGGTCGTTCGTGACGATTTGCACCCAGCCGTCGCCTACTTGCTCATCGAGGCCGCACGCGACGCGCATCGTGCGCCGTCGCCGTTCAGCGTTCGCGGCGAGTTTCCTAATCTCAAGGGAGCGGACTTTCCGGTGTCTGACGAAGCGCAGCGTTTCTTCAAAGAGGGCCGCCCTTTTTTGCAGCGCTATTTGCCGTTTTGGCTGGCTAATTTTGTTCAGCGCCTGATCCTCATCCTGGTGCCGCTGGTGGCCATCATGGTGCCACTCTTCAAGGTGCTGCCCGGGCTACTCGACATGCGCGACAAAACCCGCCTGTATCGGCGTTACGGCGAGTTGATGTTCATTGAGCGCGATATCGCCACCAGGCAACTCACCGCAGACGAAATCGCGAAAACCCGCAAAAAACTCGATTCAATCGCCGTGGAGGTGTCTGGCATGAAGTTTCCACTGGACTTTGCCGACAAGGTCTACACCCTGCGCCAACACGTTGAATTTGTTCGCACGCAGCTTGATTTCGAGGCAAAAACGGCATGAGCCTTGACACGCAAGGCGACACCGTCACCATCGTCATCACCGGGGGCGCAGGCTTCTTAGGTGCTCGTTTGGCCCGCACCTTGCTGCGTGGAGCTGACTTCGATACGCTATCATTTGTAGAGCAACGAAGTCAACAGATCCGGCGACCAAGTGCCAATAATCCATCAAATTCGACCCCGCCACTCCGTTTGGTACTCGTCGACCGGGTTGCAGCACCCGACGACTTGACCGCGGACCCTCGGGTGCGGTCGGTCGTGGGTGATCTCAACGAGTTGCTGGCCGACCCCACGCAGCGAGCCCGTGCCGTTCCGCTCCAAACCGACGCCATTGTTCACCTCGCAGCCGCAGTCAGTGCCGAGTGCGAGGCCGACTTTGATTTGGGGCTGCGCTCCAACATCGATGCAACCCGCAATTTGCTCCAAGCTGCTCGCGAACTGGGCACCGCGCCTGTTTTTGTGTACGCCAGCTCGTTGGCCGTGTTTGGCTTTGGCGCGGGCTTGCCTCGCCCAAGCGTCATCGACGACTTCAGCTTGCCTACGCCGCAAGGCAGCTACGGCGTTCAAAAGTTCATTGGCGAGCAACTTGTCGCAGACTTTGCCCGAAAAGGCTTTGTTCGGGGTCGCAGCGTGCGCCCCATGACGGTGAGCGTGCGCCCAGGCAAGCCCAACGGCGCGGCCAGTGGGTTCTTGAGTGGCATGATCCGCGAGCCCATGACAGGCGTGCGTGCGACTGTGCCCGTGTCGCCCGACATGGCGGTTGCCTTGGCATCGCCCGCGAACACCGTCGCTGGTTTGATCAAAGCACTCAGCAGCACCGACGAAGCATGGGGCCCGCGCACCGCGATGAACCTACCCAGCATCCAAACAACCGTCGGCGAAATGGCGCAGGCACTGCGCACGGTCGCTGGGCAAAGCGCCTTTGATTTGCTCGACTGGACACCCGACGCCCACATCGAGCGACTCGTCGGCTCATGGCCAGCGAAGCTGTCATTTGATCGAGCCCAAGCACTGGGCCTGAGCTCCGATGGTAGTTTTGAGGACATCGTCCGTGCGCACCTGAGCGACATGGCCGCGCAACTCTGAGACAGTTCACGCGCAGATCGCGGATTTGCACTGAAACGCGGACTCGTCAAAGTCGCACATGTGATGAATGTCGCAATTTCCCCCGTGGCATAACTCAGCTGAGACTCACACCCACGTTTGCACCACCCGGATTGAGCACCGCCTTGGGCGCCGTTGGCTTATCTGGTTTGAACCGCTACATTCGCCTTTCGTTGTACGATTTGAATTCGTTGTACAATTTTTTTGATGGACTACGTAGCAATATCACCCAAATTTCAAGTCGTCATACCCAAGGCTATTCGTCGGGCGTTGGGGCTACAGCCCGGCCAGCGCGTGCAAGTGCGGCTCCACCAAGGCAAGGTCGAGTTGGAGCCCGAAAAAACCTTGGCCAGTTTGCGAGGGCGTTGGCCGGGCTTAGAAACCGTCGTTGAGCGCGATGCTGACCGTGTGGTGAAGCCTTGAAGGTTCAAGTGGCTGCTGCTTTGTGTGTTGTTGACTCCTGCGGGTGGCTGGAGTACCTCGCGAATGGCACCAATGCTGGTTTTTTTGAAGCGCCCTTACTTGACACACCGCGCTTGCTGGTGCCCAGCTTGTGCATCTTCGAAGTGTGCAAATACCTGATTCGGTTCGAGGGCACCGACGCGGCTCAAACCGTGCTGGCGTTCATGCGCAAGGCTCGAGTCGTCTCGCTCAATGAAGAACAGCTCTTGCAAGCCGCGCAAGCTGCGCACGACCACAAGCTCTCGATGGCCGACGCCATCATCTGGCAAACCGCACAAAGTCACGGCGCGCAGCTCTATACCCAAGACGCAGGTTTGCAACACATGTCCGGGGTGTCCTTCGTCGTTAAGTCGCCGGTTGATGCCCAGTAGTTCGCGTTTGATTGTTGAACGCGTTGGGGGGAAAGCAAGGCCAAGCTGCTGAGCAAATTTTGACCGCCGCGTGCATCCACACGCCCGAGCCGCGTAGAATTAAGCGGGTCAGGAGAGCGCAAATCACGCATTTGCCACCGAAGGCCGAACGCTCAGGTAACAAGGACTGACAACTGATTTTGGGCCACCGTGCCCACGGTCAACATCTGCTGGAGAGAGGTGCTCGCAAGCTGGCTTGACAGGGCATCCACCGAAGGGGCAAACGCGACATCTGCCGCGTGAATCTCTCAGGTAAATGGGACAGCAGGGTTCAAATTTTGCGCCGCGCCAGTTTTGACTGGGCGTGGCGGATTTGCGAGTCTTCGCGTCCCGAGCCCAGGAGCCCTGCCCCATGTCAGACACCACCCCGCATTTGTTCAGCACGCCGCTGGACGCCCTGCACCGCGAGCTGGGTGCCAAAATGGTGCCGTTTGCGGGTTACAGCATGCCCGTGCAATACCCCAGCGGCCTCATGGCTGAGCATCACCACACGCGAAGCAGCGCGGGTTTGTTTGATGTGTCGCACATGGGGCAAATCACCCTGAAAGGTGCGCGTGCGGGTTTGGCGCTTGAGAGTTTGATACCGATGGATGTGCTCGGTTTGGAATTCAACAAACAGCGCTACGGTTTGCTCATCAATGACGCAGGCGGCATCATTGACGACTTGATGTTCACCAACCGGGGCTATGCTGATGGCGGCCAAGGTGATTTGTTTTTGATCGTCAATGGCGCATGCAAAAACGGTGATTTGGCGTGGATTCGCGAGCGTTTGTCGGCCAATTTTGCCGATGTCAAAGTCAACTATCACCCCGAGCTGGCCTTGTTGGCGCTTCAAGGGCCGCAAGCTGTCACCGCGTTGAGTCGAGTTTTGCCGGGCGTTGAGCGCTTGGTGTTCATGACTGGCGGCAGTTTTCGTTGGCAAGGCGACGATTTGTTCATCACCCGCAGCGGCTACACCGGCGAAGACGGGTTCGAGATCTCGATTCATGCAGGTGCGGCTGACGAATTTGCGCGCCTGCTGCTCGCTCAACCCGAGGTCAAGCCGATTGGGCTGGGCGCACGCAATTCGCTGCGCTTGGAAGCGGGGCTTTGCTTGTATGGCAACGACATCGACACCCAAACCAACCCAGTTGAAGCAAGCCTGACTTGGGCGATTCAAAAAGCCCGTCGCCCAGGTGGCGAGCGCGAGGCTGGATACCCAGGAGCTCACATAATAGGAGCACTGAGCCCAATAAATCCGCAGACCACCGCGCCAAAAAGCATCAAAAAGCGGGTTGGACTCATCGCACAGGAGCGAATTCCGGTGCGCGACGGCACACCACTCATCGACCAACAAGGTGCCACCATCGGCGTCGTGACCAGCGGCACCCTCGGGCCGACGGTTGACGTGTGCATCGCCATCGGCTTTTTGCCAACGGCGCTGGCGGTCAACGGCACGGTCGTCAACGCCTTGGTGCGCGGCAAGGCGGTTGCCATGACCGTCAGCCCCATGCCGTTCACCCCAAACCGATACTTTCGCGGGCCTGCGGCCTGATTTCACCCACCCAAACCAAAACCCCGGAGCTAGCCATGAGCCTCAAATTCACCCCCGACCACGAATGGATCAACCTCGATGGCGACATTGCCACCGTGGGCATCACGCACCACGCCCAAGACGCGCTGGGCGACGTGGTGTTTGTTGACCTGCCCGAAGTTGGCAAAACCTACGCCCAAAAAGACGTCGCCGGTGTGGTCGAGAGCGTCAAAGCAGCGGCCGACGTGTACATGCCCATAGACGGCGAGGTCACAGAAGTCAATGAAGCCCTGCGCGCCGACCCCGCACTGGCCAACACCGACCCCATGAACGCGGGTTGGTTCTTCAAAGTCAAGCTCAGCAATGCTGCGCAATTGGATGTGCTGATGGATCAAACGGCGTATACGGCATTTGAGCAAGCAGCTTGAATAAAAATTTCGCCACATTTACAAGATAGTCGAGCGCGTCACCATGCGAATCTACCTCGACAACTGCTGCCTCCAGAGGCCTTTGGACGATCAAACATTCCCGCGCATCCGTGTTGAAACAGAAGCGGTGTTTGCAGTTTTGGCAGCAGTGCAAGCGGGTGACCATCAGTTGCTCAGCTCGGAGGCCTTGGAGTACGAGGTTGGCAGAATTCCCGACACCAACCGACGAGGAGAAGTCATCGCATTGCTTGGGTTGGCAGCGGAGCGCTTGCAAATTGACAGTGACGTGGAGCGAATTGCGCTGCTGTTTGAGCAGCGGGGTCTGTGCGCAATGGATGCCATCCACCTCGCCCTGGCGTCAGCGGCAGAGGCTGACTACTTTTGCACCTGTGACGATGTGCTTTTGCGCAAAGCCCAGAAACTGCCAGAATTGAATTGCCGAATCATCACACTGCTTGGCTTAGTGCCGGAGGTTACCAAATGAATACCACCGTAGAACCCATCGCTGAACTCTCCCACCGCGCTAGGAACTTACTGATTCACGAATTGGGCGCTGTGGATGCCATGCGCTTTTTGAATCAATTCGCAGCAGGTCGTGGGAATTACACCGATGACCGGGCTGCATTGTTTAAAGACGATTCCGTTAAATCCGTCATCGCAGAAATTACAGCGAGCAGAAAGCATGGGCAGACTTGAATGCAAGACGCAACCATTGAAAAAGTCTTGGATTTTGTCTTAAAGCATCGCAAGCACTCACACGCGGCACGGCGCTGCCCGCGTTCGAGCGTCCACCAACCGCACAAGCCACGACAACCGTGATATTGCAGAAAAGTAAACCCCTGTCCAGGTATTTGGCGGGAAATTGATCAATGCATGACTTGAATCCGACTCGCAGTGACCCCGACTCGCCCGCAACGGGGAAAAGCACCTGTACCCGCTCGTCTCTCCTGCGAAGGCAGGCATCCCAGTATCAGTCGCGTCGAAATCCGACAGAGCTGGATCCGCGCCCTCGCGAGGATGCCGGTCGGGCGACCGGCGCACCGGCGGGGCCGCTCTGGCGACTGCGTGGACTGGCGCGAGCTCCAAGCACCTCAAAACGCCCTCCAAGACGAAATTTGATGGGAAATATGCCACTGGTCACCGAATCTATTGGGGTTTTTGCTACTGAATCAGGAGTGTCTGACTGTGATGATGAATGACTTGAATGCACGCTTCCAAAAGTACCTGTACCCGCGCGTCATTCCTGCGAAGGCAGGAAACCAAGTATTTGCCGCGTTAAAACCGCCAGAACTGGATCCGCGCCCTCGCGAGGATGCCGGTCGGGTGGCCCGGCGCACCGGCTGGGGCGTTGCTGGAAACTCCGTGAATTAGTGTGCAAGCCCCAAGCACCCCTAAACGTCCTACGAGATGAAATTTGATGAGAAATATGCCACTGGTCACCGGATCTATTGAGGTTATTGCTACTGAATCAGGAGTGTCGGATTGTGATGTTGAATGACTGGATCCACGCTACCCCAGACAATGGCATTTTTTATACCGCCACCAGGTGGTTAGGCGTGTGAACTTGGCGGCGAAAAGTACGAAGATGGTATGACATGATGCAGAGCGATGTGAGATCACTTAACGGCGAAATGGGAAATGGGAGACCTCGTATCTTCAAAGTGCCGACAATTTGGATGCTCAGTCAACTGAGTTTTCGGTAGGGCTGGGACAGGCTGTTTGAGACTTTGAGGCACCAACCTCGTGGGTCAGATTGGTCGCCCGGTCCTTTTTCGTT
>JANOPN010000014.1:0-2703 GCA_031421855.1 Comamonadaceae bacterium
GTGAGGCTGGGGTAGGCGATGCTGCCGGTTTCGCCTGAATTGACCACGACGACTGCATCGGCGGGTTTGAGGAAGAAAAACGGTGGCTCGCGACCCGTAAAGCCCATTTCCTTGGCGTGATCTTCGTAGTTTCGCCCGATACAGTAAACGCGGCGAACCGGAAACAGATCGGCGCTGCCAACGATTGGCACGCCAGTGGTGGGTTGAGGGGCAAACAGGTAGTTCATTGGGTATCCTTTTGGGGCGGTGGCTTGGTGGGTGACGGATATCAGTCGAGTTGCTGGCGAAAAATTGACAAAGCCTCGTGCACGGGCTGGTCGCTGTACGAGAACAGGACGCAGCCACCGTTTGAGTCGCAATTCAGAGTCAAACGCCACCACGAAGGCACGACGAAGTGGTCGCGCGGTGAGACGTTGAAGCGGTGCGAAGTGTCGCCGCGCGCGATGGTTGCGACTGCATTGCCCTCAACGACGCTGTAAACGCGCCCAGCGGTTTGGCGGTGACCCATGCCTTGAAATCCGCTTGGACAGCGCTGCATGAAGGTGCCCAGCGTGGGCATGGGCCAGCCGCCAGTTTGCGGGTTCACGTAGCGCAACATGTGGCCGTGGGCGGGGTCGGGGGCTTCGCATCGCTCAAGCTGGTCCAGCGCTTCGCGGCTGCGCGCATACGGGTAGTTGAATATTGGGCTGGTTGCGCCAAATGGGCGCATCGCGCTCGGAATTGAGCGCACCGGTGCCATGTTGTGGCCCCACTGGGCAAAACTTTGACCCTCAGAACGCGACAGCAACTGCGCATCAACCGCTGCGGTTTGCGCAAAACCCGCGTCAAAGAAACGCAGCATCGGGATGTCAAGCCCGTCAAGCCAAACCACCGGCTCGCCGCCGTCGGCTTGCGCTGCGCAGCCGTGATCGTGCCAAGCCCAGCTGGGGGTGATGATGAAGTCGCCCGGGTGCATGGTGGTGCGCTCGCCCGCAACCGATGTGTACGCACCCAAACCCTCGACAATGAAGCGAAGCGCAGACTGTGTGTGTCGGTGGCTGGGGGCGATTTCACCCGGCAAGATGAGTTGCAGCCCCGCATAGAGCGACTGCGTGATGGCGCTTTGGCCGCGCAGTGCGGGATTTTCTAAAATCAAAACCCGACGCACCGCCTCTGCCGCCGTGATGAGTTGGCCAGCCGCCATCAATTCAGGCCGAGTTTGCTCGTAGGCCCACATCGCGGGCTGGCAAGCGGTATTGGGCTGAAGGGGCACCAAGGCGTGCAAAACCTCCCAAAGTGGCGTGAGGTTTTGGGTGCTGATGCGCTCGTAAAAGGCTTGCCGATCCGTTGGCGACGGTTTTGGGGTGTTCATGTGAATGCCTCCAAGCAAGCGCCGTCTCGGCGCAACTGGTCTTGCAGTGTTGCGACATCGGTGGTGGCGAAGTCGCGGTTGAAACGGGCTGCGGCGACCCCTGCAGCTTGACCCATGACGAAGCAGCCGCCGCTGGCGCGCGCGGCGCTTTGGCCCTCGTGGGTCATGCTGGCGCAGCGCCCGGCGACCAGCAAATTGGCCGCACCCTTGGGCAGCAACATGCGCCATGGCAGGTCGTTGCAGGCGCGCTGCGGGTCGGTTGGGAACACCCAATCGATCCGTCCTGCGTTGTGCAGCTCCATGGGCCATGCGTTGATGCCGATCACGTCATCAAAATGAGCACTGTCCGTGATGTGCGCACCGCTGAGCTGGAATTCGCCCTTCAGTCGGCGGGTTTCGCGCACGCCGACCTGAGGCGCGATCTCAATTAGGGTGGCGGCTTCAAAGCCAGGCACTTCGGCATTGAGAAAGCGCATGTACTCGGCGATCTGCGCGCGACCTTGGAGCTCGGCGGCGCTGAGTTGGCGCGCATCGGTGGCATCAATTGCGCGCCCATCGGCTTGCGACAGTTGGGTCACATTGGCGCGCCATTCGCTGGGGTTCTTTTGCGGTCGCAAAATGGCGCCGTTGCGAGGAAACCGGTAGCGGCTAGCTGCGGCTTGCATGAGCGCGTTGATTGCCGCAAAGTCACCCACGGCAGCGAGTGCTTTTGCGGGATCGACGTGGCCGATTCGAAACATCGTGCTGGGGTAGAGCGCGCCGCCGTGGTTGTCGCCGTATTCAAGAGGCACGCCAGCAAAGTTTGCCAAATTGGCGTCACCTGAGCAATCAATGAAGCAACGCGCGGCAATGGCTTGCCTGCCCGACTTGGTCTCGACGATCAGAGCCGAGATGTGACCGCCGTCTAGCACCGCGGCTGCTGCAACGGCGTGAAACAGCAACTGCACGCCGCTGTCTACACACCACTGATCAGCCGCGAGCTTGTAGCTAGAAGTGTCGTAGCTGCGCACCTGAATGCGGCCTTGCATGCCTTGCTGGGGCGAGTTGAGCCCGCCCAGAGCTTCGATGCGACCAAGCAGTTCGCTTGCGCTGCCCCGCACCACCTGCACAAAACCGCCTCGATGCGGCGCGTAGAGGCCCGCGAAGTTGGTTACCCCGCCAGCCGTGCCCATGCCGCCCAAAAAGCCATAACGCTCAACCAGCAAGGTTTTGGCCCCGAGCTTGGCAGCGGTGGTTGCCGCCGCAAGCCCGGCGGGTCCGCCGCCGAGGACGCAAACATCAAATTCGCCAAAAACTGGCAACTGGCGCTGCGGTTCAGACACGAAGCGTGGCGTGGTCGGCGAGGCGGACAT
>JANOPN010000015.1:0-5103 GCA_031421855.1 Comamonadaceae bacterium
CACGCCTCGCAACTCGTCTTGATCGACACCTGCGGGTGGATTGATTTTTTAAGGGCACACAACGGCGCATTGGGCAACCGAGTCGAGGCGCTGATGCTTGCTGATCGCGCCGCTATTTGCAGCGTCAGCATCGCCGAGCTGTGGGCAGGCGCGCGCACCCCCAAAGACACAGACCAATTAGACTCCCTGATCGCAACATTGGTCGTGATTGAAGTCGAGGGCCCTGACTGGGCCAGCGCAGGCACCACGCTGCAAAACCTCAAGCAAAAGGGACTGAGTTTGTCGTTGACTGACGCGCTCATCGCCATGGTCGCACGCCGTCGCGCAATCGCGGTGCTGACCCAAGATGCCCAGTTTGCACACCTCGGCGTTAAATTGGACTGATCGTGCGCTTGGCGACTGGCTGCTTGCCGCTTGCCGCTTGCGACAGCAGCTTCGCTTTGCGCAGATTTTTTCGGCGCATCACTCGGCTATCCGTTTGGTGAGCAACCCATGCGGACGTTTGAGCCTACTTCCGGCAGTTGAACGCGTTCGAGTCGTCCGTGATGGCATGCGCCGCGAACGCTCGACCACGCACACGTCCCCCTTTGGGCACAAGGAGCGACGCGCACGGCGTGCATCAGGGAGGTTCTATCGGGTATGTAGCGAAGTCACCCATCCGTCGAGCCAGTATGAAGCCGAAAAACTAAGCAAAATCAATTACTTACAAAGAACTGCGAGCGGTCAACTGCTGATTCTCGGATGATCCTCGCAGCATCTGCGAGAGGTGCGTTTGCAATAAAATAATAGCAACAAACTCAATGAATTCGGTGACCAGAGGCCTAAAAAGCATCAGAAAGACCGGGCGGACCTGCACAAGCTCGCCCCAGCCGAACTCGGCACTTGCGTTTCGTAAATTCATTGAGTTGACAGACAATGTTGGCTATCACCATGCGCCTCACCCCCTCACAGATCAGCGCCATTCGAACCAGCACCGCATTGTTTGCAGGCGCCGCTGCGCGGGTGTGGCTGTTCGGCTCGCGCCTGCACAAAGACGCACGGGGCGGTGATGTCGACCTATTGGTCGAAATCGACGAGAACGTGCCCGAGCCCGCCATGCTATCGGCTCAACTGGCCACCCAAGTTTCGCGCGCCATGCACGGCCGCCGGGTTGACGTGCTCATCAAAGCGCCCAACTTGAAGTTTTTGCCCATTCATGCCGTTGCACTTGCCGAAGGCCTGCGCCTATGACCCTCACACCTTCGCAAGTCGCGAGGCTGGCCTTTTTGGCCCGCATTACCGGCAAAGAATGCGAACACCTGCTTGACACCGACTCGCGCTTGTTCAGTGACGTCTTCACCACCGAAGCAGCGCTAAAAATCGAGTCAGACCCGATTTTTGCCGAGCGCATAGATGCCTTCGTGTCGCGATTTGGGCGTTTGCAAGACACCGTGGGAGACAAATTGCTGCCAGCGTTGCTGGCCGCGTTGGCTGAAACAGTTGGCCCGGCCATCGACAACTTAGACAAAGCCGAGAAATTTGGCTTCATTGAGTCTGTGGACTCGTGGATGGCGATGCGCCGACTGAGAAATCAGATGGTGCATGTGTACATTGAAGACCCGGCCGTCTTGGCAAGCGCGCTGCGCGGTGGTCACGCTTTTGTGCCTGAACTGGTTGCAGCCGCCAGGCGATGTGTCGCGCAGACGAATCGGCTGCTGAACGCCCACCCGGCCGCATCGCCACCAGACGCGTGAGCTGGTGCTCACATTGGGTTTTTGACAAATTGCTTTCATCCGAGACGTGTGTCAATTCGTTATGAATAACATAGCAACAAACCCAATGAATCCGGTAACCAACGTCCAAAAAATCATTTAATTTGCCTAAAACACCCGGCCAACCGGACTTTGGGGGCAATTTGTATCTTACGCAGCCTAGCTAGCCCCGCACTTGCCGAATCGCGCGGCCGATTCAGCAACGAAACAACAAACGATCAGGCCAAATTGCATGTATCAAAATGTTTCTTCGTGAACAATTTTGGATCAATCAATCTGCACCGCCACGCGCCAGCAATCGACACCGGTCAGAGCGAAATGAATACCAATCAACCCACCAATTGACACTTAATTCACCATTTAGTTAACGTGTAACCATTTGCTACAGCCCAACAGATTCGGGTTTACCCCCCCCCAGTCAGCCCCCTGTAAGTGTCCTTACACTGACAACGCAGTTCACGAAACGGTCCCAGAAGCCGACTGAACCCGCGTCGTTTCACAACTCAGGGAATCCGGGATGTCACGCCCAACACCAACCACCGCCAACCAGTCGCCATCGCCGATGCCGCCAGCCTCGGGCGCAGGCAACGAGCGCCCCGGCCTCTTTCGACAAGAGGCCATCAGCGCCACGCAAGACCGCTGGCTGGGCAGCGTCTCCATCTCTCGGCCCCTGTCGTTTTCTCTCATCACCAGCTGCGCAATTGGCGTCGGTGCCAGCCTTGCCGCTTTTGCCGCGTGGGGTGACATCACCCGCAAGGCCAGCCTCAGCGGGCTTTTGGTGCCACTCGCGGGCAGTCTGGGCATTGCAGCGCCGACCAGCGGCGTGCTCGCACAAGTCCACATCCTTGAGGGCCAAGCCGTCCAGGCCGGTCAAGCCCTTTTCACCATCAACACCGAGCGCGTCGGCGCAGGCGGCGACACCGGTGCGTTGGTCGCCCAAAGCCTCATTGCGCAGCGCTCAAGCTTGGAGTCAGACAAGACCTTGCGTACCCTGCAAGCCCGTCAGCGGCTCGATGCCCTGAGTGAGCGCGCTCGCAGCATCGGCGCGGAGCTGCGCCAGGTCGAGGGCGAAGCCGAGCTACAAGCCCAGCGCATCGCCTTGGCCGAAAAAACCCTCAACCGCCACCAAGACCTCGCCAAAGCCGGCTTTGTCAGCGAAGCCCAGACCCAAACCAAAACCGAAGAGCTGCTCGACCTGCGTGCCCGCGAGCGCGCCGCCCAGCGCAACCGCACCGCCTTGGAGCGCGATGCCTCAACTGTTGCCTCAGATGCCAAAGCCACCCAGACCAGCCTAGCCACCGAGTTGGCCCAAATCGACCGAAGCATCAGCAGCCTCAGCGCGGACAGCTCTGAAAACGAAGCCCGCCGCTCAACCGTTGTAGCAGCCGCGCAAGGCGGCACCATCACCGCGCTGAGCCTCAAAACCGGCCAATCCGTCAGCATTGGCCAAACCCTTGCCACCTTGGTGCCACAGCTCACCGCACCCAACGATGCGACCACTTCAACAACCTCACCACTCGAGGCTCACCTCTTTGCCCCCAGCCGCTCCATCGGCTTCGTGCAAATCGGCCAAACCGTCATGCTGCGCCACAGCGCCTACCCGTATCAAAAGTTTGGCTTGCAGACCGGCACCATCACCGCCATCAGCACCAGCCCCACGGCAGCACAAGACCTGCCCGCAGGCAGCCAGCAAATCTTGCTCGCCCTGTCGCAATCCAACGAACCCCTGTACCGCATTCGCGTCAAGCTCAACGCCCAAGAAATAACAGCCTACGGCCAACGCCACGCCCTCAAGCCCGGCGCCATGTTGGAGGCCGACGTCATGCAAGACAAGCGAAAAATCTGGGAATTCATCATGGAACCCGTGCTCGCAGCCCGAGAAAACGCCAAGGCGAGGTTTTGAGATGCACGCACAGAGCTGTCATGCCAGCGAAGGCGGGCATCCAGTGCCCCATCAACGCCACGCCAAAAAACCGAGCCAGTCCGGATAAATGAAACTCCTCACCCCCACCCAAACCGCCATCGTCAGCTTAGGCATCAGCTGGCGCTACTACGAATGGCCGTTGTCACAATTTGATTCACCTGATCCAGGCTTCATCGATCAAAACCGCATGCTATGGGCGCAGCCCTTCGAAGCACCGAGCAATCCGGGCGAACTCAACCCAGCCCTGGTCGTTCCCCGCGCAGCGCAAGACGGGTTTGAAGTTGCCCCGACCCCATCAGAAATCGACCTCGCTCAGTTCATCGGCTGGATGGACTGTGGCGGCGATTGACCGCACAGCACATGAGGCCCATTTGCTTGGCTGAAGCACGCACGAGAGCCGCTCCAGCCTAGCAACCCCAACAGCACCCACCCACCGAACCTGCGCTTTTCTCATCCTCAAAACATGAGAAGCGCGCATGGTGCAGGGACGGATCGGTGAGTGAAATGCGCCTTTGACCGCAGCGCAGAATTTCGAATGCGGTGGATTTGATATTTAGGAAATGACATGAAAGAAATTTCAACACGATCACTCTCATCGATTTCAATGGGGGATTTGCGGCGTGATGACGGAAGTGGCAACGGCTATAACGGACCCGCCGCGCCCGGCGGCTCCCCGGATCCATACCAACCAACGATCACTCCGACAACTCCCCAAACACCATCGAGCCCACCGGTGACGCCCGGGGTAGGAATTCCGACAATCACGTGCGTCCCAGGGTCTTCTGCACGGGAGCGCGACTGTACTGTCACGTTACCTCAAATGTTGATGTGGCAAAACATTTAACAGACAAACCGCACGTTGAATGGTCGTCGATGAAATCAATCCACGTCAACGGCGAACATTCAATGAATGAAGAAAATGACAAAAAATATTCAAGTATCGATTGTACGATTCGGTTTAAAACAGTGCTTCATCACATTAATATTCTCAATCACTTTGATCGGGCAAAATATTGCAACTGCGGTTGAATTCATCAAAATTGAACCTTCCGCAGTATCGAATTTATTTGGTTGGACTGCACGGAAAGATGATTTAGTAGTAAACCTTATTCCTGTGTCACATCGAGCTCATTACGAAATTTTATCCCTTTCGGATGAATTAATCAACACACTCAAATCGTCAGATGTAATTCTGACAGAATTCAATTTATTCCCGTTAGCATCAACTTTATGGCATGGGCGAAACCCCATACAACACGATAAATCAAGCGTTGTATATACTGGCCGAATATCATTTAATTCAATCGGTACAGAAATATTAAAAAATGCAGTGGAAAACGAGATTATATCCAAAAATGAAGAGCAAAATTTACTTGCGAGCTGGCCACTATCGATTGATACAGATTTAGCGGCGAAGCTATTTAATCG
>JANOPN010000016.1:0-5747 GCA_031421855.1 Comamonadaceae bacterium
CCCAAAGGCCACCAATTGCTGGCGGCACCATTTATGAAAATGCAGCACATGCACTTTGTCGGTCAAGCCTTTGGCGGTCATGCTGCTGGCCAGCTTCACGCCCAGCGGTTCGTTAAAGCAGAGCATGAGGATGGGTTTGGATGTCGGCGTGCAGGCCTTGGCCAAATACTCTGCGCGGTAGCCCAAAATCATCGTTTTGCCCGAGCCCGCCACGCCGTGGATGACGCGGTGGCCGTCGCCTAGGCTGCGAGCGAGCTGCTCTTGTTGCAAGTCCATCACTTGCATCATGCTGGGCAGGTCAGCGTCCAGGTCTGCGGTGGTCGGTGAGGAGTCAAACAGTGCGGTTTGGGTGGGCACACGCACCTGCGGAAACATGATCCAGCGCACCCGCTCCAGCATCGGCAAGCTCATCGCGCCGCGCGAGCCAAACGGAAACATGTCCCCGCAGGCGGCTTTGAAGCTCTTCTGGGTCGACGGTGTCCAGCATCTCGTCTTTGCAGATCACGCGCGTCGGCTCGATTGCTTGGTCTAGGCCGCCATCGGTGAGTTGTTTGCGAGTGATCTGAGTCAGCACCACCCCGTAGCTCCAGGGGAAAGCGAGCTTGTTGGCGTGCGGGCCACCGCTTTGCACCAGCTGCGGGTCACGCTGCAACGCGTCGATGACTTGGTGGGCGTATTGGCGGGCTTGCTCCAGCGGGTTAATGACGTTTTTGGGGATGCCGTCGGGGAGGATGGTCCAGGTTTGGCGGTCAACTTGTTGAATGGTTCTGGGCTTCCAGTCTTTCACCTCCAAAATCAAAATGCCTCGGATCGGGTGCATCACACAAAAATCAGGATGCGCGTTTTTTGGCCCCATGGGCACGTCGTACCACAGCAAATAGTCGTCGTCGAGTTTGGCCTCCAAGCGCTCGGCGAGCCGTCGTTCGCCAGCCGTCATTCGCGAGACGCATGAGCCAAATGAAGGGATCAAAGTTGCCATGAGGTGGAGCTAAAACTAAATCAATTCAAAATACATAGCAACAAACCCAATGAATCCGGTGACCAAAGGCACAAAACAGCATCAAAACGCATCAACAGAGCTCAACAACGTATTCACAGCCCTCTGCGCGTAAAGCGTTGGACTTCTCCTAAGCCTGACCAACCCCCAAAACCCCAGAATCAAGCCGAAGCTGGCGGCTGCACCGCTTGGCGAGCAACGGGTCGTGGGTGACTAAAACAAAGGCGGTGCCTTGGGTGTGGGCGAGTTCCAGCATGAGGTCGAACACGAGGCTGGCTGTGGTTTTGTCCAGGTTGCCTGTCGGCTCATCCGCCAACACGCAGCGCGGGTTGCCAACCAAAGCTCGGGCTACCGCCACTCGTTGGCGCTCACCGCCTGACAGCTCGCTTGGGCGGTGTTGAACGCGCTCAGCCAAACCGACACTGGCTAGCACGTCTGTGGCTCGCGCTTTGGCTTGCGCGGCGGTTTGACCGCGCACGCGCAGAACCATGGCGACGTTTTCCAACGCGCTGAGTTCGGGTAGCAGGTGATGAAATTGATACACAAAGCCCAAATTGGCGTTGCGCCAGCGGCCTTGCTCGGTGGCATTCATCGACGCCCACGGTTTGTCCATCAAGGCGATGTGGCCGCTCGTAGGGGCATCAAGCCCGCCCAACAAGTGCAATAGCGTGCTTTTGCCCGAGCCAGACGCGCCGACGATGGCCAAAGTTTCACCGGCGTGCACGGTCAAGCTCAGGTCGCGCAGCACGGTGACGTCAAGCGGCCCCTCAACGAAGCGTTTGCTCACGCCGTTGGCTTTGAGGATGACGTCACTCATAGCGCAGCGCCTGTGCGGGGTTCACTCGGCTGGCACGCCAGCTGGGGTACAGCGTGGCGACGAAGGCCAAAATCAACGAGATCACGGCTACCGGCACGATGTCAGAGACCATTGGCGAGCTGGGCAAACGGCTGATCAGGTAGATGTCTCGGGGCAAAAAGCTCATGCCCAAAAGCCGTTCGATGAATGGCACGATCACATCAATGTTGAAAGCGACCAACAGACCGAGCCCCAAGCCACCCAATGTGCCCATCACGCCCACGACCGAGCCTTGAACCATGAAGATTTTCATGATGCTTGCAGGGCTGGCCCCCAGCGTGCGCAAAATCGCGATGTCGGCGCGCTTGTCGGTCACGCTCATCACCAAGGTGCTGACCAAGTTGAAGGCGGCGACTGCGACGATCAGGGTCAAAATGATGAACATCATGCGTTTTTCAACCTGAACCGCGGCAAACCAGGTTCGGTTTTGTTGGCTCCAGTCGCGCACCAAGTGACCCTCGGGCAAATCGCGCGCCAGTTGCGCCGCCACCGCGCGCGCTTGGTGCAAATCAGTGAGTTTGACGCGCACACCCGTTGGGCCCTCGAGGCGAAAGATGCGGCCAACGTCGTCTTGGTGCATCAGCGCAAAATTGGCATCGTATTCAAAATGACCGCTGTCAAAGGTGCCCGCCACCCGAACTGACTTCATTCGCGGCAGCATTCCCGCAGGAGTGGCTTGGCCGCTCGGTGCCATGAGCGTGACGCTGTCGCCCGTGCGGACACCCATTTGGCGGGCGAGTTCGATGCCCAAAATCGCTTCAAACGAGCCCGATCGCAGCTGGGTTGCCGCGCGGCTGACCTGTTGGCCGATCTCGGACACGTCGGCCTCGGTTGCGGGGTTGATGCCACGCAAGACCACGCCCTTGATGTCGTCGCCGCGCGACAACAGCGCCTGCGAGGTGATGAAGCTGGAGGCGCCCAGCACCTGGGGGTTGCGTTTGGCAACCGCGATGGTTGATACCACGTCGGCCAAGGGCAGACCGCCTTGACCATAGATTTCGATGTGCGAGACCACGCCCAGCATGCGGTCGCGCACCTCTTTTTGAAACCCGTTCATCACTGACAACACGATCACCAAGGCCGCTACACCCAAGCCAATGCCCAGCATCGACACGGTGCTGATGAATGAGATGAAGCCGTTTCGCCCCGAGGCGCGACCTGCGCGGGTGTAGCGCCAGCCCAGTTCGAGTTCAAAACCCATGGGATGCGGCGGTGGGTTGATGGCGAAAAAAGGTGGGAAATTGGGCGGTTTTGGGTGATCTGCGCATACGACAATCTTAAGTTGTATGCATAGAACCCAAAACGCCACCCAAGTTGCACCTGAATTCGCCAATCACACCGTGATTGCTCACGCCGTCGTCGACACGCCAGAGGCCCGCGCCTTCGTCGCTGCCTTACCCAGCGTTCGAGAAGCCTTGCAACGTTGGCAGCATGTCGTCGCGCCCCACTCGCGCCATGCACTGAGCGCCGTGCACGAGCTGGCTTGGGCGCGCGCGCTGGGGCTAGGAGTCGTCGATTTGGCTGATGGCGCGATACCCATGGCTGCATTGATGAGTGCTCAGCCGCATGAGCCCCAAGCCTGGGTGAGCTTGTGCCACTGGGATGTGGCGGTTGACACCGCGCGCTTGATTCCGGTCGAATTGCTTCAAATATCAGAGCAAGAGATCGAACAAATACGGCGACAACTGGCTGATTTGGCACAGAACGATGGCTGGGCGATGCTGCAAGCCCATCCCACGCAGGCGGCGACTTGGGCGATCAAGTGCGACAGCTTCAGGGGGCTGACCGTCGCTTCGTGGAGCCGGGTGGCCGATGCGGGCTTTGACGGCGGGGTTGATTCTTGGCTGGGCGAACTGGTCGGCCAAAGCCTGCGCCAATTGCGTCGCTTACAAAATGAGTTTCAGATGCTGATGTATACCGATTTGGCCAGCGAGGCGAGGATCGCGGCGGGTTTGTTGCCCATTAACTCGTTTTGGCTGCACGGCGCGGGTGCGGTGCGTGAACTGCCCGACGGGTTCGATCGCGCTGGGCGAAATGTCGCCCTCAGCATGCGCTTGACCGATGCCGCCTTGCGTGGCGACTGGGCGCAGTGGCGCGCCACTTGGGTCGAGCTCGACGCGGCTTTGATCGCCCAACTGCGCCGGGGTGAGCTGAAGTCTTTGACGCTGTGTGGTCCAAGCGGCTATTTGGCACTGGGTGAGGCCTCAATCGGTGTCAAGAGCCGTTTTTTAAGACTTATTGGCCGTTGGTCACCGGATTCATTGATCGGGATGCTATGAAATGTGAAGTACGAGACGTGCCGCCTCGAGCGGCTTGGGCCTTGGAGCAAGCGGGTCTTGACCCAGTATTGGCGCGGCTTTTGGCGGCGCGGGGCGTGGCGGCCGCTCCCGAGTTAGACGACGCGCTGGCGCAGTTGTTGCCGCCCAGCGGCTTGAAGGGCATTGACGCCGCGGCCAACATGTTGGCTGATGCCATTGCCGCAAACCAAAGCCTGTGCATCGTGGCGGATTACGACTGCGACGGCGCGACCGCTTGCGCGGTGGGTTTGCGCGGCTTGGCGCTTTTGGGTGCTAGTCGGGTGAGCTATTTGGTGCCCAACCGCGTCGTAGACGGGTATGGCCTCACGCCGCCCATTGCCAAGCGCGTCAAAGCCATGGGCGCCGACATGCTCATCACGGTCGACAACGGCATCGCCAGCATCGACGGCGTTGAACGCGCCAACGCGCTGGGTCTGAGCGTGCTGGTCACTGACCACCATTTGCCCGCCATGCCCGACGCACAAGGCGTGGTGCCGCTTCCGGCCGCAGCCGGGTTGGTCAATCCAAACCAGCCCGGCTGCGACTTTGCGAGCAAAAGCATGGCGGGCGTGGGTGTGATGTTTTATGTGTTGCTGGCTTTGCGCGCCGAGATGCGCGCGCGCGGCGTGTTTGATGCCAAAAACCAGCCCAAGCTCGATGCCTTGCTGCCCTTGGTGGCTCTGGGCACGGTGGCTGACGTGGTTCGGCTCGATGCCAACAACCGCCGCTTGGTAGCGCAGGGCTTAAAGCGCATTCGCGCAGGCCTCGCACCGGTCGGCATGGCGGCTTTGTTTGCTGTGGCGGTGCGTGAACCCAAGCGCGCCAGCACCTTTGACTTTGGTTTTGCACTCGGGCCGCGCATCAATGCCGCTGGACGAATGAGTGACATGACCCTGGGCATCGAGTGTTTGACCACCGACGACCCGGTGCGTGCTCAAACCTTGGCTCGCGAGCTTGACGCGATCAACCGCGAGCGCCGCGACGTGGAGACGGGGATGCGCGAGCAAGCTGAGGCTGCGGTTGACGCGATGTTTGATGTCGAAGACGAGCCTCCAGCCGCAATCACGGTGTTCGACCCTGATTTTCACGAAGGCATTGTCGGTATCGTTGCCGGGCGAATCAAAGACCGAATGCATCGGCCCACCTTCGTTTTTGCACCCAGCGGAGCCCAGGGTAGCGAGAGTTTGCTCAAAGGCTCGGGCCGCAGTATCCCTGGGTTTCACCTGCGCGACGCGCTCGATTTGTTGGCCAAACGCCAGCCCCAGGTGCTCATTCGATTTGGCGGCCACGCCATGGCGGCGGGGTGCACTGTCAGCGAAGACGAAATCGCCAACTTCGAGGCTGGTTTTGAGGCCATCGCCAGTGAGTGGCTAGACGCGCAAACCTTGCAGCGTCGCTTGATGACCGATGGCCCCTTGCCACCGCAAGACCGGCGGATTGACGTCGCAGACCTCCTGCACCAGCAAGTTTGGGGCAGTGGCTTCGACGCACCGGTTTTTTTGGATGACTTTGAAGTCGCCAACCAACGCTTGGTCGCTGAAAAACATTTGGGCCTCAAACTGCGCCAAGGCGAAAAATTGTTCGAAGCCATCTGGTT
>JANOPN010000017.1:0-27461 GCA_031421855.1 Comamonadaceae bacterium
GTTTCAGCTGCGTACTGAATTGGCGTGACTTGCAGAGTACCTGCGCCAGCCAAGCCGGTCGCGAGCAAACCGGCAGCTGCCAATGTTGCGAGTTTGAATTGCTTCATTCCAAATTACCTTTTCAAAATTTAAGAAGTTGCCCTCTTCCAGATATCGGCTACAGGACACACTTGCCTCAAGGTGCCGATACCTAAGAAGGCGCTCCAGCGGGCAAGTGACGTGAGTATATGCAATGAAATGGGGGGTTGCAACTTTTTCTAGTTGGGCAATGCCCTTATTTTGTTGCACCGCGCCAACAGTTCGTGAGCGATTTCAGTGAGTTAGGGCGGCTTTGTGAGGGATTTTCGAGAAACGGGTTCTACGTAGGTGCTGCTTTTTTGATAGCGCGCGGCGTTTTCAGGGGAAAAGATCGTGTTTTGCGACACTTTTGGCGTGAGCAAATGCAGCACCTTTGGCGTCTTTTGCCGAGATTTGGACGACCTCGGCGAGTGTTGGGCCGCCTGGGGCGGCCTGTGCGCTGAGTGGCCAGGCGACGCTTAGGCTGGGGTCGTCCCATTTGAGGACGCGGTCGCTCTCAGGGGCGTAGTAGGCGGTGGTTTTGTAGAGGAAGTCTGCCGTGTCGCTCAAGACGACGAAGCCGTGGGCAAAGCCCTCGGGGATCCAAAACTGAACTTGATTGGCCTCAGACAGCTCGACGCCGTGCCATTGGCCAAATGTAGGTGAGTATTGGCGGATGTCAACGGCGACGTCCCAAACGGCGCCCCGGGTGACTCGCACGAGTTTGGCTTGGGCGTTGGGTGGCAGTTGGTAGTGCAAGCCGCGCAGCACGCCGCGCGAGCTGAAGCTGTGGTTGTCTTGCACGAAGTGGACGCTTTTGCCGACGGCTGCCTCAAAGGCGCGCTGGGTGTAGCTTTCCATGAACCAGCCTCTGGCATCGCCGTGGACTTTGGGCTCGAGGATGAGGAGGTCGGCGATGGGTGTGGTGGTGATTTTCATTCGTGTTGTAGCTTTATTACGTAGCGATTTGCGGCGATGGCGCGGTTAGAAAGCACGGTTAGAAAGCGCGCTCGTTGAGCAGCCCGAGCAGGTATTGGCCATAGCCGTTTTTGGCCAGTGGCGCGGCGAGTTTGGCCACTTGTTCGGCGTTGATCCAGCCTTGTCGGTAAGCGATTTCTTCGGGGCAGGCCACCTTGAGGCCTTGGCGTTTCTCAATGGTTGCGATGAACGCGCTGGCCTCAAGCATGCTGTCGTGGGTGCCGGTGTCTAGCCAGGCGTAGCCTCGGCCCATGATCTCGACTTTGAGCTGGTTGAGCTTGAGATATGCGTCGTTGACGCTGGTGATTTCTAGCTCGCCTCGGTGGCTGGGTTGCACGTTCGCGGCGATGTCGCAGACTTGGTTGTCGTAAAAGTACAAGCCGGTGACGGCGTAGTTGCTTTTGGGTTGGGTGGGCTTTTCTTCGATGCTGATGGCTTTGCGGGCGGCATCGAACTCGACGACGCCGTAGCGCTCGGGGTCGTTGACGTGATAAGCGAACACGGTTGCGCCGGTGGGGGTGGTGTCGGCGTTGTGGAGCTGCAGGTGCAGGTCGTGCCCATAGAAGATGTTGTCACCGAGCACCAAGGCGCTGGGGCGGTTGCCAACAAACTCGCGCCCGATGATGAAGGCCTGCGCCAAGCCGTCTGGGCTGGGTTGCACGGCGTAGCTGAGGTTGATGCCCCATTTGGAGCCGTCGCCCAGCAACTCCGCAAAGCGCGGCAGGTCTTGCGGGGTGGAGATGAGCAAGATGTCACGCATGCCAGCGAGCATGAGGGTGCTCAAGGGGTAGTACACCATGGGTTTGTCGTAGATGGGCAGGAGTTGCTTGCTGACGACTTGCGTAACGGGATACAGCCGGGTGCCGGAGCCGCCGGCCAAGATGATGCCGCGGCGGTCAGTGGTGTGCGAGGTGTGTGGCATGGCTTGCTTAAGGAGTGATTTGTTGCACCAAGCGCTGGACGCCCACCGACCAGTGCGGCAGGTGCAGGCTGAAGGCGGCTTGGAGTTTGGCAGTTGACAGGCGAGAGTTGAGCGGGCGGGCGGCGGGCGTGGGGTAGCTGGCGCTGGGGATGGCTTTGATGGCGTCTTCGGCGACGCGAATCGGCGCACCTAAGCCCCTGGCAGCTTCGATGACGAGGCTGGCGTAGGCATGCCAGTTGGTCTCGCCCGCTGCAACGAGATGAAAAATGCCCAACTGTGAACTACTATTTTGATAGCAACGAAGTGAATGAATACCGTGACCAAGGGCTGATTTGTCATCAAAAACAGCGATTTCAGGGTTGCGGAGCACTTGGGCGAGGCTTTGGGCGGTGGTGTCGGCAATGAGGTCGGCCCCGGTGGGTGCGCCCCATTGGTCGCCAACGACATTCAAGGCATCGCGCTCCAGGCTCAGGCGCAGCATGGTTTTGGCAAAGTTGCCGCCCCGCGCGGCGTAGACCCAACTGGTGCGAAAGATGAGGTGGGCGCAGCCACTGGCAGCCAGCGCGTGCTCGCCCTCAAGTTTGGTTCGGCCGTAGACGCTTAAGGGGTTGGTGGGCGCGTCCTCAAGCCTGAAATGCTCGCCCGAGCCGTCAAAGACGTAGTCGGTGCTGTAGTGAATGACGAGTTGGTGGCGTTTGGCGGCACGCTCGCCAATGGCGGCCAGGGCGGTGGCGTTGATGGCTTGTGCAGCGGCTGAGTCGCCCTCGGCTTTGTCGACGGCGGTGTAGGCCGCGGCATTGACGATGACGTGGGGCTGGGCAGCATCGAGCGCGGCGTGGAGCTTGGGCAGGTCGTCGAGCGGGGCATCGGCGCGGCTCAGTGCGGTGACGCGACCGAGTGGTTGCAGAGCGCGTTGGAGCTCCCAGCCAACTTGGCCATTGGCCCCAAGGATGGCAATGCGGGGTGTGAGCCGGGGTGTGGCCGTGTCGTGAGTGCTCATGCGCCGTACTGCCGAGTGGTCCATTCGCGGTAGCTGCCGCTGGTGACGGATTGCACCCAGTCGGCGTTGGCTAAATACCAAGCCACGGTTTTGGCGATGCCTGTGTCGAAGGTTTCAGCAGGTTTCCAGCCGAGTTCGCGCTCGATTTTGCGGGCGTCGATGGCGTAGCGGCGGTCGTGACCGGGGCGGTCGGTAACAAATGTGATTTGGGATTTGTACGACAAACCGTCGGTGCGTGGGCGGGCCGCATCGAGTGCGTCGCACAGGGTGTGGACCACGTCGAGGTTGGGCTTTTCGTTCCAGCCGCCAATGTTGTAGACCTCGCCAAGCTGGCCGCCCTTTAAAACGCAACGGATTGCGGCGCAGTGATCGCTCACATACAACCAGTCACGCACCTGCTGACCGTCACCGTAAATCGGCAAGGGTTTGAGCGCCAAGGCGTTGTGGATGATGAGGGGAATGAGCTTTTCGGGGAAATGCCTTGGGCCGTAGTTATTGCTGCAGTTGGTGGTGAGCACCGGCAAGCCGTAAGTGTGGTGGTATGCGCGAACCAAGTGGTCGCTGGCGGCTTTGGTCGCCGAGTACGGGCTGTTGGGCTCATAGCGGTGGGTCTCCGTAAACGGTGCATCGGTTGGGCCGAGGCTTCCATAGACTTCGTCGGTGCTGACGTGAGTGAACCGAAACGCGGCTTTGGCGGCGGCGTCCAAGGTGTTGAAATGCGCTCGCACGGCCTCTAGTAGTGCAAAGGTACCCACAACGTTGGTGTGAATGAAGTCGGCGGGGCCAGAGATTGAACGGTCAACATGCGACTCAGCGGCAAAATTGATGACCGCCCGAGGCTGGTGGGTGCTCAGCAAGGCGCTGATGGTGGCTGAGTCACCGATGTCGGCGCGCACAAATGTGTGGCGCGGGTGGTCAGGCAAATTACCGGGGTGGCCGGCGTAGGTGAGTTTGTCGATGGTGAGCACGGGCTCATCGCTGGTGGCGAGCCAGTCATGTACAAAATTAGAGCCGATGAAGCCTGCGCCGCCGGTGACGAAAATCATGTCTTTCCCCTGTGTTTAGCCCAGTATTATCGAATGTTTGTCGAACCGATAGCAAGCGTGAAAAAGCGCGCAAAAATCAACGCCAAGGAGTCGCAGTTGTCGCAGCAAAACACCCACATCCTCGTCACTGGCGGCGCGGGCTACATTGGCTCGCACACCTGTGTGGAGCTTTTGGCGGCGGGCTACACGCCCATCATCTTGGATGACTTCTCAAACAGCCACGCCTTGGTTTTAGATCGGTTGCACACCATCACGGGCCAACGCATCGAGGTCGTCAAGGGCGATGTGCGCGACGTGACCTTGGTGCGGCGTGTGCTGGCTGACCACAAAATCAGCGCGGTGATGCATTTCGCGGGTTTTAAGGCCGTGGGCGAGTCAGTGCAGATGCCGATTCACTATTACAACAACAACGTGTGGGGAGCGATTGCCTTGCTTGAGGCGATGCACGCCGAAAATGTTCGAGGGATTGTGTTTTCGTCATCCGCGACGGTCTACGGCGACCCAGCCAGCGTGCCCATTCGCGAAGACTTTGCGCGCAGCGCAACCAACCCCTATGGGCGCAGCAAGCTGATCATTGAGGAAATGCTGGCCGACTTGCCGGTCAGCGACCCGAGCTGGCGAATTGCGCGGCTGCGATACTTCAACCCGGTGGGGGCCCATGAGTCAGGTTTGATTGGTGAAGACCCGCAGGGGCCGCCCAACAATTTGATGCCCTACATCACCCAAGTTGCGGTGGGGCGGCGCTCGCACTTGAACGTGTTTGGCCAAGACTACGACACGCCCGACGGTACCGGCGTGCGCGACTACATCCATGTGCGCGACTTGGCCATTGGCCACGTGGCAGCGCTTCGCCATCTGGAACGCGGCCCGGGTTTGGTGTCGGTGAATCTGGGCACCGGCGTGGGTGTGTCGGTGTTGGAGCTCAAAGCCGCGCTGGAGCGCGCGAGCGGCAAAACCGTGCCCCACGTGGTCGCCCCGCGCCGCGCAGGCGACATTGCCCAGTGCTACGCTGACCCCACTCTTGCGCGCGAGCTGCTGGGTTGGACAGCGACACGCAACACCGCGCAAATGTGCGAAGACGCGTGGCGCTGGCAGTCGAACAACCCAGGCGGCTACTCAGGGTGATTTTTCACTCGATTTGAAAGAATTATTGGGCTTTTATGCCGTTGGTCTGCGGATCTATTGACTTTGTTGCTATCATTTTTAACTGACTATTCATGACTTCTGCCCTGTTTACTCCCGTCCAAGTTGGCGCGTCGATGCTGCAAAGCCGCATGGTGATGGCGCCGCTGACCCGAAACCGCGCACCGGGCCAACTGCCCAACGCGCTCATGGCCACGTATTACGCCCAGCGTGCCAACCCGCAAACCGGCGCCGCGCTCATCATCAGCGAGGCCACGCCCGTCTGCGCCCAAGGCCACGGTTATGCTGACACGCCGGGCATTCATACACACGAGCAAATTGCGGCTTGGCGACCGATCACCGACGCGGTTCACGCTCAGGGCGGTTTGATTTACTGCCAACTGTGGCACGTCGGGCGCATTTCGCACACGTCGTTGCAGCCAGGTGGTGCCCAGCCAGTCGCGCCCAGCGCGGTGCGTGCTCAGGGCAAAACCGTGTTGATCGAAGACGGTGTGCCCAAGTTTGTCGACGTGTCCGAGCCCCGAGCCCTGACGCAGGATGAGCTACCGGGCGTGATTGAGCAATACGTCAGCGGTGCAAAGAACGCAATCGCGGCCGGTTTCGACGGGGTAGAGATCCACGGGGCAAATGGGTATTTGATCGATCAATTCTTGCGAAAAGGCTCGAATTTGCGCACCGACGACTGGGGCGGCAGCATTGCCAACCGCACGCGCTTCTTGCAAGCGGTTTGCGTAGGCGTGTGTGAAGCCATTGGTGCGCAGCGGGTCGGGCTGCGCCTGAGCCCGGTCACAAACTCCAACGACGCGCTTGACGACGAGCCTCAAGCGCTCTTTGAACACGCAGCTCAATCGCTCGGCGCGGACGCACGAACCCAAGGCATGGCGTTTTTGCACCTGATTGAGGGCGCAACCGGTGCAGATCGCGAGTTCAATCAAGGCGCAGCCCCATTTGACTACCGCGCCATGCGCAAAGCCTGGCGCGAAGCCGGCGCAACTGGGGCGTGGATGGTCAATAACAGCTACACGCTAGATTTGAGCGAAGCAGCGCTTGCCAACGGTGCCGATCTAGTCGCCTGGGGCCGCCCTTTCATCGCCAACCCGGACTTGGCCACTCGCCTCAAAACCAACCAGCCGCTCGCCCAAGTGGTGCGCGCGACGCTGTACGGCGGTGGGGCGGCTGGGTACACGGACTATGCTTCGCTGGCCCCCCTAGTTGATTGAATTTGCTGCTATGCTTTTTTACCGGCCCTCGCCACTTGCACGATGCAACCGCGTCGGGCATCGTTGAATTCGATGTCGAACCCCCAATTGACGGTTGTCACCGTCACTTTTAACAACACTGTCGACGAACTGGAAAGATTCGCGCTTGGATTCATGGCGGCTAGACGCGAGGCCCGTCGGTTTGGCCTTGACGTGCGTTTGTTGTATGTTGACAACGGTGATGATTCGGGGTTGAACTTAAGGTGTGAAGAGGTTGATGCATCGGTATGCGCGCGCAGGCTGGCGACATGTGCCGTGGCTTCGCAATCGGGATTGATTGACCGCGGCGACCGAAACGTGGGATATGGGCCTGCCATGCACCAGCTGTGGCAAGCCGCGTTTGGCGATGGCTGCAGCGCGGTGATCACGGCGAACCCTGACGGCACATTCCACCCGGATTGCATTGTTCGCTTGCACGAAATGAGCGCCCGGCGGCCAGGACATTTGTACGAGGCAAGGCAATTTCCATCTGAACACCCCAAAATTTATGATCCCACGCACGGTTGGACGGATTGGGCATCAGGCTGTTGCATCTACGTCGGCCGCGAACTGTTTGAGCGAGTGGGCAATTTGGACGCAGGGTTTTGGCTATACATGGAAGACGTCGATTACAGCTGGCGGGTGCGTGCTGCTAGTCGACGAGTTGTCATGTGCCCTTTTGCGCTGTACGCGCATGACACCGCAGATCGAGTCATCAGTGAGCGAGCGAGATTGGAGATGTACAAAGCAGGTCGCCGACTGGCATGGAAGTGGCAGTCACCCCGATTTCAGTTGCGATGCGAGACTGTTTTGCGCAATCAATTCAATTTGCGCGAGCTCCCGATTTTGGGGGCGCCTCCCACACTCACGCATCTCGAAGCATCGGTCGCCGACTTTTCGCACGCGTTTACCTTTACCGGGCAGCGGTGGGCGTTTTGATGGGTGCCTCAAGCATGTCTCGGGTCAGCGTGATCGTTCGAATTCACGAAGGCGCGTCGCTGAGCTTGTTGGATGAGGCCTTGTTTTCAATAGCCAACGCGCACCGGCAACTGAAAGATGGCTCACTGATCGACGTTGAACCAGTCTTGGTGGTGCAAATGCCGTCAATGACTGTTGCTCCCGATGCTCAATCGCTCAGGCCCTACCGACAACTGTTGAACAAGCACTTACGGCCGAATCACCACCCACCGCCTATGGCGGTGGTCCCCAACCCAGACGGGCGAGACCTTCGGTCGCTCGCATTGAACTGCGGTCTGCAGCAAGCAACAGGCCGATACGTTGCATTTCTAGATTACGACGACGTGGTGTATCCCGCTTGTTACGTCACCCTCGTTGGCGAGCTGATCGAGGGCAGTGACGTGCTTGCAGCAGGTGGTGTGATCCGCGCACGTGTTGAAGCAACCGAAAACGGTCCGTACGTGCGACAAAAGCAGCCATGGTTGCAACTCGGCACCAGCCAAGGCGACTTGCTCCAAAACAATTTCTTGCCGCTCCACAGCTTCGTCATTGACAAAACCCGCGTAAAGTTGACAGAGGCATGGTTTGATATTGGGTTAACGCGCCTCGAAGACTATGACTTTTTGCTGCGCCTGGCCGCGCGGGGCACATTCAACTTCAATCGACTGGCTGTGCCCGTGTGCGAATATCGCCTCATTTCGCGGCACTCTGCGGCGCCCGTGCTATCTGGCGATTTCGCACCCACCAATGTCAACCCGCTCTCAAACCGCGATGTGGGCAACCTAGCCGCGTGGCACAAAGCCAAACTACACATCGAGTTGGTCAAGCAAATTGTCACCAACGACATCTTGGCAAACGCCCGCCTAGTCGCTCAGAGCCCCTCGCAAAAACCCGTTCGTCAGCCCCTAACACCCACACGATGGCTCAAAGCCATGACCATCGCGGTCGAGCAGTCAGGTGGAGCCTGGTCCATGGTGCGTCGGGTAGCGAGCTTGACTAAATCAATGGGCATCCGCGGCGTTTTAAGACGCGCGATGACGATAGTTCGCCGGGTTTAAGCAGCGAGATCAACGGGACACGCTTCGACCCCCAGCGATTCGCCAAAGTAGAATGCAACTGGCCTCAGCCCACCGACTCCGCTCGTTCGACAGACACAATTAGACGCCGAATCGGCCGTTGCCCCACTTCGCAAATATGGAAATTCACCCAATATCACCTCGGTCACTGTGGAGATCTCAATGGATCAATCGCAAACTAACGTACACATTGATCAAGCGAGAGATCGAGTCCAAATATAAAGGGTCGGCACTGGGTGTGTTTTGGTCTGTGTTGCATCCCATTGTTTTACTAGCTGCGTATACCTTTGTTTTTAGCGTGATATTTAAAGCCAAATGGAACACCGGAAGTGAGTCGAAAGTTGAATTCGCACTTGTTTTATTTGCAGGACTTTTGACATACAACTTCTTCGCAGATTGCCTTGGTCGAGCATCAACACTCATCATATCAAATTCAAACTATGTGAAGAAAGTTGTTTTTCCATTAGAAATTCTCCCTGTCGTTGTGCTGGGTAGTTCTTTTTTCCAATTTTTAGTCGGTGCCAGTGTTTGGATTTTAGCCTATGTTCTCTTCATCGGAGTGCCACCCGCTACTTTGCCTTTGTTGTTTTTTCTATTCATTCCATTGGTTTTTTTGATTTTCGGTCTGATGTTTTTATTATCTGCTCTAGGCGTTTATCTCAGAGACACGACGCAATTCGTTTCGATATGGTTATCATTTTTGATGTTTTTGTCACCCATTTTTTACCCACTCAGTGTTGTACCGGATGGCTACAAAGCAATGATCATGTTGAATCCCATGACCTTCATGATCGAGGCTGTTAGAGATCTTGCATATTGGGGAAGACTACCCAATGGATTTTCGATGATCGCGTTTTTGGCAGTATCCATTTCAATTCTATGGTTAGGATACATGGTATTTCAGCGCACCCGCAAAGGATTTTCAGATGTCCTCTGAGGTTTCAATTAAAGTTACTAATTTAAGCAAGTGTTATCATATATATGATAGACCTTCCGATCGTTTAAAGCAAATGTTTCTTTCTAAGATACCAGTTGGAAGAAGAAAGATATATCGCGAATATTGGGCACTCAAAGACGTTTCTTTTGAAGTAAGGCGCGGTGAAACATTCGGATTGATTGGACGGAATGGGAGTGGTAAAAGCACGCTTCTTCAATTGATCTGTGGGACACTCAATCCCACCGAAGGCACTGTTGAAGTCAACGGTCGAGTCGCGGCTCTACTTGAACTGGGCAGTGGATTCAACCCCGAGTTCACCGGTCGCGAAAACGTTTTTCTCAACGCTACCGTTTTAGGATTGTCCCGAACTCAAATTGATGAGCGGTTTGAAGCGATCGAGAGTTTCGCTGACATTGGAGACTTCATTGATCAACCGGTGAAAACGTACTCCTCTGGCATGATGGTACGCTTGGCATTCGCTGTCATCGCACATGTTGATGCCGATATTTTGATCATTGACGAAGCGTTAGCCGTTGGTGACGCGTTTTTCACCAAGAAATGCATGCATTTTTTGAGGCAGTTCATGGCGACTGGAACTGTATTGTTTGTAAGCCATGATACTGGGTCTATTAAAAGCCTTTGTAACCGCGCAGGCTGGTTGGAAAAAGGACTCCTCGCGGAGGTAGGCGATCCGAAGAAGATTGCGGAGGCATATTTGCGCGCTTTTTATGAGTCACAGCAAGGTACATCGACCAAGCTTGTGCGCCATACAGAAGCCGCTGCGGCGAAGCCTGTCGAGCAATGTGATCAGCGCCTCAAATTCCTCAACGCAACGGGCTATCGCAACGACATCCAAGTGATCGGCTTCAACCCCGAGTCAGCGAGTTTTGGAAAAGGGCAAGCGTCAATTTCCGAGGCCCGACTAACTGACCAAGACGGTAAAGTGCTCTCTTGGATCGTTGGCGGCGAGAAGGTTTGTCTTTTTGTCAGAGCCATCGTTGCGGAACGTACGTTTTCGCCGATTATTGGTTTCTATCTCCAAGACAAGTTGGGGCAATATCTATTTGGTGACAACACCTTTGTTGAAACTCAACTAGATCCACTCACTGTTGACGCTAATCACGCCGTCGATGCTTCTTTCAGTTTCATAATGCCTCGTCTCCCGAAGGGTGACTACTCAATTGGTGTTGCAATCGCCAGTGGCACCAACGATGACCACACCCAGCAACACTGGATGCACGATGCGATTCACTTGCGCAGTGAGTCGTCAAGCACATGGGTTGGCTTGATTGGACTTCCAATGTCAAAGATTGAATTGAAATTGATACAGCCGATCTCGTAATCAATTAGGAATCGATTGAATGTCTTACATCAGTTTACTTAAATCAGTTTTGCTCGATCGCATTCACAACGACTCCGAGGCCAGACTCGATGGCAAGGATTGGCCGTTAGGTGGATTTTCGATGATTGGTCAGGCGCGAATGGACAATCTCCAGACCTGCGTAGAGCACGTAATCGCGCGCGGCGTTCCCGGTGATTTACTGGAGGCTGGTGTTTGGCGAGGCGGATCAACCATCTTGATGCGCGCGCTGCTGAAGCATCACGGCGTTACAGACCGCACTGTTTGGGTTGCCGATTCGTTTGAAGGCTTGCCTAAGCCAAAGGATGATTGGCCGCAAGATGCGGGAGATACGCATCACCTGCACCCGGAGCTCGCCGTCAGCATTGACGATGTTCAACGAAATTTTGAGCGATTTGGTTTGATGGATGACCAAGTCAAGTTCATAAAAGGTTGGTTTCACGAGTCGCTACCGACTGCACCCATTGGAGCCTTAGCTGTGTTGCGATTGGATGGCGACATGTACGAATCAACATTCGTCTCCTTGACGGCGCTATACGACAAGGTTATTGACGGCGGCTTTGTCATTGTCGACGACTACGGCTATATCAATAGCTGCAAGCAGGCAGTCCACGATTTCTTGGATTCTCGAGGGTTACGTCCAGCAATCCTAACGGTTGACTGGACTGGCGTGTATTGGGTAAAGGGGGGTTGAAATGGCGACCCACGAGAACTACTCACGCAAAGTGCGCTTTGGAGAAGAGGAATCACTGTCAAAGATTGTCGGCAAAATTGCGCCCGGCAGCATCGTTTTCGATGTTGGTTGCGGCAGCGGCATGCTGGGGGAGTATTTGGTAGAGCACAAACAGTGCATCGTTGATGGCGTTGACTCCGACGCGTCTGCCCTAGCCCTGGCAAAAAGCCGCTATCGAACAGTGCTCGAAGTCGATCTGGAAACAGCCGAATTCGCGAATGAGTTTGAACCTAGCGCGTACGACATCGTCGTCGTAGCGGATGTATTGGAGCACATTGTCCGACCCGGCATCTTGCTGAGCCAATTGAAACGATTGGTTAAACCATCTGGCTTAATTTTATTTTCGGTGCCCAACATCACCCATATTGCAGTTGGTCTTGATCTGCTTTTAGGCAAGTTCACGTATCGCGAAAACGGAATCCTTGATGATACTCATGTTCGATTTTTTTCACGGGATGGTCTGATTATAAGTCTTGAAGAAGCGGGAATCTTCACTTGGGAAATCGATACCGTTCAAAAATCGATATCTGAGACTGAGTTCGACGGTCACACTGCCTTACCACTGCCGTTGCTCAAACAGTTAGCAAACGAGCGAGTAGATGCACAAACATACCAATGGATAATAAGCGCAAAGACTTTCGCAAGCAATCATCCAATCCATGACCGTCGCGACAGCATACGTTCTGTAATGAGATTGTTGCCATCGGCAACGCTTTTTTGGACCTCAAGCTTCCATGATGAATACAGTGAAAATAATTGCTTCTACGCAGAATATCTTGAGGAACGCGGAGATTCTCGCTTAATTATTTTCACTTTTGGTCCGGGTAATTGTGAATATCCGGTAACCAACCTTCGAATTGATATTGTCAACGACATCATTGGTTTCTTCTTTTACGAATCCCGTTTGATTGGTGCTGATGGGGATGAGTTGTGGGCCGCAAACGAGATGCTAGCGAGCGAAACCGTCAGTGCTGGCACGTACGCGAGTCGGACGCACGATGGCACATTTGTGCTACCGGAAAACATTGATCCGCAGTGGTATCCCTCGATTCCAAAGCATATTTTAGCCAAGATTGTGCCTGGTTCTACCCTCAATGTCCGTGTCAAGTTAGGCATCTCAATTATTACTCGCCTTGCTTCGGAAGTGCTCGCTGAACAGCAAAGACAACTCAAAGAATCACGAACTCTCGCAGAGATTCTCAACGGTGACGTTGTTCAAGCTAAGTGCACGTTTCAAGTCAAATTTAATGAACTCGAGTCGGCGCTTGAAGCTAGCAAGATGCTTTCGACCGCACAGGTCCTCGAAATCGCAGATAGACAAACAGATCTTTTGACGCATGAGCAGTCTAGGCTGGAGTTGACGCATGAATTGAACTACGCGCAATCGGAACTGCGCCGTATTGAAATTGACTTGTCGTCCGCACTGGGCACATCAAACCAGTTGCAAGCGGAATTGGTACAGGCCAGCGAGCTAATTCATAAACTCAAGAGTGTCGCAAACCTGGTGAAAGCGCGGGCAGATCAAGCAGCGAGTGACGCAGAAGAGGCACACTCGCAGTTGCATCAAGCCAATGCGAACAATTCCAGCCTGAGCAACCAAATAGTTGGTTTGCGAGGCGAGTTGGATCGCATCAAAGTAGACGCTTCGGAACGGGTCATCGGCTTGCGAAATGAGCTGAACGAAGCAAACACTTTCACTGCAAAGCTACATTCAGAAATCGGTGCATTGACGGCACAAATTCGTTTAAGCAACGAAGAGCAAGCTTTGATCGAGTCAACTTTGCTCAAATTAACGATCACGATTGACGAGCTCGAAGAGCTGACAGATGCTGCGAACGCGAGAATCGCCCACCTCGAGCCACTACACGACCAAGTCTGTGACGAGCTCGCGCTTGAAAAGCAAAACGCCCTGCGATTCCGCGCCGAAATAGAAGCGTTGACACAAGCATCGCAGACCGATCGATTGTCGATTGATGCGCTACAAACAGCAGCCAGTCGCGATCAAGAGGCTTCATTCAGCATCAATGCTGAACTCCAATCAACTCGCGACGCTCTGAGCTTTTCCGAGGCTGTGTTGACAGACGTTCGCAACCAGCTATCACGCGCGGTCGCAAGCGTTGCCGAAGCCGACACCCACCGCGTTGAGCAAGACCGCCAACATGCCGGCCATGTCCAAGACATGATCCAACACACCAACCGACTGACCAATGATATCCACACGATTCAAGCCAGCACGAGTTGGAAATTGACAGCCCCTTTGAGATTTTTGGGTTCGTTACCAAGAAAAATTAGAACTGTTTCAAGAGCAGTCGCTGTGCTGCCATCCACGATCCGTCGGCATGGCGGTCCTCTCAAGCTGCTGTCCAGTGCGTTGCGCAGGTTTCGCAACGGCGGTCTTGCCGGGCTACGAGATGCCGTCTTTTCGACGATAAACGGGCCAGCGAAGCCAAGGCAAAAAGTCATAGCACTTCCCAAAGCGACGCCGTCATTGATTCCGCACTTTATCGATCCGAGAATAGATGCGTTGACACCTACGGTAGTTGAACCCGTCAAGCTGATCATCCACTTGTATTTAAATGATGCATCACATTGGTCGTATTGTTTGGAAGCCTTGAGATCTGTTAAGCAGAAATTTCAATTGGTCGTTACGATCCCAACATCCATTCAAAGTGAAGTTTCCGACTTAACGATTAGGGAGGGTCTGCCGAGATTTATTTCACTGAGTATTGTTCGACCGAGAACTTATAGTGGGCCGCTGGCATCGCTCATCCCGGTATTGAAACAAGAAATTCAATTTCGTGATTACTTTTGCCACTGGGAATCGAGCTCTTCGAATAGTTTTTCGAATGACTTTCGTGAAAATGCTTATCAACGCCTTAAATTGATATTCGGATCAAACGAAACTGCATCTGCTAGATTTGAATACATTAAAACTCTGCTTGCCAGAGACAATACGATCGTTTTTGCACAAGGTGTAAAACAGCGACTTTCAGATGCTATTCATCTTGCGGACGTCGGGCGGAATTTGTCGCATATTTTCGAATCAGATGCAATTTTTTCGAATCGCTCATTGGAAGATATTGATTCATTCGTTTCACCATTTTTTATCTCAAGAAGAATTGCTCTTTCCTCAATGATTAAGGTCAGTGATTTAGTTTTGTCTAAATCAATATTTTCACCCTATCAAATTGAAAAAATTCTGGGTGGCTATGTTTTGCAATTGCAGATTCAGCAACATCGTCGAAATATTGAAATATGCGAGACTGACTCCGTTACTGATTTTCTGACATACGAGAACCAGCTTGACTTTTCTGCGGATGCGAAAGATTCAACTGTAAAAATTTTGTCTTTTTACCTACCCCAATTTCATCCAACCCCAGAAAATGATGAGTGGCATGGAAAAGACTTTACTGAGTGGACGAACGTCAAAGGAGCAAATCCACTATTTGTTGATCATTATCAACAACATATTGCTCATTCAGATCTTGGATATTACTCATTAAAATCCGTCGATACATTGCATCAACAGACGGATTTAATGCGAAAATCTGGTGTTTTTGGGCAAGTTTTCTATCATTATTGGTTCGGCGGTCGTCTTATCCTAGAAGCACCAGCGAAGCTACTGCTCGACAATACCAATGTCGAAATGCCTTTCTGTTTTTGTTGGGCTAACGAAAATTGGACGCGCCGCTGGGATGGTGATGACGCTGATGTTCTCCTCGGACAGAAGTATTCTGATGAAGATGCGCGGGGGTTTATCCACTACTTAATTCCATTCTTCAAAGACTCTCGCTACATCACAGTAGATAGTCGACCAGTTCTTTACGTCTATCGTCCGTCTTCGATTCCTTCAGCCAAGCGCTATGTCCAAATCTGGCAGGAAGAGTGTTTGCTTGCTGGTCTGCCAACACCCTATTTGGTTTCCGTACTGACACGCGGAGCGTTGTCCCCACGAGAATTCGGTATGGATGGCGGTGTAGAAAGAGTTCTTCACGACTGGACCGATGGAGCAGTTCCCGATATCAAAAATGAGCTTCAATTTTTCGACAAATTCAATGGGCATGTATTGGACTATCAGGCTGTTGCAGCTTTCTATAGTTCACAGAGTGAATTAAAAGACTTTGACTACTATCGATCTGTTGTACCAATTTGGGACAACACCGCTCGTTATGGTGATAAGGCCTATATTGTTCATGGCAGTACACCAGATAGGTTTCAAGCATGGTTAGAAAATTGTGTCGCATATGCCAAGCGATCTTTGCCCATCGATCGGCAATTCGTAGTCGTCAACGCTTGGAATGAGTGGGCTGAAGGTGCACATCTCGAGCCAGACACCCGCTATGGGTATGCATACCTGAACGCAGTCGGTCGCGCATTGTGCAAAGCGCAAATCGACAAGGCATCCAATGTGGAATCCGTTCAAAGTATTGTCAATAGGCCAAATATTCATATCGAGGTAGTTTCTTCGGTGGTCAACCGCCTCACTCTAAGCAAAGTCCTCAATGAGCGCTTCACGAAAGGACTGAAAAACGCAGTCCAATTCCTAAAGGCCCAAGGGTATGAAGCTATTACTGTGTCTGATCAAGCGCTGGCGCAGCAGCTTGGACTGTCGCTACAACTGTCCGTTGACCCAGCTTGTGCGGTGTGTCTCATTCGCCAACCAGTTTTCATGCAACCACACACATTGCTCGAACTGACAAAATCTGTCGTCGATACGGGCATCACTGCCGTCGCAAATGCATATGGAGTGCCTCAGCTGATCTCAGACGTGGGCGATGAGCACGCCATCAACGCTGATCATGCATTTACCAGCCCGTTGGTGATGCGTGCGCCGAATGTCATTTCGTCAGGCCATCGCGGCGCGAGGCTTTGCACGTCTGCCCTGTGCTTTCTATTCGCAGAAAATGACCCCGAAGACTGCGACACCCTACCCGATGTTTCTACCATCCTTCGGATCCACCCCGGTGCAAATTTCGACGAATTGCGATCTGCCCTCTGCTCGATCTATGCCATGCACGACATGACAGTTCAACCGGTCATCGCTGCGCAGGATTTATCGTTTGCGCAAGAGAGTCAAGTGAAAGATCTTTTGAAGGAGTTTACTTGGAGTTCGTCACACCCACCCATAATTAAAACGTTTCAATCTGCTACCGGCAAGGGTGACTTGCGTTCTGAAATGTTGAACGTTTCACTTCAAAACGTTGCCACGACATTTGCTTGCATATTGGATTTCGATGATTTGTTGATGCCTCATGCATATCGATATCTAGCAAGTCGTTTGGAAAAAACAGGCAAAGCTGTTAGTTTCGGTCGGGTTTACTCTACGTCAAGACATGCCGCATCAAGCCAACTGTTTAATCGAACGCGGGCATTTGAGTATGGGTATTCGTATAGCGACTTTGTTGCGCACAATCACGCGCCAATTCATAGCATCATGATTGATGTTAGAAAAATTGATTGGTCAAAAGTTCGGTACTTCAATGACCAAAAATTCATGGAAGACTATTTCCTAACATTACAAATCTTCACCGCTGAAAACGGTACTTGGGCAGATTTGAATCACAATATTTACATCGGTGACTACATCCACAACGTTGACCGAGAACATACCCTTGCCCTCAATACTGATGAGGATCGCCAAAAACTGATCTCAACACCCGAATATCAAATTTGCGAGCAACGGATTCGAAGCGCTCGTGAGGCTGCATTACTTTAACGGAACGGACCATGACTATCATCAATACAACACTAACAACCAGAACTTACACAATGCGTTCGCTCCTCGTTGTCTCTCTTTTTTCCATCTATCTAACTGGTTGCGTGAAGGACGACAAACCAGCTGCTCAATTCCCACCGATCTACTCCGTGGGATCATGTCAGCTGGACAAGATGCTTCCCAGCAGCTCCAAGGATTGGGTCACATCGCCCGGCAAAATCACGGTTGAGGGATGGGGCTACGACGGCATTGTCGGGAACATTCCACCAACAGTCAAAATCCATCTGCGTTCATCCACTGGTGCTTTGGTGCTCAGCAGTTCTGAGGCTGAGCGGATCGACCGTCCAGACGTGGCAGCCTTTTTCAAACAAGAGTCGCTGCTCAAAGCAGGCTTTAGGTCTGTGCTCGACACCACACTGCTGCCCCTGGGACAGTACAAGATGTCGGTTTCAATGTACCAGTCGAGTGCATTCTTGCTGTGTGAAACCGACCGGGTTTTGACAATCAAGTAGGCAGCAATAGGAGCGGCTGCCGTGCGTGCAATTCGGTCTTACCAGTGCGCATGCACGTCGCTCGGCGCGTTTCAACTTTGGTAGTCCCACGACTCAAAAAAATTTTCGTCCCGATACGCGGCGGTTCAAGCCTTTGAGCCCCTCCACGCGCAACACATTTATGCCGCGCTTGATGATTTCGAGACCCATCGACGGCGAAACGAACGTCGTCTTGACGATTTGTCGCAAAAGTGTGTCGCGCTCGACCCTTTGATGGGGATCAAAAAGTATCCCAAGATTCAATGACCGCTCCAAACGGGCTTGTGTCGAGCGATTGGGGTCAAACAACTCTGGAAATTGGGCTGTTGCGGTGTGTTCAAACCAATCACGCAGTTGAATGCCATTAGTCCCGGTATATGGCTTTGGAAAGTCCCGCTGAAGCTTGGGACTTTGGCGATACAGCAAACGATGGGAAGGTGTAATTGGATGATTCGTTTGAAAATATCCATAGCGCCAAGGAGTCTTGCAAAGATCTTCTTTCTGAATCACGGCGATTTGCTTCGAATACTCTGAGATCAAGCGAGCAACCTCCGGATTTTTTAGGGTGATCTTCGACGTTGCAATGCGATGAGCACCGCTGTCAAACCCCGTGAAATGGTAAAAACCCAAGGGTTCATCGTCAACCCAATAGTTCCCAGAAGCATCAATTTTCAAAGCCCTTTGGGATAAATTCCATGGGGCTAAGTTGTGACGACTTTTCCTGCTAATTCGAATGCCATCAAACATTGCTGGCACCAAATCAATCCAGCGTTGGTCGGTAAACATGCCGTTGTGCGGCTCGGAGCGACAAAAATAGTAGCACCGCTGAGCCCAATAGTCTGCAAATCGACGAGATTCGTCAGTTGCAGCGACACCTAGGAACCCGAGGTTATAGACTCCATGTTTCAAACTCGACAATTCGTTGTCGATGATTCCTGAGACGCAGTCCTCCGGATAGGTCTGATGCGGTGTCAACACAATATTGCAATCGTCCAATGCCTCGCAGATATCGTCTAGTCGGGAGAACAACACCGTATCTGGGTCCAGGTAGAAAACCTTGGCACACTCCGGATCACTCAAAAGTTGCTGCAAGTAAAACGGCTTGACCGCGGTGCACAGTTCAACAATTGTGTGACAGAAAGCCCACCCCTCGAAATCTGCGATTTGGAGTTCCTTGGCTTGCACAACGACATCGATTGGCTCAGACGACAGGTCAGTGTTTGCTGGCAACTCATCGGCGAGCAGCAGATGCAGCACCGCTTCTGGGTGATATCGACGAACGGATTCAAACAACAACCTGACTTTGGGTATGTAGTTGCATGCGGCGCTTGTGTAGACATGGAGCTTACTCATGGCGGCATTGTCCGCTACCCCGCACGCGCACCCAAACGCGCGCGGGCGGCACCCCACCTGCCCTATCATCAAGGGTTACCCCAATGAGTCTGCCCTGTGAATTCCGATTTTGATGGCTCGCCTCTTGCGCGAGCAATTCGTTTTGAGTCTCCTGTGATCAGCATCCGTGGGGCGCGGACGCATAACCTCAAAAACATTGATTGCGACATTCCGCGCAATCAGTTGGTTGTCATCACGGGCTTGAGTGGGTCCGGGAAGTCGTCGCTGGCGTTTGACACCTTGTACGCCGAGGGGCAGCGCCGCTATGTTGAGAGTTTGTCGGCATATGCGCGCCAGTTTTTACAACTGATGGACAAACCCGATGTGGACTTGATCGAGGGTTTGAGCCCGGCGATCTCAATCGAGCAAAAGGCGACCAGTCACAACCCGCGATCGACCGTTGGCACGGTCACAGAGATCCACGATTATTTGCGTCTGCTATTCGCGCGGGCCGGTACGCCCCATTGCCCAGACCACGGTTTGGCGCTTAAAAGCCAAACCGTCAGTCAAATGGTTGACACGGTTTTGGCCATGCCCACTGACGCCAAACTGATGCTGATGGCACCTGTGGCGCGCGAGCGAAAAGGTGAGTTTGTCGACGTTTTTGAAGCCATGCAAGCCCAAGGCTACGTGCGCTTTCGCGTCGATGGTGAAACGGTCGAGGCAGATGCGTTGCCCAAGCTCAAAAAGACCGACAAACACAACATTGATGTGGTGATTGACCGCTTCAAGGTCAAACCCGACATTGCGCAGCGCTTGGCCGAGAGTTTTGAAGCGGCTTTGCGCGCGGCAAATGGCAAAGCGATCGTCGCCAACATGGACACGGGTGTTGAGACGGGTTTCAATGCCAAGTTTGCTTGCCCGGTTTGCGACTACTCGCTCAGCGAGCTTGAGCCCCGTTTGTTTTCGTTTAACTCTCCCGTCGGCGCGTGCCCGACATGCGATGGCATTGGCACGATGGATGTCTTTGATGCGACGCGTGTCGTGGCGTTTCCCAGCTTGAGTTTGTCCAGCGGCGCGATCAAGGGTTGGGATCGGCGCAACGGGTACTACTTCAGCATGTTGGAGGCTGTTGCGACGCACGCCGGGTTTGATGTGGACACGCCATTTGAGGCTTTGTCTATTGAGCACCAACACTTGGTACTCAAGGGCTCGGGCAGCGAAGAGATCAGGTTTGCATACGTGATCGAGTCGGGCGACTCCAAGGGTCGCAAGATCAGCAAAAAACACCCGTTTGAGGGCATCATCCCCAACATGGAGCGGCGCTACCGCGAAACCGACTCCAGCGTGGTGCGTGAAGATCTGGCGCGCTACCGCTCCAACACGCTTTGCAGTGATTGCGGCGGCAGCCGATTGCGACGCGAGGCGCGCCATGTGAAACTGGGTGAGGGTGCCCAATGCCGTGCCATTTTTGAAGTCAGCGGCGCGACTTTGCGTGAATCGTTGGCGTATTTTGAATCGCTCAAACTCACTGGCGAAAGGGCAGAAATTGCCGACAAAGTGATCAAAGAAATTGCCTCCCGATTGCGATTTTTGAATGATGTCGGCTTGAATTATTTGAGCCTGGATCGCAGCGCGGAGACCCTCTCAGGGGGCGAGTCACAGCGCATTCGCTTGGCATCTCAAATTGGCTCAGGGTTGACTGGTGTGATGTATGTGCTGGATGAGCCGAGCATCGGCCTGCACCAGCGCGATAACGACCGCTTGATTGCGACGTTGCAGCACCTGCGCAACCTGGGCAACAGCGTCATCGTGGTTGAGCATGACGAGGACATGATCCGCGCAGCCGATCATTGCCTTGATCTGGGGCCCGGTGCGGGCATCCACGGCGGGCGCATTTTGGCCCAGGGCACGCCCGCTGAAGTTGAAGCCAACCCGAACTCGCTCACTGGGCAATACCTCAGCGGCGTGCGGGCGATTGCGATTCCAAAGACACGGCGCAAATGGGGTCAACAGGCAAAATTGCCCAAGGCCGCGTCGATCATGCCTCTCAGCAAAGCGCAGCTCAAAGCCGCGAAAACGGCACCCATCAAACAGCCTGATTCTGGCGTGATCCACATTCACAACGCGCGCGGAAACAACTTGCGCGGCGTGAGTGTCGACTTTCCGGTCGGGCTGCTCACCTGCGTCACAGGTGTGAGTGGCTCGGGCAAATCCACCTTGGTCAACGACACGCTATACCGTGCGGTCGCCAAGCAAATTTACCGTGCGCACGATGAGCCCGCTGCGTTTGACGAAATCAACGGCTTGGATCAGTTCGACAAAGTGATCAACGTGGACCAGTCGCCCATTGGGCGCACGCCGCGCTCCAACCCCGCAACCTATACAGGCTTGTTCACGCCCTTGCGCGAGCTCATGGCTGAGGTGCCAATGGCGCGCGAGCGTGGCTACGGGCCGGGGCGCTTTTCGTTCAACGTGGCGCAAACCAACGGCGGCGGTCGGTGCGAGGCCTGTCAAGGCGACGGCGTGAAAAAAGTCGAGATGCACTTTTTGCCCGACGTGTATGTGCCCTGCGATGTGTGTGCCGGCAAGCGATACAACCGCGAGACGCTGGAGGTGCTTTTCAAGGGCAAAAATGTCGCGCAAATCTTGGACATGACCGTCGAGGCCGCTGCCGAATTTTTCAGTGCTGTGCCACTTTTGCATCGCAAGCTGCAAACCTTGCTTGACGTGGGGCTCACCTACATCAAGCTTGGGCAGTCGGCCACTACTTTGTCGGGCGGTGAGGCGCAGCGCGTCAAGCTGGCGTTGGAGTTGTCCAAGCGCGACACCGGGCGCACCTTGTACATACTAGACGAACCCACCACGGGGCTGCATTTTGCCGACATTGAGCTGTTGCTCAAGGTGCTGCATCAACTTCGCGACGCGGGCAACACCATCGTCATCATTGAGCACAACTTAGACGTCATCAAGACAGCCGACTGGCTGATCGACATGGGCCCAGAAGGCGGCGACGGCGGTGGCATGGTGGTTGGGGTGGGAACGCCTGAGGACATAGCGGCCAACCCGGCTAGCCACACGGGGCGCTATTTGAAGCGACTGCTTTGATCACCATGGAGCTGATGTCATTTGGTTTGATATCTCTTCGATTGTACAATTTCAGTTTTAAAAGCTGAAATTGTAAAAAATGCTCAAGCGACTTGCCCAGGACCGGTTAAGGCGATTGGCGTCGGGCTTCCCCGTCTTGGTTTTGACGGGGCCGCGTCAATCTGGCAAAACCAGCCTTGCACAGGCAACCTTCCCCGAATACGCCTATGTCTCTCTTGAAGACTTGGACGTGCGCGAGCGAGCTTTAGCTGACCCCCGCGGGTTCTTGGCGCAGCACAACCAAGGCGTGATCATCGACGAGGTGCAACGCGCACCGCAAGTTTTGTCGTACTTGCAAACCCAAGTAGACCGAGAGCGGCGCATGGGTAGGTACGTGCTCACTGGATCGGAGAATTTGCTACTGTCCGCACACGTGAGCCAGTCACTCGCCGGGCGGGCAGGCTACTTAGAACTGCTGCCGTTTGCGTATTGCGAGATTGAGTCGATCATGCGCGATCGCGACTTGGCCCATGCGGTGGTGTGCGGCAGTTACCCGGCGCTTTTTGACCGCGCGGTTAGCCACACCGATTGGCTGTCAAGCTACGTCAGCAGCTATGTCGAACGCGATGTGCGCCAACTCAGCCGCGTGGCTGACTTGCAGCAGTTTCAGCGGTTCATGAAGATGGCGGCGGCTCGCTGCGGTCAACTGCTCAATCTCAATGAGCTCGCCCACTCGTTGGGTATTGCTCAAACCACCGCCCGAGATTGGCTGAACGTACTGGAGGCAAGCTACATCACGTACCGGTTGCCGCCGCACTCGGCCAATTTCGGCAAGCGCATCGTCAAGACACCCAAGCTGTATTTTCACGACACAGGTTTGTGCTCGCACTTGCTTGGCTTAAACGATCCAGCACAGTTTGCTACGCACCCGATGCGTGGTGCGCTGTTTGAAAACTACCTCATCAATGAATATGGCAAATACAGCCGCAATTTCGGTCGCAACGCACAATGTTTTTTTTGGCGTGACAGCCTAGGCTTGGAAGTCGATTTACTGGTGGAGCGCAACGGTGTCTTGTGGCCGATTGAATTCAAATCTGGCGCTACTTTTCAATCTGAGTGGCTGCGCCCATTGCGCGCGTGGGAGGCATTGGTCGACTCGCGCGGCGATGCGAGCCAGAGAGGTCCCGCCATGCTGGTCAGCAGCGCGCCGGGCAGCTACTGGCGGGCCAATGACATGATCGCCAACTGGCGCGATGCTGTGGCGCAACTTGGACAGGATCACCCATGAATAAAACCGCCTTCAGCTCGCGCGACCTCGCCATGGCAGGGATCGTGGTATTCATTTGGGGCATGAACTTTGTGGTGATGAAGTTTGGCCTGCGCGAGTTCACGCCGTTTCAATTGGCTGCGGCGCGATTTGCGCTGGCTGCGTTTCCGCTGATGCTGTTCGTCAAGCGCCCCGCCATCTCGCTCAAGTTGCTGCTGGTTTATGGTCTGCTTCAAGGCGTGGGCCAATTCGGATTCTTGTTCACAGCGCTCAAGGTTGGCATGACCGCATCTTTGGCGTCGGTGATCATGCAGACCCAAGTGTTCTTCACGGCAGTGATGGGCGTTTGGCTGTTGGGCGAAAAGATCTCGCCCACTCAGCGCCGGGGCATGGTGCTGGCTGCCATTGGCTTGAGTTGTTTTGCTATGCATTTAGTAGCAACAAACTCAATGAATACGGAGACCAACGGCCTAAATGACACAAAAATCACCGCTGCGGGCCTCGTTGCGGTCTCCAGCGTCACTTTTGCGGGCTTGTTGCTCAACATCGGCGCAGCCGCGAGCTGGGCCGCAGCCAATGTCGCCGCTCGCAAGACGCAACAAAACCACCCCGATTTTGAACCGTTGAGCTTTGTCGTTTGGACATCTGCCGTGCCGGTTTTGCCTTTGGCTTTGATGAGCGCGCTCACCGACTCACCAGCCAGCCACGCGAACTGGCTCAATGCCACCTGGATGGGCTGGTCGGCTGTCGTCTATTTGGCCTTGTGCGCCACGGTATTCGCGTACGCGATGTGGACACAACTCATCAAGCGCCACGCCGCCAGCCGGGTGTCGCCTTTTGGCTTGGCCGTGCCGGTCGTGGGCTTGAGCGCAGGAACGCTGATTTTGGGCGAGCTGCTCAGCCCCTGGCAGTGGGCTGGCGTGGGCTTTGTCGTCTGTGCGCTCGCAGCCACGGTCTTGGGGCCGCGATGGACGAAGAGCTGATTCACAAGCGCTGAGTTCGGTGCAGAGTTCGGCGCAGGGTGTCAGTTTGACCGGTAGAAGATGTAATCCGCTTGGTACTTGACGATTTGTTTGGCCCCAGCGTTCGCAATCCCGCAGGCAGACTTGGGTGCGACGCCGCCGACAGTTGCAACTCGTTGGATGTGGGTGACGCCGCGCATCGCGCCGGCTCCAACGGCTGGGTCCGCTTTGACAAGTTGCAGCGGGATGTTGCCCGGGCTTGACGGCGCGACGGCCAGCTGCACGCCGGTGAGCTTGGAGCCGTCTGCATGCTCCCACGTGGCCGGTGGCCCGAAATATTTACCGACAACTTTGCCACTTCTGTCAATCAGCTTGGCATCGGGGCCAGCAAAAACCCATGCAAACGCGCCGTTGAGTGCGCCCGCGCTGTCTTTTTGCGCATTGCATTGGTAGGTGATTTCGCCCACACCCACGGTCTCTAACCCCACACGGTGACCGCTGGGTACCTGCACAGCCGCAGGCAACGCAGCTTGCGAGTAAGTCGGCACCACGGGTGCAGCGGGGGTTGCACTTGGCGCGGGCACGCTCGCGCAGCCAAACAAGAGCGAGCCAGCGACGCAAGACGCGGCAATGGCAACGCTGCGGGGGGTGAAAATTGAAATGGACATCAGCACCTCTAATGAATTGTTTGACCCGACATGAGCCTACACTTTTGCCCTACGCCCGGCAAGCTGTGCTGGATGCATCCCCCACAAGAAATTTGATGAATTACTTCAAAGACGTGAATTTGCCCGCTTTTTCGGCTGGGTTTGTCGCCGTATTGGTGGGCTTCACCAGTTCAGTGGCAATCGTGTTCCAAGCAGCCTTGTCGTTTGGAGCAAGCTCGGCGCAGGTCAGTTCGTGGATGTGGGCTTTGGGCTTGGGCATGGGTTTGTGCACGGTTGTGATGTCGCTGATTTTGCGCAAGCCCGTGATGGTCGCTTGGAGCACGCCCGGAGCGGCTGTTTTGGCCACGACCGCTGCGGCGGCGGCCGCCAGTGGCGCGCCCTACTCCATGGGCCACGCTGTCGGTGCATTCATGATCAGCGGCGCGCTGGTCGCTTTGTTTGGCGCGACCGGGTGGTTTGAGAAACTGATGGACCGCATCCCCATGGCGCTGGCTCAGGCTTTGCTCGCTGGCGTGCTGGCTAAGTTTGCACTCAACGGCTTCTTTGCCGCCGGGGCGGATACCGGCTTGGTGGTCACGATGTTGCTGGCCTATTTGGTTGGCAAGCGATTTTGGGTGCGATACGCCGTGCCTGCAACCCTGGTCATCGCGGTGTTCTATGTTGCGGCAACACAAGGGTTCGATGTGGCCAAGGCTGGTTTTGGTGACATTTCTGGCTTCACGATCCCGGTTTGGGTGTCGCCGCAATTCAGCATGGCAGGGGTGGTGAGCTTGGCGTTGCCACTGTTCATCGTCACCATGGCTTCGCAAAATTTGCCAGGCGTGGCGGCCATTCGGGCGTCGGGATACGAGCTGCCGTTGTCAAAAATCATCACCACGACTGGCGTGGCAACGGTGGTTCTGGCGCCGTTTGGTGGTTTTGCACTCAATCTCAGCGCCATCACTGCAGCCATGGTCATGAACCCCGAGGCGCACGAAGACCGCAACAAGCGCTACACCGCCGCCGTGAGCTGTGGGCTCATCTACATTGGCATTGGTCTATTCGGCGCCGCCGTGACAGGCGTGTTGCAGGCCTTTCCCAAGGCCCTCATCGCGGCAATCGCCGGCATGGCGTTGTTGGGAACCATTGGTAACGCCTTAGCGGCCGCGCTCAAAGAAGAGCCCACCCGCGAAGCCGCGCTGATCACCTTTTTGGTGACGTTGTCCGGCGTGGTGATTGCGGGCATTGGTTCCGCATTTTGGGCCGTTGTGGCGGGGTTAGTTGCGCTTTGGGTTTTGACTGCGCGCCATCAGCAAAAATAAGAGCAGTTAAGTCAATGAATCCGGCGACCCATGGGCTAAAACACGGTTAATTTGGCGACTTGTCTAAAGCCAGGTACTTTTTGGCAACCCACATGCCCGCCAACATCGCGGCACAGAAAAGTAAGGCATCGAGCCCTCCCACCAACAGACTAGCCAAGGCGGGGCCGGGGCAGTAACCCACCAAGCCCCAACCCACGCCGAACATCACGCCGCCAATGATCAGTTTGGCATCAATGTCTTGGCGCGTGGGCAAATGAAACTCCTCGCCAAACCACGGCTTTGCATTCGTTGAGCGTCGTGTCACTGCAAACGCAATCAAGGTCACCATTAACGCGCCGCCCATCACCAAAGCCAATGACGGATCCCAAAATCCGGGCGCAGCTTGCCAAGACACGCCGTTTTGCAGCCCCAACACATTGAGAAACCCAATGACTTTGGCGGGTTGGGTCATGCCCGACAACACCAAACCCAGCGCGAAGATCAAACCCGCCAACAAGGCGACTGTGTTTTTCTTGAACATGTTTGCCTCGACGTTCAAGCGCGCGCCGACAGCAACTGCACCACACTCACCGTGGCGACCCCTGCGCCCATGAAGCTCAGCGTCGCCACCAATGAACGCATTGATCGCCGCCCCAACCCGCACACGCCATGCCCGCTGGTGCAGCCCGACCCCAAGACCGTGCCGACTCCCACCAGCAGCCCAGCCACGATCAAAACCGGCACAGGCCGCATGGCAGCCAATGGGGGTGCCAGCAGCGCAAACGCCAGCGCGCCGCCGCCAACCAGCCCGATCAAAAACATCAAGCGCCAAGCGCTGTCGGTTGTGGGTTCTGATTCAGACGGCGCAATGGCTGCCGCCGCAATGCCGCTGATGCCCGCCACGCGCCCAAGCGAGGCCAACAAAAGCCACGAGGCCAAACCAATCAACACGCCGCCGCCCAAAGCTTGCAGCGCTGCCATCCAAGTTGCGTTCATCGGTGATCCTTTGGGTTGAGCTTTTTTCTTGGGCGAGTCGCCCAAGCAAGCGCGTAGGTTACGTCAGGAATGACGCAAAACCGCCCCATCTGCGTTGCAGCGCTCAGCCTATCCAAATAAAATCATAGCAACAAACCCAATGAATCCGGAGACCAAGTGCCAAAAAGTCACCAAAT
>JANOPN010000018.1:0-17572 GCA_031421855.1 Comamonadaceae bacterium
CACTCGTTTGGTGCAGCCACCACGCTTGGCATGGCGGGTCAGCGCTATCCCACGGGCCAATCCATTAATGAGCCCCGATTGGCCAGCTTCATTGCCCTATCACCCAAGGCCAATGAGCGCAACCCCCAAGGCTTGGCCGCAGTCGTGCGGCCCATGCTCGCCATCACTGGCACGCTAGACGGCGACGTCATCGGTGACGGCACCACGCCCGAGCAGCGCGCAGCCGTGTTTGACCAATTGCCCAGCGGCAACAAGGCGCTTTGGGTCTTAAGCGAAGCCGAGCACATGAGTTTTGGCGGCCAATCGGTTGCCGACGAGCTGCCCAGGCGGCTGCGCGGCGAAGCCATCGCGCGGCAAAAAACGCCCGCACACCAAGCCGTTGTCGCCCAACTAACCCTTGAGTGGTGGCGCGCCACCCTGCAAGCCGACCCCGCCGCTGCCCAACGACTCAAACAGCCCACGGGCTTGGTTGCAGGCGATGTGTGGCGGTTGTCACGTTGAAATCGGTGTTGCTAAACAATAGTCCTATTTAGATAGCAACGAACCCAATGAATCCGGTGACCAGAGGCTGATTTATCTTGAAAATCGGCTCAAATCGAGACCCGAGACGTCTATGGTGGGTTTGCGGCTGCTGATTTGGTCGGCCACAACTCGGGCGCTGCCGCAGGCCAGGGCCCAGCCGCTGGAGCCGTGGCCGAGGTTGAGCCACAAGTTTTTGACGGGCGTGGGGCCAATGAGGGGTGGGCCGTCGGGCAGCATCGGGCGAGCGCCTTTCCATTCTTGTACATGGCGCATGTGGGCCGCGCCGGGGAACCAGTCGCTGAGTACTTTGTAGAGCGTGGCCAGCGCTGACGGCGGTATCGTGCCGGGCCGACCACCGATGTCGGCGCTGCCCGCGACTCGCACCCGGTTGCCCAATCGTGAGATCGCTACTTTGTATCGCTCGTCCATGAGGGCAGAGCGGGGCGCGTTGAGCGGCTCGCGGATGTGGGCGCTGACGCTGTAGCCCCAGATTTTGGCCAGGGGCACTTGAATGCCAAGGGGTTTGAGCAGTTGCGCGCTGTCGGCCCCGGCGCACATGACGACGTGGTCAAAGCGGGCGGTTTGCGACATGGGCAGCCGCTTTGGCGTGGTTGCCCCCAAATCTTCAATTGGCGCGGGTTCGGTCAGGCCGTTACTGAAGCCGTTTTGCCAGGTTGGGCGCTGGATACTGGCGGCGTTAAGCTCATCAGCTTGACTCTCGAACGCTACTGAAAGCCTAGCATCAGTCTCAATGGATACCGAGACCACACGCGCTTTTAGCTCAAAATTGACACCCCGGTCGCGTGCTTTGTCGCGCAGCAGCTGGGCGAACTGGCGGCAATTGGCGACTTCGTCGTCGGGCAGGTGGATGCTGCCCGCAAAGCGGGTGTCGGGGTTAAGCGCGGGTTCGATTGCACGGGTGCCAGCTTCGTCCAGTTCCCAGTATTTGACCCCCAACTCGCGCAGTACACCCAAGCCGGGCTGCATGATTTGGTGTTCTTTTTCACCACGCAGCAGCACGGTGTAGCCGCTGGCACGGTCGTACTCCAAACCGAGCTGCTCGGTCAGTTCGTGAAGTCGCTCGCGGCTGTAAAAGGCGAGCTGCGACAGTTGCGTGCGGTTGCGGGCAAACAACTCGGGCTTGCAGCTGGACGACCATTGCAGCATCCATTTGAGCTCATGGGTTGTGAGGGGCCAACGAACCCGCACGGGGGCATGGGCTGCAAACAGGTATTTGAGTACTTTGCTGCGCATGCCGGGTGCGGCCCAGGGCGTGACATAGCCGGGCGCGACCACACCGGCGTTGGCAAAACTGGTTTCTTCGGCGACCGAGCCGCGTCGCTCGAATACCGTGACTTCGTGGCCGTCTGCGGCCAACTCGTAGGCGGTGGTCACGCCGATGATGCCTGCGCCAATCACGGCCACCTTCACGCGAGGCTCCAAAGGGTGGTTGGGGGTCGGTTTGAGGCAAAAATCAGGCTAAATATGCCATTGGTCACCGAATCTATTGGGTTTGTTGCTATCAAAATGTAAGTATCTTTTCGGTTTCAAGTGCGGCGCTCAAGACGGCGGCATCGGTGTGGGGTGCGCCCCACAACATCAAGCCTGCGCCGAGTTCGCCGCGCAACTGCATGGGGATTGAGATCGCCGGGCCGCCTAAGAAGTTGGCGGGTGCGGTGTTGCGCAGCATCAAGGCATTGGTTGCAAAAAACGCGGCGTCGTCATGCAACACGTCAGCCACTGGTCGAGCGGTGATGGGCACGGTGGGCGAGGCGAGCACATCAAAACGCACGAGTTTGGCGCAGGTGCGCGCAATCCACGATTGGCGCTGGTGAACGAGTTCAAGGTAATCAACGGCGCGTGTTTGCTCGGCAACGGTCATGCGGGCGACGACGCGTGGGTCGATTTCGCTTCGGCGGCTCCACGAACCCTGTCGCACGTGCCAAGCAAGGCCCTCGCAGCTTGAAAAGCCCGCTTTTTGTTGCAAAGGAGCCAGCTCGGCCAATTCGGGTAGGTCAAACACGTCGACCACTGCCCCGGCGGCTGACAAGCGGCTGAGCGCGCGTTCAAACGCGGTGGCAACGCTGGCGTCAAGCGAGTCAAGCACCGAATTGCGCGGCACCCCCACGCGCAGCCCCTTCAGGCTGGGCTCCAGGTGGATGCGTGTGGCCGACAGCAACTCAAACGCCAGCACCGCGTCGCGCACGCTGCGCGCGAGTGGGCCAACGGTGTCAAGCGTGGTGGACAGTGGCACCGCCCCGGTGGTCGGGATGATGCCGGTGGTGGGCTTGAAGCCGACAACGCCGCACACGGCAGCCGGAATGCGCACCGAGCCGCCTGTGTCAGACCCCAAACCAATGAACACGGCTCCGGTCGCCACGGCAACGCCCGCGCCGCTGGACGAGCCGCCGGGCAAGCGATGAACCGCCGCGTCCAGCGGGTTGCGCGGCGTGCCGAAATGCGGGTTCAGCCCCATGCCCGAGAACGCAAACTCGTTCATGGCCGTGCGACCCAAAAGCGCGCCACCCGCGCCGCGAAGCCGGGCAACAGCGGGCGCGTCAGCACGTGCTGCGGGTCGCTCAGCCAAGACTTTCGAGCCCGCAGCCGTGACTTGGCCGGCGACATCGAACAAATCTTTGATGCCGACTGCCAAACCGGCAAGCGGGGAGCCGGGGCTGCACGACTGCGCTGTCAGCAGGGCCGAGTCGGCGTCGAGGCGGTAAAAAACCGACTCGCACGCGCCACTGCGGGCGATGTCGATGCTGGTTTGCATCTCGGCGCGCGCGCTGGTTTGGCCCAGCGCAATGGCTTGGCGGGTGGCGTGCAGGTCGCCTCGGGCTGGGCTGGTCATGGGCAAATGCTCGGGTGGATCGGTGACCGGGATATAATCGTGAGCTTCGCTCTATGTCAGCCGCATTCGGCGGTTGAACAAAACGAGAGCGAAAAATCAGCGAATGCGCCGACCTTGAGGTGTTGAAGCGGTTTTCAGCAATGAAAGCGCGTCAAAACTCGGCGTATTTTAGACCTAACCTTCAAAGGAAATTGTCATGAGCGTCACCATGCGTGAGATGTTAGAAGCCGGCGTCCATTTTGGACACCAAACCCGCTTTTGGGACCCCAAGATGGCTCCGTTCATCTTCGGCCACCGCAACAAAATCCACATCATCAACTTGGAAAAAACGCTGCCGATGTTCAACGCAGCAGCCAAGTTTGCCAAAGACCTGTCGTCGCGTCGCGGCACGATCATGATGGTTGGCACCAAGCGCCAAGCCCGTGAAATCGTGGCCACCGAAGCGCAGCGCGCAGGCATCCCGTTTGTTGACCAGCGTTGGTTGGGCGGCATGCTTACCAACTACAAAACGGTCAAGGGCTCGATCAAGCGCATCAAAGAGATGAAGGCTCAGCAAGAGACCGGCTTGGACGCACTGAGCAAAAAAGAACAGCTCATGTTTGCTCGCGAACTCGTCAAGCTCGAGCGCGACATTGGCGGTATCCAAGACATGGCCGCTTTGCCTGACGCCTTGTTTGTGATCGACGTGGGTTTCCACAAAATCGCGATTGCCGAAGCCAAAAAGCTCGGTATTCCAATCATCGGCGTGGTTGACACCAACCACAGCCCAATCGGCATCGACTACGTGATCCCTGGCAACGACGACTCGGCACAAGCCGTGCAGTTGTACGCCCGTGGCATCGCTGACGCGATTTTGGAAGGCCGTGCCAACGCCGTGACCGAAGTGGTCAAGGCAATCCACGAGTCAAACGACGAATTCGTCGAAGTTGCCGAAGCCAAGGCCTCTTGAATCTGGCCTGACCCCGCCCGTGCGCCAGCTGCGTGGGCCTCGGGTCGGTTGAAAAAGGGCCTTTTGGCCCTTTTCTCGCATTTCACCCAACCCCCAATTAAGAGATTTACAAAATGGCTGCAATCACCGCAAGCATGGTCGCCGAGCTGCGCGCCAAGACCGACGCCCCCATGATGGAGTGCAAAAAAGCGCTCACCGAGGCCGAAGGCAACATGGACAAAGCAGAAGAGATTTTGCGCGTCAAGCTGGGTAATAAAGCGGGCAAGGCTGCCTCGCGCATCACTGCTGAGGGCGTCGTTGCCGTGGCATCGTCGGGCTCGTCCGCTTCGATGATCGAGATCAACTGCGAAACCGATTTCGTCACCAAAAACGACAGCTTTTTGGCCCTGAGCCAAGCGGCAGCGCAATTGGTTGCTGACCACAACCCAGCCGACTTGGCTGCTTTGGGTGCATTGGCTTACAGCGCAGACGGATTTGGCCCCACGTTGGAAGATGTGCGCAAGGGCTTGATCGGCAAGATTGGCGAAAACATGAGCTTTCGCCGTTTCAAGCATTTCAGCGGCGCGCCCAAATTGGCCAGCTACTTGCACGGCACCCGCATTGGTGTGATCGTGGAGTTTGAAGGTGACGACACCGCGGCCAAAGACACGGCGATGCACATCGCCGCCATGAAGCCTGTTGCCCTGTCCAGCGCGGACGTGCCAGCTGAGTTGATCGAAAAAGAGCGCTCAGTCGCGACCATCAAAGCGGCCGAGTCGGGTAAGCCAGCCGAAATCGTCGCCAAAATGATCGACGGGTCGGTTCAGAAGTACCTCAAAGAAGTGTCGCTGTTTGACCAAAGCTTCGTTAAAAACGACAAGCTGACCGTCGCTGCCATGCTCAAAGCGGCTAACACGCAAGTCAAAACCTTCACCATGTTCATTGTGGGTGAGGGCATTGAGAAGAAAGTTGACGACTTTGCAGCCGAAGTGGCCGCCCAAGTGGCTGCAGCGAAGGCTCAGTGAGCGTGACCGACCTTGCCTTGGTGCCTCAATTTGTGAAGCCGCCATGTCAAGGTTTGTGAAGCTTTGCAAAAAGGGCCGTTTTGGCCCTTTTTGCTGCCTCAAACCCGGTTGAATCGACCCCGAACGAGCAAGGCCCGCTAAACTCCGAACGCCGTGCTCGCGGCCTCAACCCATCACTTTGACACCCCGTACACCATGACCAAACCCGCCTACCGCCGCATTTTGTTGAAACTCTCGGGGGAGGCCTTGATGGGGGACGATGCGTTTGGCATCAACCGCGACACCATCGTGCGCATGGTTGAAGAGGTGCGCGAGGTCACACAATTGGGCGTTCAGGTCGCTGTTGTGATCGGCGGCGGCAACATCTTTCGCGGCGTGGCGGGCGGCTCAGTTGGCATGGACCGCGCGACCGCTGACTACATGGGCATGCTGGCTACGGTCATGAATGCCTTGGCGCTGGCCGACACCATGAACAAGGCAGACCTCACAGCGCGGGTGATGAGTGCAATCAACATCGAGTCGGTGGTTGAGCCCTATGTTCGGCCCAAGGCTTTGCAGTACCTTGAAGAAGGCAAGATCGTGATTTTTGCGGCGGGTATCGGCAACCCGTTTTTCACGACTGACACGGCTGCAGCCTTGCGCGGAGCCGAGATCGGTGCCGAAATCGTGCTCAAAGCGACCAAGGTCGATGGCGTTTATACAGCCGACCCCAAGAAAGATCCAACCGCCACGCGTTACGCGTCGCTGAGCTTTGACGAGGCTGTGAACAAGCGCTTGGAGATCATGGACACCGCGGCGTTTGCGCTGTGCCGTGAGCAAAAGTTACCCATCAAAGTGTTTTCAATTTTCAAACATGGCGCGCTCAAACGCGTCGTGATGGGCGAAGACGAAGGCACCTTGGTCCACGTCTGAATCCCCAACACACAACCCTCACACGAACACGGAGAACTCCGCATGAGCGTCGCTGACATCAAAACCAATGTGGAAGCCAAAATGACCCAATCGGTCGAGGCTTTTCGGCACAACCTGAGCAAAATTCGCGCCGGTCGCGCCAGTCCGGGCATGCTGGATTCGTTGGTCGTTGAGTACTACGGCTCCGCAGTGCCAATCAACCAAATCGCCACCATCAATTTGCTGGATTCGCGAACCTTGAGCGTGCAGCCCTTTGAGCGCGGCATGGGTCCAAAAATCGAAAAGGCCATTCGTGAAAGCGATTTGGGATTGAACCCCTCCAGCATGGGCGACTTGATTCGCGTGCCGGTACCGGCGATGAGCGAAGAGCGCCGCAAAGACCTCACCAAACTCGTGCGCAACGAGGCTGAAAATGCCAAAGTCGTCGTGCGTGGGCAGCGTCGCGACGCCAACGAGGCGGTCAAGAAGCTGGTCAAGGACAAAGAGGCCACCGAAGACGATCAAAAACGCGGTGAGGCCGATATTCAAAAGGCGACTGATCGCTTCATCAACGACATCGATCGCTCGACCGCCGACAAAGAAAAGGAAATCATGTCGGTGTGATTCACACCCGCATGTTGGCCTGAGTTCATGAGCATTCCACACCACATCGCCATCGTCATGGACGGCAATGGCCGCTGGGCGACCAAGCGATTTTTGCCGCGTGTGGCTGGGCACAAGCAAGGCGTTGAGGCGCTGCGCAAGTGCGCGCGTGCTTGTCAAGCGCGTGGCGTGAAGGTGTTGACGGTTTTTGCTTTCAGTTCAGAGAACTGGAACCGCCCACCCGACGAGGTGTCGGGCTTGATGGAGTTGTTTGGCGGTGCGCTGGTGCGCGAGGTGCCTGACTTGCTAGCGCAAGGCGTGCGTTTGTGCATCGTCGGTGACCGCACAGGTTTGAGCGACAAACTCGTCGCCGCTTTGGTCGAGGCTGAGCGGCGAACGGCACACAACGACTCTTTGGTCTTTAACGTGTGCTTCAATTACGGCGGCAGGTGGGACATTGCCCAAGCTGCGAACCAATTGATAGCCAAGGGTTTGGCAGTGACCGAGATGTCAATGCACCAACACATGGCCTTGTCGCACGTGCCTGACCCGGATTTGATGATCAGAACGGGCGGCGAGATGCGCATCAGCAATTTTTTGCTTTGGCAATGTGCGTACAGCGAGTTGGTGTTCACCGACACCTTGTGGCCCGAGTTCGACGACGCGGCGCTGGACGGCGCAATTGCGGTTTTTTCGCGGCGCGAGCGGCGGTTTGGTCAGACTTCCGAGCAAGTGGGCGCAAGCGCCTCGTAATCCGAAAAACACATGCTCATTCAACGAATCATCACGGCAGTTGCGCTGCTTGCGATTTTGCTGCCCGCGCTGTTTGCATCAACCGCCTTGCCATTTGTGGTGTGCGCATGGGTGTTGCTCAGTTTGGGTGCTTGGGAATGGGCGCGGCTCAATGGCTTGGCATTTGGTGGCTCGGTGGTCTATGCGCTGGTTTGCGCAGTTTTGTGCTTTGTGGCCTATTTCTTGTCCTGGACTCAAGGCTTTGGCGGCGTCTGGGCCTCAGTTTGGCTGGTGGTCGGCGCGGCTTGGGTTTTGGGCGGAGCGTGGTGCTTGGCCAAAGGCGTTGTGGGTTGGGCGGGGCTGTCGCAGGTCTTTCGATTGGGGCTTGGCTTGGCGGTGCTTTTCACGGCTTGGCTGGCGGTGGCTCAGTCGCGCCAGATCGGCGCGAACTTTTTGTTGTCGGCGATGGCCTTGGTTTGGGTGGCAGACATCGGTGCGTATGCGGGCGGGCGCATGTTGTCCAAACACTGGCCGGTGAAGCTTGCGCCCGCGATCAGCCCCGGTAAAACGTGGGTCGGTGCGATCAGCGGTGTGGTTTGCAGCTTTGGCTTGGCGCTGTTGTGGGTGTGGGCCGATCGCACTTGGGGTTCGGTGCTGGGCGCGAGCAGTTTGCCCAGCCGACTCTTGAGCGCAGGTCCGCACTTGCTCTTGGTCGGGATTGTCTTTTTGGTGGCGATGGCGATTGTTGGCGATTTGTTTGAGTCGCTGATGAAACGCGCCGCTGGTGCGAAGGACTCAAGCCGCTTGTTGCCGGGTCACGGCGGCGTGTTGGACCGCGTTGATGCGCTGTTGCCAGCGATTCCACTGGCCTTGATGTTGGCGGCTTTGTTGGAGCGCGTTGGATGAGCGGGGTGTTGGGCTCGCGGCTTCGCGTCGCCGTGATGGGGTCGACCGGCTCCATTGGTGTCAACACCTTGGATGTGATGGCGCGGCACCCGGATCTATTTGAGGTGTTCGCTTTGGTGGCAAACACCAAAGTGGATGAGCTGTTCGCCCAGTGCGTTAAGTACCGTCCCAAGCACGCCGTGATGGCAGACGTTGCCAGTGGACGTGCCCTGGAGCAAAAAATCAAGTCTTCTGGCCTGTTGGTCACGGTATCCATTGGTGTTGATGCTATGAATATAGTAGCATCTCACCCCGAGACTGATGCGGTCATGGCCGCAATAGTCGGCGCGGCTGGATTGCCGTCGACTCTCGCTGCGGCGCGCGCAGGTAAGCGAGTCATGTTGGCCAACAAAGAAGCCCTCGTTGTCGGCGGTGATCTCTTTTTGGCCGCCGTGCAAGCCGGTGGCGCGACCATGCTGCCGATTGACAGCGAGCACTGCGCGATCTTTCAGTCGTTGCCCGAAGACCCGAAAACTTGGACTGCGCGCATTGAAAAGATCATTTTGACCGGCTCGGGCGGGCCATTTCGCACCCGCGCGCTGAGTACGTTCAAAGACATCACCCCTGCCGAGGCGGTCGCGCACCCGAACTGGGTCATGGGAAAGAAGATCTCGGTCGACTCAGCCACGATGATGAACAAGGCCTTGGAGGTGATCGAGGCCAAGTATTTGTTTGGCGTGACGCCTGAACAGCTTGAAGTCGTCATCCATCCCCAATCGGTCATCCACAGCATGGTGCAGTACCCTGATGCTTCGGTGGTCGCGCAATTGGGCACGCCCGACATGCGAACGCCTATCGCTTATGGCCTGAGCTGGCCCAATCGCATCGACAGCGGCGCAGCGCGGCTGGATTTCGCTGCGATGCAAAACCTCACGTTTGAGGCACCGGACCCGGCCCGTTTTCCGGGTTTGCCGCTGGCTTGGCAGGTTTTGCGCGCGGCGCCGGGCACGCCGTGTGTGCTCAATGCCGCCAATGAGGTCGCGGTGCAGGCGTTTTTAGAGGGGCGGATTCGCTTCGATCATGTGCATGCGGTAAATCTTGCAACTTTGGAGGCGGTTTTGCCCCCAAGCATCCATGGATTGGATGATCTACTGGATTTGGATACGCAGGCGCGAGCTGCCGCGAATGACTGCGTGAAGGGCTTGCAACGATGATCGTCACCGTGTTGTCGTTTTTGCTCGCGCTGGGGATTTTGGTTGCCATTCACGAATACGGTCACTACCGCATGGCGGTGGCGTGTGGTGTGAAAGTGTTGCGGTTCTCGGTTGGTTTTGGCAAGCCGCTGATCACCTGGAAGCGCGCCGGCAACGACACCGAGTTCGCGATTTGCGCCTTGCCTTTAGGCGGCTACGTGCGCATGCTCGATGAGCGCGAGGGGCCGGTGGATGCGCAGGAGCGAGGACGTGCGTTCAATACCCAGCCATTGCGCAGCCGAGTCGCAATTGTCGCGGCTGGGCCGCTGGCTAATTTGGTTTTGGCGGTCGCACTGTACGCCGTTGTGGCGTGGGTTGGGCAACGCGAAGCCGAGCCGGTACTGAGCTCACCGGTAGCCGGATCAATCGCTGACCGAGCGGGCCTGCGTGCGCAAGACCGGGTGTTGTCGGTGCAGCGTGTCAGCGGCGACGCGGATCGCTCTGCGGTGGTGGATGTCGTGTCATTTGAAGAACTGATGTGGCAAGTCACCCGAGCAGCGATTGATCGCGTGGACTTGGCCTTGACCGTCAAGCCCGACGGAGCAGTGATGGGCCGCGAGCGCATCATGGCTTTGTCAAAGGCAGACACCCAATTGGTTGACGCGCGGCTGATGCGCCAAATCGGCATCATGGCCCCGTACTCATCGGCGCAATTGGGTGAAATCATGCCCGACGGCGCAGCCCAAAAAGCCGGGCTGAAAAGCGGCGATCAAGTATTGAGCGTGGACGGCATTGCGGTTGACGACGCTCACGCGCTGCGCGAGCGCATTCGCGCAAACCCGGGGCAAACCCAAATCTGGCAACTTCGCCGCGCTGGACAAGCCATGGAGATCAGCGTCACACCGGCAAAAGTCGCCGTCACCAAGCCCTTGGCAGGTGAGCCAGCAGCGTTCGGCCGCGTCGGCGCCGTGGTCGGTGCATTGCCTGCGGCAATCGTCGTTCGCAAGGGCGCGTTTGACGGCTTGTGGAGCGGAATTGAGCGAACCTGGGACACCAGCATCGTGAGTCTGCGTCTATTTGGCCGCATGTTGATTGGCGAGGCATCTCTTAAAAACCTCAGCGGTCCGCTGACGATTGCGGACTACGCCGGTAAGTCGGCTCAAATGGGGTTGATCGAGTTTTTGAAGTTTTTGGCCTTGGTGAGCGTGAGTTTGGGCGTGCTCAACCTGCTGCCACTGCCCGTGCTTGACGGCGGGCACCTCATGTATTATTTGTGGGAGGGGGTGACAGGATCCCCGATCTCTGATGAATGGCAAAACCGCTTGCAACGCGGTGGTGTCGCGCTGCTGATGCTGATGATGTCAGTTGCACTTTTTAACGACTTCACTCGCTTGTTGGGCTGAACCAAGCCCACGCGAGAGCCCAAAACAGAGCCCCTGAACGAGAAACCCATGATTGCTCCAAAAAAGTCTTTTTTTCGCCGTGCCGCGTGCGCAAGTGCGGCGTTGCTGCTGGTCGCCAGCGCCCTGGCGGCCGATCCGTTCACGGTTGCTGACATCCGTGTCGAGGGTTTGCAGCGCGTCGAGCCTGGAACCGTGTTCGCGACCTTGCCCTTTCGGGTGGGCGACAGCTACAACGACGACCGAGGCGCTTCGGGCATTCGGGCACTTTTTGGCTTGGGGTTGTTCGTCGATGTGCGGGTCGAGATCAAAGGCAATGTTGTCACCGTCATCGTACAAGAGCGTCCCACCATCGCCGAGGTTGATTTTTCGGGCTTGAAAGAGTTTGACAAAGACACCCTGCGCAAGTCACTCAAAGATGTGGGATTGGCCGATGGCCGACCCTACGATAAAGCGCTGGTCGATAAGGCCGAGCAAGAGCTCAAGCGCCAATACATCAACCGAAGCCTCTACGGCGCGGAAATCGTCAGCACCGTCACGCCCATTGAGCGCAACCGCGTGAATTTGAGCTTTTCTGTGATCGAGGGCGATGTTGCCAAGATCAAGTCAATCAACATCGTTGGTAACCAAGCGTTCAGCACGGGTACCTTGCGCGATCAATTTGAGCAAGACACGCCAGGCTACTTGAGTTGGTACACCAAGACCGACCGTTACTCAAGAGCCAAACTCAACGCCGATTTAGAGACCGTGCGCGCCTACTATTTGCAACGCGGCTATTTGGAGATGAAGATCGACTCGACCCAAGTCGCGATTTCGCCAGACAAGCAAGACATCACGATCACGATCAACATCACCGAAGGCCAACGCTTCGCCGTATCCGACATCAAGTTGGAAGGCAATTATTTGGGCAAGGAGGAGTCGTTCAAAACCTTGGTCGCTATTCGCCCCGGTGAGGCCTACAACGCCGACTTGGTGACTCGCACCACCAAGGCGTTTAGCGATTATTTTGCGACCTTTGGCTACGCGTTTGCGCAAATTGAGGTCCGCCCCGATATCGACCGCGCCAACAACCGCGCAAGTTTTGTGCTGCGCGCAGATCCGGGTCGCCGCGCTTACGTGCGCCGCGTGATCGTGAGTGGCAACACCATCACCCGCGACGCGGTGATTCGCCGTGAATTTCGTCAGTTTGAGAGCTCGTGGTACGACGGCGACAAGATCAAGCTGTCGCGGGACCGCGTCGACCGTTTGGGTTACTTCAAAGATGTCAACATCGAGACCCAAGACGTGCCCGGTGCACCCGATCAAGTCGACATAGTCATCACCGTGGTCGAAAAGCCCACGGGTAACTTCACCATTGGCGCCGGTTTCTCAAGTGCTGAAAAGCTCAGCCTGTCCACCAGCATCAAGCAAGACAACGTGTTTGGTTCGGGCAATTATTTGGGGTTGGACGTCAACACCAGCAGCACCGCGCGCACGTTTGCCATCTCAACAGTCGATCCTTACTTCACCAAAGACGGCATTTCTCGCGCCATTGAGGCGTACTATCGCACGACCCGGCCGCTCAATGAGTCGGGGGGCGACTACCGCCTGAACACGGCGGGTGCCTCGCTGAGATTTGGTGTGCCATTTGCTGAGTACGACACGGTGTTTTTTGGGCTGGGCTTGGAGCGAATCAAAATCGTACCCGGTAATAATTTGCCGGCTTCATATTTGGCATACGCCTACAACTCGGGCTACACCAGCACCACCTACCCGCTCACGGTGGGTTGGTCACGCGACGACCGCGACAATTTGCTTACGCCCAACAAAGGGCGCTTGACTCGCTTGAACGGCGAAATGGCTTTGTTTGGCGATGTCCGGTTTGTTCGCACCACGGCGCAGTATCAAGAGTATTTCCCGATCACGAAACGGTTCACCGTCGCACTCAATGCCGATGTTGGGTTCGGGCGCGGGTTGAATGGCCAGTCGTTTCCCGTGTTTCGCAACGTCTACTCGGGCGGCTTGGGTACCGTTCGCGGGTTTGAGCAAAACAGCTTGGGCCCACGCGACGTGACAGGCTCGTATGTTGGTGGCTCTAAAAAGCTCAACTTCAACGCCGAAGTGCTCACGCCTTTGCCGGGCGCGGGTAACGACAAAAGCCTTCGTTTGTACGCGTTTGTCGATGCCGGTAACGTGTACGGTGAAAACGAAAAGCTTGATTTCAGCACCTTGCGGGCTTCGTATGGTGGCGGTTTGAGCTGGATTTCACCCGCTGGGCCACTGCGATTCGCTCTGGCGCGCCCTTGGCGCTCATTCAGCGGCGATAGAATTCAGAAATTCCAGTTCCAAGTCGGCAACTCGTTCTAGTCTCATTGAAAGAAGTCTCATCATGTTCGTTCGTTTGATTGCAGTTGCCACGCTCGCCCTTGCTGGGTCGGCAGCGATGGCGCAAGAGTTCCGCATTGGCTACGTCAGCACTGATCGCATTTTTCGCGAAGCCAATATGTCCAAGGTGGCACAAGGCAAGCTTGAGGCCGAGTTCGCCAAGCGCGAGACCGAGCTGGCTGCGGTGGGTAACACCTTGAAGACCGCTGGCGAAAAGTATGAGCGTGAGGCGCCAACCCTGTCTGAGACCCAACGCCAAACCCGCCAGCGCAGTTTGACTGAGCAAGACCGCGAGTTTCAGCGCAAGCGCCGCGAGTTTCAAGAAGACTTGAACGCCCGCAAGAACGAAGAATTGCAAACCGTGTTGGAGCGCGCCAACCGCATGGTTCGGCAAGTTGCCGAAGCTGAAAAGTACGACTTGGTGTTGCAAGAGGCTGTGTACATTGCGCCCAAACATGACATCACCGAAAAAGTGATTGCGGCGTTGAACGCTGCCAAATAAGGATCGCTCGCTCATGAGCGACAACGCTTCGCTCGTGGGTGGCGGTGTCACGCTATTCGAGTTGGTCGCGGCGCTCCCCCATGGCGGCGATGCCGTGCTTCATGGCAATCCCGAGCTGGTCATTGCGCGAATTGCGCCGCTTGAACTTGCCGGGCCGGGCGACATCGCTTTTTTAAGCCACGCCAAGTACGCGCAGCGACTGGACACCACGCAAGCAAGTTGCGTGATTCTTGCCCCCGAGCAGCTTGCGCGCGCTCAGTCCGCGCGGCAGGGTGATTTGAGCGCCGCATTCGTTTGCACACCCGCACCGTATTTGTATTTTGCCCGCCTCACACAGTGGTGGAAAGCTCGCCAAGACGAGTCCGCACCGTCGGGTCGCATCCACCCCAGCGCCGTCATTGACCCCAGCGCCTCGCTGCACCCAACCGCTCGAATTGGTGCACTGTGCGTCATCGGCGCGAGCGCATCGGTCGGCGAGGGCACCACGTTGCATGCGCGGGTGACGTTGGCAAGCGGTTGCCGCATCGGCGCGCGCTGCATTGTTCACAGCGGCGCGGTTATTGGTGCGGACGGTTTTGGGTTTGCGCCTCGAGCCGACAAAAGCTGGGAAAAAATCGAGCAGCTCGGCGCAGTCGTGATCGGTGACGATGTCGAGATCGGGGCCAACACCTGCATCGACCGCGGTGCCTTGCAAGACACCCTCATCGAAGACGGCGTGAAGCTTGACAACCTCGTGCAAATCGGGCACAACGTTCGCATCGGCGCGCACTCGGCGCTGGCGGGTTGCGCAGGGGTCGCCGGCAGCGCCGTGATTGGCAAGCGTTGCACCATTGGCGGTGGCGCAGTCGTGCTGGGGCACCTCACCTTGGTTGATGATGTGCACATATCGGCCAGCACGACCGTGATGCGCAGCTTGCTCAAGGCGGGCAATTACAGCGGGATCTTTCCCGTTGACGACAACGCCAGCTGGGAGCGCAACGCCGCACATGTGCGCCGACTCGACGCGTCGCGTGATCAATCGCGGGCGCAAATGCAAGCCCTTCAGCGGCGCGTTGACCAGTTAGAAGCCAGCGTTCAAGTGCTGACTAACGCGCAGCGCTCCCAAACCTGATTCACCTGTAAAACCGAGGTCAACTCACCCATGGACATCCATCAAATCCTCAAAAAACTGCCGCATCGCTACCCGATTTTGTTGGTCGACCGCGTGCTCGAGATCGAAAAAGGCAAGCGCATCAAGGCTTTGAAAAACGTCACCATCAATGAGCCGCATTTCACGGGGCATTTTCCGCATCGCCCGGTCATGCCTGGCGTGCTGATATTGGAAGCCATGGCCCAAGCAGCTGCCTTGTTGGCGTTTGACACCCTGGGCGTTACGCCTGATGACAACACCGTCTACTACTTTGCGGGCATTGATGGGGCGCGATTCAAGCGTCCAGTCGAGCCGGGTGACCAACTCATCATGGACGTCACGCTCGACCGCATGAAAGCCGGCATTTTCAAGTTCAAAGGTCGCGCCATGGTGGGGGACGCCTTGGCCTGCGAGGCCGAGTTGATGTGCACCATGCGCACGATTGCGCCGCAGTGAGTATTGGCATGACAGCGCCCTTGATTCACCCAACTGCCCTGATCGACCCCGGCGCTGAGCTTGACACCAGCGTATCGGTTGGCCCTTACAGCGTGGTGGGTCCTCATGTGCGGGTGGGGGCAGGCACGACCATCGGCGCGCATTGCGTACTCGAGGGCCACACCACCATTGGGCGAGACAACCGCATTTTTCAGTTCAATTCGATCGGCGCCATTCCGCAAGACAAAAAGTACGCGGGCGAGCCCTGCGAGTTGGTCATCGGCGACCGCAACACCATCCGCGAGTTTTGCACGCTCAACATCGGTTCGCCCGGCGACAAGGGCATCACGCGCGTGGGCGATGACAACTGGGTCATGGCCTATGTGCATTTGGCTCACGATTGCAGCGTTGGCAACCACACGATTTTTGCCAACAACTCGCAGCTTGCCGGGCATGTTGAGGTCGGCGATTGGGTCATTTTGGGCGGTTTCACGGTCGTGCACCAATTCGTGCGCATCGGCGCGCACGCCATGACTGCCATGTGTTCGCTGCTGTTTGCCGATGTGCCGCCCTTCATCATGGTGCAAGGCCAACCCGCTGGGCAGCGCACGTTCAATGCCGAAGGGCTTAAGCGGCGCGGCTTTTCGGCTGAGCGCATCGCGGGCGTGAAGGCCATGCACAAATCGCTGTATCGCAAAGACTTGTCCATGGCCGACGCCCAGCTTGAAATCGAAACGCTGGCCGCCAATGCAAGCGATTCCAAGCCCGATGCCGACATGATGCTGGCGTTTTTGAGCCAAACCACGCCGCAGCGCGGCATCGTGCGCTAGTTGCGCGCAATGAAGTCTCGACTCGATTCGATCGCCATGGTTGCTGGGGAGACCTCAGGCGACCTGCTGGGTGCGCACTTGCTGGCGGGCTTGCAATCGCGCTGGCCCATGTTGGCGCAACCGGGGGCGGCTGTGGGCATTGGCGGGGCGCAGATGGTCAAGGCCGGGTTTGATGCCTGGTGGCCCAGCGAAAAGCTCGCCGTGCGCGGCTATGTCGAGGTGTTGCGCCACTACCGAGAGATTGTCGGCATTCGCAGGCAATTGCGCACGCGCCTGCTTTCGAGCAAGCCTGCGCTGTTCATCGGCGTTGATGCACCTGATTTCAACCTCGACTTGGAGCTTGAGCTGCGCCGGTCAGGCATCAAAATCGTGCATTTCATCAGCCCATCGGTGTGGGCATGGCGCGCAGAGCGGATGGTCAAAATCAAAGCCGCCTGCGACGAGGTGCTGTGTATTTTTCCGTTTGAACCCAAGCTCTACGAGGCCCAAGGCATGCGCGCGACCTACGTTGGGCATCCGCTCGCATCGGTCATTCCTGAGCAAGTTGACGCAAGCGCTGCCCGCACCCAGTTGGGGCTGCACCCCACTGACCCCGTGCTGGCGCTCTTGCCCGGCAGCCGCCAAAGTGAGGTGGCCTACCTCGGCGTTCGCATGTTTGCGGCGCTGGCGCTGTTGTTGGCGATGGATCCGCGATTGCAATGTGTCGTGCCCTGCGTGCCCGCTCTAAAACCCGCCATCGAGCGCTGCGCCCATGAAGCGGGCCTGGGGGCGGTCATCGGCACGCGGCTCAAGCTGCTGCACGGTCAAAGCCACGCGGCCTTGGCTGCCTGTAATGTCACCCTCATTGCCAGCGGCACGGCCACGCTGGAGGCCGCGCTGTTCAAGCGCCCCATGGTCATCGTCTACAACATGCACCCCCTTAGTTGGTGGCTCACCGCGAGAAAACGCTTGCAGCCGTGGGTGGGCTTGCCCAACATTTTGTGCGAGTCGTTTGTTGTGCCCGAACTGCTCCAAGACCGGGCCACGCCCAAGGCCATGGCCGAGGCAGCGGCTGCCTTGCTCGCCGACCGCTCGGCGCGTGAGCGCATCAGCGTGCGATTCAACCAGCTTCATGCCCAACTCAAGCGCGACACCGTCGCCCTAGCCTGCGATGCCATTGAAAAAATCCTCTAAGCGCTCGGCAACCGGTGCCATCCTCAGCGCCACGCAAATCGCGCTGCAGTTCGATGTCCGAGGTTTGATCGCCGGTGTTGACGAAGCCGGGCGCGGCCCGCTGGCTGGT
>JANOPN010000019.1:0-36724 GCA_031421855.1 Comamonadaceae bacterium
CAGCTCCAGCTCCAGCTCCAGCTCCAGCTCCAGCTCCAGCTCGAGCTCCAGCTCCAGCTCCAGCTCCAGCTCCAGCTCCAGCTCCAGCTCCAGCTCCAGCTCCGGTCGCAGGTGGATTTCCTGGCTGCACCGCACCCAGCACCGGATTTACCGGCGCGTCTGTCGTGGCCGACTGGAACGAGGTCGCAGGCGCATACCCGGCCAAACTGAACCCGGGCAATCTCACCACCGAGGCCATCGTGCGTGTCGGTGGCGGTTTCGTGTTGCCAACGTCAGCGACTGGCGTGGTCGGGATTCAGTTGACCTCGGTTTGCGTGGGCAAACGAACTTACAACGCCAAGATAACCAAGAGCATTCAGGCGAAATGGGTCGATGGATCGGTCGTGATCGACAACGGCGTGTTTTACGCCGAGGGCTTTGACAATCCGCGTGGCATTGTCATTGACGGCGACCGCAAGTAAGCGGGCGGCAACTCCACTGCGCGAAGGTCAAGCGCGAAGATCAAGCCCGAAGGTCCACGACCTTCAGCTTGACTTTGCGCTCTGCCGTTCGAGCATTGTTGCGTCGCACGGTGAGTTCAACGGTGCTGTCGATGCCTGCGCGATCAAGCTCCAGCACGAAGCTTGACACCGTGTCAACGGCCCGGCCATTGACGGCAATGATCACGTCGCCCGCTTCGCGGGTACGCGGATTGAATGCCACCAAACCCGCCAAGGCAGCTGGGCCGTTTGCATCTAACGCGCCGATGACCACCCCGCTGATGCCTGACCTGGCAACAATGTCCGGGCGAACGGGTTCAATGCCAATGCCCGGCAGCGGCGCGCGGCCTTTAGCGATCAAGGCCGGCACGATGCGGTTCACCAAATCGACGGGGATCGAAAAACTCACACCCGCGCTCGAACCGCTGGCCGAGCGAATCGCAGTGTTCACGCCGATCAGGCGCCCCGCACTGTCCAACAAAGGCCCACCAGAATTACCGGGGTTGATCGCCGCATCGGTTTGGATCACGCCTGCGACCTCGCGATAGCCCGTCGTTGGCAACTCCCGGTCGAGCGCGCTGACAATGCCCTGCGTGAGGGTTCGACTCAAGCCAAACGGGTTTCCAATGGCAAACACGGTTTGGCCAATTTTGAGGTCGCGGCTCACACCCAGTGATATCGGGCGCAGGCCCGTGGGCACGCGAGCCAGTCGCAAAACCGCTAAGTCATATTCGGGTGCACGGCCAATGACCACGGCCTCGATGGGTTGTCCAGCGTCGAGCTGAACAAAGACCCGGCTAGCCCCCTCAATCACATGGTGGTTGCTCACCACGTGGCCTTGCGAGTCCCATACAAACCCCGACCCAGCGCCTTCGCTGAGGCGCTGCTCCAGCCACACATTGGTTTGCACGACTTGGGTGGTGATGTAAGCGACGCTGGGGGCAGCTTGCTCAAAAAGCGTGACGACGCGCTGCTCGTCTGCACCCAATGCCCCGCGCGCGGCGACTGGACGCGGCGACTGCGATCGCGCGAGCCCGCCAAAGCCAAAAGAAGCACCCAAAGCGCCAAAAAGTCCGATTTTTAGGGCGAATCGCCTCGTGGTCGCCGAGTTCATTCGATGGTCAGTATCAAATTAATAGCAATTCACACAGATCGCTAACGCGTGGCTCAGCGCTTGAGCAAGGTGTTGACGGTTTCGACATCTGCCATTTGCAAGGTGCCGTTGGCTTGGCGCAAACGCAGCCCGCCCACGATCACGTCGTAACGCGCTTTGGCCAAATCGCGCTTGGTTTGGAACAACTGGCTTTGGCTGTTGAGCACATCAATGTTGATTCGCACACCCACTTGGTAGCCCAATTTATTGGCATCAAGCGCACTTTGGCTCGATACTTCAGCCGCTTCGAGCGCTTTAACCTGACCCAAGCCAGAAGCCACGCCGAAGAAGGCGGCTCGAGTGGCGGTGGCCAAGTTGCGTCGAACACCGTCCAAATCAGCTCGCGCTTTGTCCTCTAACACCAAGGTTTCCTTGATTCGACTCTGAGTCGCGCCGCCGGTAAACAGTGGCATATTGAAGGCAACGCCCACACCATAAGTGTTGCTGCGCGGCGTACCGCCTGCGCCTGTGCCCGTCGTGCCTTTGTTGAACGACAGGTCGTAGCTGCCGGTGAGATCGACCGTTGGGCCTTCGGCCAGCTTGGCCTTTTCAGTCTCAAGCTTGGCCAAATCAAGCGCCAATCGGCTTTGGCGCACGCCCGGGTGGTTGTCTTCTATGGCAGCCAACCAAGCCGATACGTCGGCTGGCAACGGCGCGGGCAAGGCGACTTTGTCGGCTAACCCAGCAGGTTGCAAGTTGGGCTTGCCCACGAGTTGGTCGAGGTTAGAGCGCTTGACTCGCAAATCGTTGTCTGCGGCAATTTCTTGGGCAGTGACGAGGTCAAACCGGGCCTGCGCCTCGCGGCTGTCGGTGATGGTTGATGTACCAACCTCAAAATTGCGCTTGGCAGCCGCCAACTGCTCGGCAACCGCAGTCTTTTGGGCACGCACGAATGCCATCGTGTCCATTGCAGCCAACACATCAAAATACGCGGTGCTGACGCGAACCATCAGATCTTGTTCGGCCGCCTCGAACGCAATCCGCGCCAAGTCGGCACCGCGCTCGGCCTGGCTGACCGTGACCTTGTTCGCTGGACGCCAAAGCGGGTAACTGCCGCTGACGGTTGCGCCTTGACGCGCAGAAGAGCGATCAAACGCACCCGGATACGCATCGGAGTTTTGCCGTGAAACACCCGCGCTGAGCGCAGCGCTGGGCTGCGCCGACGAGCGGCTTTGGTCAATTCGCAAACGCGATGCGTCCCACGCAATTTTGGCGCTTTGCACTGCGGCATCGTATGTGCGTGCATCGCTGACCATGGCGGTGAGGCTTTGGGCACTGGCAAGGCCCGCCAATGACCACAGCGCCAGACTGACGGCGGCAATCCGCGTCAAGCGCGAGGCGGGTTTAACTGAACAACGAGGAGTCATGTTTTTTCTCAACTGATACAAGGGTGAAGAGCCAGCGTTTGCCGTTTTTTTATCAATAAATTGCGATGCTCGGGTCGAAGTCGCGCGCCCATGCGTCAATGCCGCCTTGCACATTGGCCACATCATCAAAACCATTGCCAGCGAGCCACTGTGCAACGTGCAGGCTTCGCGTGCCGTGGTGACACAACACCGCTACGGGCTCGTCGTTTGGAATCTCACGCCGCCGCGCTTGCAGCTCGTGCATCGGAATTTGCAGCAAGCGCATGCCTTTGGGAAAGGTCTGCGCGCCAAGCACTGACGCGGCTTGACACTCCCACGGTTCACGCACATCCAGCATCGTCGCCAACAGTTGCGCGGGCGCTCCTGGCGCGTGCTCGACATCGCTGCGCGCGCTCACCGATTGAAGCCAATCGCTGAGGTGCTCGGGTCGAACTTGAACAATTCGCATGGGTAAAGCTGTGTTTGAAAAGGTGCGAATCTCAGCGATCAAAAACTAAACTTTGACGGCACTGCAAAACCGCTCAAGCGCGGTGCCACCGTGTCCCACATCACTTCGCTGCGAAACGCGTCTGGCGCGACCCGGGTGATTCGGGTTGCGCGCATCATGGGCTCATTGCCAACGATTGCCATCAAGCGCCCGCCCACGGTAAGCATGGCCTTGAGCGACTCGGGAACAGCCGCCACCGAGCCCGAAATACAAATCACATCGAAACCACCGGCCAAGTTGCCCACATCGGTTACGCCTTGCGCAGCCAAATCAACACTGGCGTCAGCCGCGATGACGCGGACATTGCCGACGCCGGCGTTGAGCAAGGACAACTGAGCCTTGCGAGCCAAGTCAGCGTCGATCTCCAAACTGATCACCTCGCGTGCCGCAGCACCCAAAAGCGCCGCCATGAAACCGCTGCCCGTGCCAACATCCAGCACCCGGTCGGTGGGCTGCACACTGAGGTCTTGCAGCAAACGCGCCTGCACGCGAGGTGCCAACATCACTTGCGAGCTTGCAAGGTTTGAGCGACCCGCGACCAGCGGCAGCTCCATGTCTACAAATGCCAGGCCGGCCTGCGCCTTGGGCACAAACTCTTCGCGCTTGATGCTGCCCAAAAGCCGAAGGACTTGAGCGTCAAGCACTTCCCAAGGGCGGATTTGCTGCTCAATCATGTTGAAGCGGGCTTGTTCGATGTTCATGGTGCGGGACTCAGAATGCATGTCAGTCGGTTGCAATTTAGCTAGGGGTTGGGGACGATGGTGAGTTTGGGTTTGCCCATCCATTTTCGCTTGGCCCAGTTTGCCAAGTCGTCCATGTAGCAGTAGACCACGGGCACCACGACCAAAGTGAGCAAGCTCGATGTGATCACGCCGCCAATGACGCTTTGGCCCATCGGCGCGCGTTGCTCGCTGCCTTCAGTGAGCGCAAAAGCCAGCGGGATCATGCCGAAAATCATCGCCAAAGTCGTCATCAAAATCGGACGCAACCGAACCTTGGCGGCCAAGATCAGCGCCTCTGATCGCTCCATGCCTTCTTCGCGGGCGCGATTTGCAAAATCAACCAGCAAGATGGCGTTTTTGGTGACCAACCCCATTAGCATGATGATGCCAATGGCCGAGAACATCGACAAGCTGGAGCGGAACAACATCAGTGCACCAACCACGCCAATCAGCGTCAGCGGCAATGCCGTCATGAGGGCAATGGGCTGCAAAAAGCTCTTGAACTGGCTCGCCAAAATCATGTAGATGAAGACGATGGCTAAACCCAGTGCGGACAATGCGTAAGCAAAACTTTCCTGCATGTTTTTAGCTGCACCACCAAACTTCACGGTGTAGCCCGGTGGCAGTTTGAGCGTCGAGATGGCTGCGCGAACATCGGCGTTGACCTCGCCACTGGAGCGCCCAGACACATTGGCATTGATTGACACCTCGCGTTGCAAGTCTTTTCGATTGACCTGGTTGGATCCGGTACCTTCGCGGATGGTGGCCACTTGATTCAAGCGCAGCGTTTTCATCGTCCCGTCGGGGTTTTGAACAATCAACGGCAGTCGCTCCAAGTCGCTCATGTTGTTGCGCGACTCGGGGCTCAAACGCACATTGACGTCATAGGTTTGGTCATTGGGTGCGCGCCACAAGCCAACGGTGTTACCGGCCACCAAAGTGCGCAAGCTGCTGCCGATGTTGGACACATTCAAGCCCAGATCACTCGCCGCGTCGCGCTTGACCTCCACCTCAATCGTGGGCTTGTTGGGTTTGACGCTGGAGTCCAAATCAACGATGCCATTCACGCCTGCAACCACAGCCAATACTCGCCGCGCCTGCACTTCAAGCTCGCGCAAGTCTTGGCCTTGAATCGAAAACTCCACGCCTTTGCCACCGCCGACGTTTTCACGCGGCCCAACCGCCGTGACGGTGATACCCGGAACCGCGGCCAGACGCTGTCGCCATGCGGTTGACAGTTGCTCCACGTTGCGGGTGCGGTCTTTGCGGTCCAACAGGCGCACGTAGACGCTTGCGTAAATTTTGCCCTGGGCGTTGCCCGTGTTCACGGTCGCAACCGTGTAGCGAACCTCAGGAAAGCTGCGCAAAATTTGCTCAACCTGCCGCGCCTTGCCCTCGGTGACCTCAACCGACGACCCAACCGGCACATAAAAATCAACAGACGACTCAGACAAATCAGCCTTGGGCACGAACTCGGTGCCCAACAGTGGCACCGCCATCACGCTGCCCGCGAAAATTGCCACAGCCAGCAAGGTAGTTTTGATCTTGTGCACCAAGGCCCAGCGCAAAACCGATTGATAAAAATCGCCCAGGCGATCCGTTCCGCGGTCAAACGCATGCGTGACCCGCCCAATGCTGCGGTCGTACCAGTCGCGCTTGGCACCGTCGCCATCTTTGCGCGGGCCGCCGTGGGCCTGCGGGTCGTGCCAAACCGCGCTCAACATCGGGTCAAGCGTGAAGCTCACAAACATGCTGATCAACACCGCCGCCACGATCGTGATGCCAAACTCGTGGAAAAACTTGCCGATGATGCCCTGCATGAACCCAATGGGCAAAAACACGGCGACGATTGAAAACGTGGTCGCCAACACCGCCAAACCGATTTCGCGGGTGCCATCCATCGCCGCGGTAAACGAGTCTTTGCCCATTTGCAGGTGGCGCACGATGTTTTCTCGCACGACGATGGCGTCGTCAATCAGCAAGCCCACGCACAAACTCAGCGCCATCAAGGTGATGTTGTTGATCGTGAAACCAAACGCCCACATGAACAAAAACGTGCCAATCAGCGAAATCGGCAGCGTAAGCCCCGTGATGACGGTTGAGCGCCATGAGTTGAGGAATAAAAACACGATCAATATCGTGAGCGCAGCGCCTTCAATCAGGGTGCGGCGCACGTTGTCAACGCTGACCCGAATCGCCCGCGAGCCGTCTACGATGGGCTCTAAGCGCACACCGGGCGGCAAAATCGACTCGGCTTCTTTCAGCGCAACCCGCAGCCCGTCAACCACCTCAATGGTGTTGTCGCCTTGGTTTTTTTGCATTTGCAAAAGCAAGGTGCGCTCGCCGTTGTACAAGGCAACGTTTTCAAGCTCTTGCGCACCGTCTACGAGCTTGGCAACTTGATCGACTCGCACCGGCAAACCGGCTCGGCGGGTGACGATGATCTTGCCAAAGTCTTCAGGGCGCTGAATGCGCGCACCGAGCTGCACGACCACATCGCGCGCCGTGCTTCGCACATTGCCCACCGGAATGTCTTGGTTTTCGTTGCGTATGGCCGCAACCACTTGATCTGCGCTCACCCCCAACGACTCCATGGCTTGGGGGTTCAGGTAGATGTTGACCTCGCGCTTGGTGCCACCCACCAAACTCACCGAACCCACGCCGCGCACATTTTCCAGGCGCTTTCGCAAAACTTGATCAGCCCAATTCGTCAACTCAACCGCATTGGGGACCGCTCCTTTTGTTGAGTCAGGCACCAAGGCCAAGCTGTAAATCGCCCGCGCTGCCGGATCGAACCGCAACACTCGCGACTCTTTGACCTCGGCTCGGAATGAAGGGCGAACCAAGGCAATTTTTTCGCGCACGTCCTCAGCCGCTTTTCGCCCCTCCATGTTGAGGTTGAATTCGATGATGACGACCGAATTGCCCTCGTAACTGCGCGAGGTCAGGCTGCTGACGCCAGCAACCGAGTTAACGGCTTCTTCCACCTTCTTGGTGACTTCGTTCTCAACGATTTCCGGCGCCGCACCGGGGTAGTCGGTGACCACCACGACCACCGGAAAATCGATGTTCGGAAACTGATCAACTTTGAGTCGCTGATAACCCATGAAACCCAAAACCACGATGGCCAACATCATCATGGTGGCAAAAACCGGGTTGTGCAAACTGACGCGGGTGAACCACATGTGAGGTGCTTTCGGGTTCGATTTACTTGGACGCAGCCAACGCCGCAGATGCAACCGACTTGGCGGGCTCAGCGGTGAACTTCACCGTCACACCCTCGCGTACGCTGCCAATGTGCCCTGCCAAAAACTGCGAGCCTTCCGCCAGCCCCTTGAGAGCGACCACGGCAATGCCGCTCGACTCGCCGCGACCCACAACTTGCACTTTTTGGTGTACGAGCTTGCCCGCAACGACCGCCTGCACATAGGGCTCAGGCTTGTCGGTTCGCAGCGCACCCACCGGTACCGCCACTTCGCGCAGTGATTGCGTGCCCAGGCTACCCTGAGCAAACAAGCCCTGGCGCAGCCCGTCCACCGCTGGCATCGTCAAATAGGTCAACACGCTTCGGCTCGTGCTTTGCGCGCTGGGGCTGATGCGCACCACCTTGGCCTGCACCACACCGGCAAGGCCCTCGACTTGCATGTTGGCAACCTGCCCAACGCGCAGCGCAGCCGCGTCGGCGGTCGCAATCGCTGCTTCGAGCTCAAGTCGGCTCAGGTCAACGATTTCAATCACGCGGGCATCAATGCCCACACGCTCCCCGTTTTGGACCGAACGCATTGCGACTTGGCCCGAAATCGGCGCGCGCAGCACCGTGTCATCAACCGATTTTTTGGCAACATCCACGCCCGCAAGCGCCGCTTGGTGGCTCGCACGCGCGCCTGCCAAACTGGCCATGGAGGTATCCGAGGCAGTTTTGCTGATGAAGCCTTGTTCAACCAAGGCTTTGTTGTTGTCAACACTGCGCTGGGCAATGTCAATTTGCGTCTTGGATGCCGCCGCCGTGTCCTCAGCTTGACGCACGCGGGACGCATAGTCGCTGGATTCCACCCGAGCGATCACTTGCCCGGCTTTCACAAAATCACCCTCGCGCACGCTCAAGCCCTGCAATTCGCCAGCAACCCGCACCTTCACCAAGGCCGAATTGGCTGCCTTCAGCGAGCCAGAAATCGGCAAGCCCTGCACAAGCTCCACAACGCTGGCCGTGAGCACATCGGTTTTCGCAAGCTCAACTTCCGAGCTGGTGTTGGACGCAGCCTTCGCTGGCGCGGCAGCGGCAGTGGCGGCCATGCGAGACCTAACGCCCCAGCCGACCGCGCCAACAACGGCCAAAACCACACCTGCGATCAACGTGTTCTTCAAGGTTTTTTTCATGCGAGCTTCAAATCAAGTGGGGTGCGAGCCCGGTGCGCTCAAACCATTGAGCAGCAAATCAACCTGCACACGAATGTAGCGATGTGGCTCCAATTGGTATGCGTTGCAAGGCATTGTCGCAAACGAATGTTTCCAGCAGATTAAGTGCATCATTGGTGCGATCATGGCCTGCGCAGTCAACAACACGTCGACATCCCGAAACTCACCGCGCTCTACCCCTCGAAGCACGATGGACTCGATCAACCGATGCGACGGGTGAATGACTTCTTCAACATAGAACTGCGCAAGCTCCGGGAAATTACCCGCCTCAGACATCATCAATTTTGAGATGCCACCGGCTTTGGCTGAGCCCACTTGCTCCCACCACGAATTCATGGCAAACAGCATCAACTCACCCGTAGGGCCTTGAAAAGCAGCAATTTGCTTGGCGAACTCGTTCAACCGCCCAACGATGCTGTCGCGCACAACCGCCTTGAACAAATCGGACTTGGTCGGAAAATACAAAAACAGCGTGCCCTTGGACACCCCCGCCCGCGCGGCAACGTCTTCGACTCGAGTTGCCGAAAAGCCGCGCTCGACAAATAGATCCAAAGCAGCCGTCACCAACTCGCCCGGACGCGCGTCTTTGCGGCGGGTGCGACGGCCTGGCTCGGCAGTGTCAGATTCGCCAACAGGCGAAACGTTTTGGGACATGGTTGGGTTGCGGGAATCCGAGTCGAAAATGGGTCGAAAATGGGTCGAAAAGTTACTGACTTTCGGGTTATTAATGTACCGCATGCGGGGGGTTTGGTCAATCTGTGGTCGCCATGGCGATGCGCGCAGTTTGCCAAAACCAATCCGCCAAAGCGACCACCATGAGACGAAGCCGCCGCAGCAGCCGACCAACGACCCGATTCAAGTCACAGGCGGTTGATTTTGACGACAAAGGGGACACTTATCAGTCAAATAAGCACTTGGTCACCGGATTCATTGGGCTAGATGCTATCGAAATAGGACTAATTCATTCCGATTTAGGAATTACTTAAAACTGTCCCGGCAAGGCGCAGCGACGACGACCGTGCGGATGGCACAGCTAGGAGCTGCAACGCCGCTTGGGCGGTTTTGCGTAAGTCCTGTGTTTGTAATGCTTTTCAAGTATTCACGACTGATTGAGGTTTTACCCACATTCATCACTCGTTTTAGAAAGAACCCCATGAAAACTGTTGCGCTTGCCCTGTGTTGTTTGAGTTTGGCTGCATGCTCCACCATGGCGCCACCTGCCAATCCGCAGGGGGTTCACGGGATGATCGCGGTCAAGAGTGCGCACTCGGCCGCGGTGACGATGGATCGATTCGAGGCTGCGGTCAAAGCCGCGGGTTTGAACGTGGTCGCGCGGGTTGACCACGCGGCGGCGGCTCAGCGGATCGGCACGACCCTGCGGCCAACCGAGGTGCTGATTTTTGGCTCGCCCAAGTCGGGGACGCCGCTGATGGTTTGCGCCCAAACCGTTGGCATCGACCTGCCACAAAAGGCGCTGGCTTGGCAAGATGCCAAGGGCGACGTGTATCTGGGATGGAACGACCCGGTGCATTTGCTGAGCGCGCGCCACGAAACCAAAGGCTGCGACGCGCCAACCGACAACGTGGCAAAAGCACTCGTCGGCTTGGCGAAAAAGGCGACTGAGTGATCGGTCGGCTGCTCCAGTCTAGTCAAAATTGATAGCAAATAGATTAATAGATCCGGTGACCAACGGCTAATTTGCCGCTTTAAAACGCCACAGTGAGGTGATTTCACCTGCTCGGGCCTCGTGAAGCGGGTCGCTGGGATCAAAGGCCTTAGCGTGGGTGGGTCGGGTGTCGATTCGCTCGACCACTGCCAAGCCGCCAGCCGCGATGGCGCTCATCAGCGCTTCTCGGCTGCGCAGACCCAGTCGCTCGGCCAAGTCGGACATGACCAGCCACGCCTCGCCGCTTGGGCTGAGATGCTGGGCAACACCGCTCAAAAAGCCGTTGAGCATCGCCCCACCCTCGTCGTACACCGCGCGCTCGATGCTCGAGCCCGGTCGGGCGGGTAGCCACGGCGGATTGCACACGATCAAGTCAGCTTGCCCCTCGGGAAACATGTTGGCGTTGACGAGTAGCACCTGAGCTGACGCACCGAGGCGCTCGATGTTGGCGCTGGCACAAACCAGCGCTCGGGCATCGTTGTCGGTTGCGACGATGCGTTTGATGCCCCGGCGAGCCAGCAAGATCGCAATCACCCCTGTGCCCGTGCCAATGTCGAATGCGCGACCCGGCAAACCTGGGGTTTTGGGCAGCGGCGCAGCCGCGATCATGGCCAAGTATTCCCCCCGAAGCGGCGAAAACACGCCGTAGTGCGGGTGAATTCGCTCAACTTGCGACTCCGCGCCCGCTGAATGACCCAGCGCGGGTACTTCGACACCCTTTTTTCGCCATTCGTGCGCGCCAACCAGCCCCAGCAGCTCGCGCAGCGCCACCACGCGGTCGCCGCCCAGCTGCGATTGCGGCGTTAACGGCCCCCAGGCTTCGGCCAAAGCGGTTGATGCATCCGGCGCGCGGCGCAGCTTGATGGCGTTTTGCGCGTCGATTTGAACCAACACGGACGACAAAACCCGAGCTCGCTGCGCCTGAGCCTGGCGATGTCGATGAAATGCCACGCCCGGCGCGGCATCAAGCGCCTCGGTCTTTTTGGCTTTCGCAGCCTTTGCGCGGCTGGGCACAGCCGCTTTGTCGATGCGCCGCGCCATGGCTTGGAGCAGCTGGCGGGCGTTGTTGAAGTCACCGCGCCACAAAAGCCCGGTGCCTGCGCAAGCAAGCCGATAAGCCGAGTCAGCGCTCAAGGTGTCGTCAGCCAACACCACGCGCTTGGGTGGCGGCGAGCCGCGTTCGCTCACCCACCTGGCCAGGCAAGGTGCATCTCGTTCGACCCATGCAATGTGGTCTGGCGGGGCTGATGTCGGGCTGGGTTGTGAATTCATGTCAATCGATTGAGCGCGCGGTACGCGCAGTGGTTGGATCGAGGCTAACATGCGCCTGTTTTGCATCTCAACCGCTTTTGCAGGAGTTCAGCTCATGATTTCACGTCGCTCGTTTGGTCTCACCACGTCTGGCCTGCTCGCTAGTGCATCGATAGATGCATTGGCCCAAGGCAAAAAAGACACGCTCACACTGGGCATGACCCTAGAGCCCACCGGGCTTGACCCCACGGCTGGCGCTGCCAGCGCCATCGCGGAGGTCGTGCTCTACAACATTTTTGAAACCCTCACCAAAATCAACGCCGACGGCACCGTCAGCCCGCTGCTGGCTGAGCGCTGGGAGATCGCGCCCGATCTCAAAAGCTACACCTTCACAATCAAGAAGGGCGTGAAATTCTCCAACGGCTCAGCCTGCGACGCCAGCACCATCAAGTCCAGCTTCGAGCGCGCGGCAGACGACAAGTCCACCAACAAAGACAAGCGCACCTTTCAAAACTTCCAAACCGTCGCTGCACCCGACCCCACCACCTTGGTGATCGTGCTTAAAACGATTGAGCCTGACTTTTTGTTCCTCATGGGCCAAGCCACCGCCATCGTGGTCGACGCCAAAACCGTTGCGACCAACCCCACACAACCCGTGGGCACCGGCCCATACATGCTGGGTACATGGGCAAAAGGCTCGGCGGTCACGCTGGTTGCCAGCCCCAGCCACCGAGGCGCAGGCGCGCTTCGTATCAAGCGGGTCAACTTCCGATTCATCTCAGACCCCGCGGCCCAAGTGGCGTCTTTGCTCAGTGGCGACGTCGATGTGTTCCCACGCGTCGCGGCCGCGCGAAGCTTGGCGCAGTTCCAAAAGAACGCAAAATTCCAAGTCGTGATTTCGGGCTCGCGTGCCAAGACAATTTTGGCGATGAACAACAAAAAGAAGCCCCTCGACGACGTGCGCGTCCGCCGGGCCATCGCTGCTGCCATCGACCGCAAAGCCGTCATCCAAGGCGCAGGCGATGGTTTTGGCGCGCCAATCGGCAGCCATTACGTACCTGGCGCACTGGGATACGTTGACACCACCGCAGTCAACTCGTTTGACATCGAAAAAGGCAAGCGCTTGTTGGCAGAGGCTGGCATCAAAACCCCGCTCGAGCTCAAAATCACCCTGCCTCCTCCCCCCTACGCGCGCCAAGGCGGCGAGGTGATCGCGGCGCAACTCGCCAAAATCGGCATTGTTGCCAAGCTTGAAAACGTCGAGTGGGCCCAGTGGCTCAAAGGCACGTATGCCGACAAAAACTACGACATGACCATCATCAGCCACGTCGAGCCGTTTGATCTGGGCAACTACGCCAAGAGTGGCTACTACTGGAATTACGAGAGCGCCAAGTTCAATGAAACCTTCAAAAAAATCAACGAATCAGTCAACGAAAAAGACCGCATCAAGCACCTAGGCGAAGCCCAGCGCCTGATCGCCACCGACAGCGTGCACGCATTTTTGTACCAGCCCCAATGGATCACAGTGGGCAATGCACGCCTCAAAGGCTTGTGGAAAGATATGCCGATTTTTGCCAACGACCTGTCGTCACTGGCCTGGACATGATGCTTTGAGCCGACCGAAAGGCAAAAAAGGCCAAGAACTCAGGTTTTTGGCCTTTTATATGGTTTTTCGGCAGTTGGTCACCGAATTCATTGGGTTTTCTGCTATCAATTTAGAATAACGAATGCAAACTTCAGATGGTCAAATAACCACCTAGAAACCCACTTCGGGGCTCTCTGCGCCCTCCGCGCCTCTGCGTTGAACTGCCCCTACCCCAGCCCCTACGCCCACCAGCCGCCGGTACTTCATCCAAAGCATTTCTTGGGTCTCGACGTGTTGCGGGTTGATCGGAATGCAGGCGACGGGGCAGACTTGCACGCATTGGGGCTCGTTGAAGTGGCCCACGCATTCGGTGCATTTGTTGGGGTCGATCTCGTAGATCTCGGGGCCGAGGTAGATGGCCTGGTTTGGGCACTCAGGCTCGCACACATCGCAATTGATGCATTCGTCGGTGATGAGCAAGGCCATGGCGTGCAGCCTCAGTCTTTGCCGAGGCTTTTGATTTTGGCGCGCAGCGCTTGCGCCACCAAGGGGCTGACAAACGAGTCAACGTCACCTGACAGCGTGGCGATTTCGCGCACAAAGGTGCTGCTGATGAACTGGTATTGGTCGCTTGGGGTCAAAAACACCGTCTCAGCCTCGGGTACGAGCTTGCGGTTCATGCCCGCGAGCTGAAACTCGTAATCAAAATCGCTTACGGCGCGCAAGCCCCGCACGATCGCTTTGGCACCCTTGGCGCGCACGAAGTCGCGCAGCAGGCCGTGGTAGCTGTCAACCGTGACATGCCCATACGACTTGGTGATTTGGCGCGCCATGTCCATGCGCTCAGCCAGCGTGAACAGCGTCTTTTTGTGGTGTCCAGCGGCAACCGCCACGATCACCGTGTCAAACAGCTCGCAAGCCCGGCGCACGATGTCTTCGTGGCCAGAGGTCATGGGGTCGAAGGTACCGGGATAGATGGCAATGACGTGGTTGGCCATGTCGGGTTCTCGTGGTTAATTGAGAGAATTATGCGGTGCGAATCAACAAATGCGCATGCACTTGTCCGGCTTTCAGGTGGCGATGCACCGACAAACCCAAGGCGCTTGCCTCGTCAGCACCCAACAATTTCGGCGACTCATGGTAGATGTAGCCACCGACAACCACGGCTTTGACTGCTTTTGGCAACGCCTGCGCGGCCCAGGTCGCATCAAACGGCGGGTCCAGCAAAACCAGCTCGAACGCGGCGCTGAACTGACTGAGCACCGACAAGCCGTCACCCCGGCGAATACTCACGATCGACTCGCAGCCCAGTCGCGCGGCTTGCGTTGAAAGCGAGGCCACCAGTTGGGCTTGGTCCTCGACAAGCATCACCTGCGCGGCACCGCGAGACGCGCACTCAAACCCCAGCGCCCCCGTGCCCGCAAAGGCATCTAGGCAGCGCCAGCCGCTCAAATCTTGCCCCAACCAGTTGAATAGCGTTTCGCGCACGCGGTCGGGCGTTGGGCGCAGGCCAGCCACGCTCAACACAGGCAGCTTGCTGCGTTTGTATTGCCCACCAATGATGCGGACCTCGCCGGGCGGCGGCCCAGCACTCACGCGCTTGGCTGCAGGCTTTTTGGGTCGCTTACTAGAATCGAGGCTACTAGGATTTTTCATGTTCAGTTTTTTCAAACGCGATGTACCGGCCGCGCCACCCGTGGCGGGCACACTCGGAGGCTTATTGGCGGGGCTGCCTGCGACTGCCGCCGAAGCGGAGCAAGCCGCTAAACAGGCCCCCATCGAGATTGCGCTGCCCAAACCGACACCCACGCTCGACCCCGCGCAGTCTAGCCCAGCAAAGCCGGCCACCGCCGAGGCCCGCACCAGCTGGGTAGAGCGGCTGCGGGCGGGCTTGAGCAAAACCGGCAAAAGCATCGCCTCGCTGTTCACGGGCACTCAAATTGACGACGCGCTGTACGAGGAACTCGAAGCCGCGCTCTTGATGGCAGACACCGGCTACAGCGCCACCCAGCATGTATTGAGCGACCTCAAGGCCCGGGTCAAAGCGACCAAAGCCACCGAGCCCCAAGCCGTGCGCGGCCTGTTGATCGACGCGCTGACCGACTTGCTCAAGCCCCTTGAAAAGCGCTTGGTGATCGGTGAGCATCATCCCACGGTGATGATGGTCGCCGGGGTCAACGGCGCGGGCAAGACGACCAGCATTGGCAAACTCACCAAACACCTGTGCAACTCGGGCGCGACGGTGCTGTTGGCAGCGGCAGACACGTTTCGGGCTGCAGCCAAAGACCAGTTGCGAGTGTGGGCCGACCGAACATTGGTCGACATCGTGAGCTCCGAGGGCGGCGACCCGGCAGCGGTGAGTTTTGACGCGGTCAGCGCGGGCAAGGCACGCAGCCGCGATGTCGTCATCATCGACACGGCAGGGCGACTGCCGACGCAGCTTCACCTGATGGAAGAGTTGCGCAAAATCAAGCGTGTGATCACCAAGGCCGACGCCACCGCGCCGCACGAATTGCTGCTGGTCTTGGACGGCAACACCGGGCAAAACGCGCTGACGCAAACCAAGGCGTTTGATGACGCACTGCAACTCACCGGCTTGATCGTCACCAAACTCGACGGCACGGCCAAGGGCGGGGTTTTGGCCGCAATCGCCAAAGAGCGGCCGATTCCGGTGTATTTCATCGGCGTGGGTGAGCGGCTTGAGGACTTAGAGACCTTCGACGCGCGCGAGTTTGCTCAGGCTTTGGTTGGCGTTTGACGCAGGCATCAAACGATCCCGTTCAGCGCCGCCATGTTTGACCGCGTAGCCACGCAATTCATCGCCCCGGCGGTCGACGCGCTCGCCACACGCTTGCACCGGCGCGGCATTGGGGCCAACACCATCACATTTGCCGGGTTTGGGCTGGGTTTGCTTGCGGCGATGGCGATTGCTTTGGGTGCGCCAATCTTGGGCTTGGCGCTGATATGGCTGTCGCGCTCGCTTGACGCGCTGGACGGCGCGGTCGCCCGCCTCACCCAACCGACCGACCAAGGCGGTTTTTTGGACATCACGCTGGATTTTTTGTTCTACGCCAGCATTCCACTGGCGTTTGCGATTGCCGACCGAGAAGCCAACGCCTTGGCCGCAAGCGTGCTGCTGGCAGCGTTCATCGGCACCGGGTCGAGCTTTTTGGCCTTTGCCATCATCGCGGCCAAGCGCCAAATGAAACCCGCAGACGCAGAGCAACCCAAAAAGTCGTTCTATTTCTTGGGTGGATTGATCGAAGCATTCGAAACACTGCTGTTTTTCAGCGCCATGTGCATCTGGCCACGCCACTTTGCCGTACTGGCAAGCGTCTTTGCTGCCTTGTGCGTCGTGACAATTGTCACGAGAGTCGTTTGGGGGTACAAACGCTTTGCTGACGACTTGTAAGCATGCGCGCAAGCGACGCGACTTAAAAAAATTGGGCAACCAAAAAGGATAAAAAACATGAATACAAAAAAGATCGCCGTCGCGATCGCATTCTTGGGGTTGATTGCTGCGTTTTTCGCATTTGATCTGGGTCGGTTTTTGAGTTTGGACTACCTCAAGGGCAGCCGCGACTCTTTTGTGGCCATGTACGAGCAAAACCCACTGCCAATTTTGGCTGGATTTTTCGCGGTCTACGTGGGAGTCACGGCGCTGTCGTTTCCCGGCGCAGCCATCATGACGCTGGCCGCTGGCGCAATTTTTGGTTTTGGCACCGGTCTGGTTGTTGTGTCGTTCGCTGCCAGCATTGGGGCGACCTTGGCGTTTTTGGTTGCACGCTACTTGCTGCGCGACAGCATGCAAGCCAAGTTTGCAAGCCGCATGGCCGACATCAATAAAGGCGTAGAGAAAGACGGCGCGTTTTATCTGTTCACGCTGCGTCTGATCCCAATCGTGCCGTTTTTCGTCATCAACGCCGTCATGGGCTTGACCAAGATGAAAACGACAACGTACTACTGGGTCAGCCAAGTGGGCATGCTGGCCGGAACCGCCGTGTTTGTGAACGCGGGAACGCAATTGGCCAAAATCACGTCGCTCAAGGGCATTTTGTCGCCGGGTTTGCTGGGCAGCTTCGTTTTGTTGGGCATTTTTCCCATCGTGGCCAAGAAAATCGTCGAGGCCGTGCAGTCCCGCAAAGTCTACGCCCGCTGGGCCAGCGTGAAGCCCAAGTCGTTTGATCGCAACCTGATCGTGATCGGCGGCGGCGCAGGCGGCTTGGTGTCAGCCTACATTGCGGCGGCCGTCAAGGCCAAAGTCACGTTGATCGAAGCCCACAAAATGGGCGGCGACTGCTTGAACTACGGCTGCGTGCCGAGCAAGGCCTTGATCAAGTCGGCCAAGTTGGCCGAACAAATGCGCCACGCGCAGAACTACGGCTTGCAAGCCACCGAGCCCAAGCTGTCGTTCAAAGCCGTCATGGCGCGGGTTCATGCCATCGTCGCGGCTGTCGAGCCGCACGACAGCGTTGAGCGGTACACGAGCTTGGGCGTTGAGGTGCTGCAAGGCTACGCCAAGCTGGTCAACCCTTGGACGGTTGAAATCGCCATGAACGACGGCACCAAGCAAACCCTCACCGGCAAAAGCATCGTCATTGCCGCTGGCGCACGCCCCTTTGTGCCGCCTTTGCCCGGTATTCAAACTTCGGGCTACCTCACCAGCGACACGTTGTGGGATGAATTTGCCAAGCTTGATGACATCCCCAAGCGCATCGCCGTGTTGGGCGGTGGCCCGATTGGCTGCGAATTGAGCCAAGCGCTTGCCCGCTTGGGTGCGCAAGTCACGCAAATCGAGATGGCACCGCGCATCATGATTCGCGAGGATCTAGAAGTCTCTGAGCTGGCCCAAGCCGCGTTACAAAGCTCAGGCGTTCACGTGCTCACCAACCACAAAGCCCTGCGCATTGAAGGTGATGTCGCCTCGGGCGCGCAGCGCACCATCGTGGTCGAAAACGCTGGTGCCGAGCTCAAAATTCCGTTCGATGCACTGGTTTGCGCCGTGGGCCGCAGCGCGCGACTCACTGGCTACGGCTTAGAAGACATCGGCGTCACGACCCACCGCACGGTGCAGACGAACGAATATTTGGAGACGCTTTACCCCAACATATTTGCCGCTGGCGACGTGGCTGGCCCCTACCAGTTCACCCACACCGCTGCTCACCAAGCTTGGTATGCGGCCGTGAATGCACTTTTTGGGCCATTCAAGAAGTTCAAGGTGGACTATCGCGTGATTCCGTGGGCTACATTCATTGACCCCGAAGTGGCGCGCGTGGGCTTGAATGAGCAAGATGCCAAAGAGCAAGGCATTGCTGTTGAGGTCACCAAATACGGGCTCGACGACCTTGACCGCGCCATCGCCGACAGCGAAGCCCACGGTTTTGTGAAAGTGCTCACTGTTCCCGGCAAAGACAGGATTTTGGGCGTCACCATTGTGGGTACACACGCCGGCGATTTGCTAGCCGAGTACGTGCTGGCCATGAAACACGGCTTGGGCCTCAACAAGATTTTGGGCACGATTCACACCTACCCCACCTGGGCCGAGGCCAACAAATATGCTGCGGGCGAATGGAAACGCGCCCACGCACCACAAGGCGTGCTGCGCTGGTTAGAGAAATTTCACACCTGGAGAAGAAGCTGATATGACACGACGGACATTCATTCAATCCACTTTGCTTTTTGCGCTGGTTGGCATCAAAAATGCCGGTGCCCAAGGGGCTTTTGACCACAGCTACGCCGCTTGGGACGCGTTGGTTAAAAAGCACGTGCGTTGGTTGCCAGACAACAAACAAAGCCGCGTGAACTACAAAGGCTTTGCGACCGATCGTGCCGCTTTGAAAACCGTGTTGGACGCCTTGAGCGGTGTGAGCGCTGCCCAATTTGGCGCATTTGGCAAGCCTGAGCAAATGGCGTTTTTGATCAACGCTTACAACGCGTTCACGGTGGAGTTGATTCTCACCAAATACCCTGACTTGAAGTCGATCAAGGACATTGGCACCTTCACTCAAAGCCAGTGGAAGAAAAAATTCTTCACACTCATCGGCGAGGAGCGCTCACTGGACTGGATTGAACACGAACAACTGCGACCCAAGTACGCCGACCCTCGCTTGCACTCGGCCATCGTGTGCGCCAGCATCGGCTGCCCAGCGCTTCGCAACGAAGCCATCACCGCGGCGAAGTTGGACGCGCAACTCGAAGACGGCATGCAGCGCTTTTTGGGCGACCGCACGCGCAATCGCTTTGCCAATGGCAAGCTGGAAGTGAGCCAGATTTTCAAGTGGTTCAAAGAAGATTTTGAAAAGGGCCACAAGGGCTTCAACAAAATTGACGACGTGTGGGCGCGTTACGCCGCCCAACTGACCGATTCAGCCGAGGACCAAGCCAAGCTCAAGGCCAAAAGCGTGTCTGGCGTGGATTACCTCAGCTACGACTGGTCACTGAACGACTTGGGCCGTTGATGCAATTGGGTGCCAACGGGGTTGCGCGCGCGGCCAGTTTTGGCCTCGCCAGCAGCCTGCTTTTCAGCTTGGCTGGCGCGCAAACGGCTGCGCCGCCCACTGCATCGACCGCACTTGCTGCGTTCAGCACCCAAAACCTGGGCGACCCGCAAGCACCTTGGCGGGTCAGCGGCCTGCCCAACAAGCCCGATTTGCCCCCAACCGAGTTGAAAATCAAGTCGATTGACGGTAAAAGGGTCTTGTCGGTTAAAACCGATCGAGGCTACGGCAATGCCGTTCACGAATGGCCAGATCGCTTGCAAGCCATCAGTCGCCTTAGATGGACGTGGCGACTTGACGCCGGTTTACCCGCTGCAACCAACATCAACACCAAAGCGGGTGACGACGTTGCCCTCAAGGTGTGCGTGCTCTTTGACATGCCAACCAACCAGCTGTCAGCAGGCGAGCGCTTCAAATTCAGCCTGGCCAAAAGCGTCACGGGCCAAAATTTGCCCAGCGCCACGCTTTGCTATGTGTGGGACACCACCCTGCCCCCTGGCTCGTTTGGCCCCAACCCGTACTCAGAGCGGGTGCGTTTCGTGGTCATGGCTTCGGGAGGTGCACGCGGCCCGTGGCAAACCCACACTGCAAACGTTGCGGCCGACTTTGTCAAGTATTTTGGCCACGAAAGCACAACGCTGCCGCCAGTTTTGGCCGTGGTCGTCGGCGGCGACGCGGACAATACCCAATCGTCGAGCTTGGGCTATGTGGGCGACTTGCAATTGCTGCCTTGAGTAATCCGGCAGCAATTGGGCCTTGTGCAATTGGGCCTTGTGCAATAAGGCCTTGCGGGGGCCAGTTGAGTCGATTTCATGGCACGATTGCACCCTCACCAGGAGCCAACTGTGACCGCAACCGACGACAACCAAACCCGACGCGTGGACGTGCTCATCAACCACTACGCGCAAAGCCACCAAAACCCGGTCAATGAAGCCCTGCATTTCTTGGCCGTTCCGCTCATCATGCTCAGCCTGTGCGGGCTGATTCACGCGGTGCATGAGTTCTTGCTGTTTGCGTTTTTGGCCGCCAGCTTGGTGTACTACATGCGCTTAAGTTGGGTGTTTTTTGGCACGATGTTGGTGTGGACAGTGCTCTTATTGGCCGGCGTGCTGGCAATGGGCACCAACGCCGTGCCCATCAGCGTGGCGATGTTCGTTGGTGCATGGATTGTGCAGTTTGTCGGCCACAAGATCGAGCGCAAAAAGCCGTCTTTTTTTGAAGACATTCAATACCTGTGGGTGGGGCCACTGTTTTTGCTGTCCAAGGTCTTTACCAAGCTCGGCATCAAATGGTGAATCAGCGCACTCACCGACAAGCACTTCGTTTTTGATAGCAACAAAGCCAATGAATACGGCGACCAGTGGCACAAATGCCGTAAAAACCGTGCCTGAAGTGCTCCACATCGGCCCATTTGATCTCCGCGCCAAATTTTGGCGATGGTGGCACTCGCGCATGCCCGCGTCTGACAGTTTGTTCTTGAACCAGCGCAACGTCTACATTTTGCCCACGCGCGCCGGCTGGATGCTGGCGCTGACGCTGCTGGTGCTGCTGGTTGCGTCCATCAACTACCAACTGAATTTGGGTTATTTGCTGACGTTTTTGATCGCGGGCGCAGCGGTTGTGGGCATGCATGTTTGCCACGGCAACCTGCGAGGCATGGCCTTGACGCTTGCACCACCTGCGGCCGCCTTTGCTGGCACGCCCGCGGTGCTCGACGTTCGGATGTCGCATTCGGATAAACGGGTTCGCTACAGCATCGGTGTGGCCGTTTTAGACAGTGATCATTGGAGCCATGCTGACGTGCCCGCGCAAGGCAGCGTTCAAGTGCAAGTCGCCCACAGTCACGACAAGCGGGGCTGGCATGCGCTGCCCATGATCACGGCGCAAACGCTTTTTCCGCTGGGCACGTTCAAAGTGTGGACGGTTTGGCGACCTGCATCGAAAATTTTGGTCTACCCCCGCTTGGAGCTGCATCCACCGCCTTTGCCCAGCGGCGAGCCGGTCGCCAGCGGAGCGGTGGCCACGCGCATCCCGTCAACTGGCGAGTTCGACGGCGTGCGGGCGTACCAGCGCGGCGACCCCATGAAACTGGTGGTGTGGAAAAAAGCAGCAAAGTCCGACACATTGGTCAGCCGTGACACGGTACAACACCAACGGGTCGAGTTGCTGCTCGACTACGCCAGTTGCGGGGCCTCGGCTCCTGAGCAGCGCATCTCGCGCCTCGCGGCTTGGGTCATGGCGGCCGAGAAACAAGGTGTTGACTACGGGCTGCGTTTGCCGGGGCTTGAGCTGAAACCCAGCCAAGGCGAGGCGCACAAACGCCGCTGCCTGGAGGCATTGGCCACATGTTGAAGATTCAAAGCCAGCTAGCGGCGTTGCCGCGTGAGGCGCGCGACTCGCTTTTTTTGGTCGGCGTGATCGCCTGGATTTTTCTGCCGCTCACACCCAACCTGCCTCTTTGGTGCGTGGGTTTAACGGTGGCGGTGTTGGCTTGGCGCTCGTGGATTGCGCTGACGCAGCGCCCACTGCCCGGTCGCTGGGCCTTGGCTCTTGTCATGGTCATCGCAGCCATTGGCACCTACATCAGCCACCGAAGCCTTTTAGGCCGCGACCCCGGGGTGACCTTGATCGCCGTGCTTTTGGCCCTCAAAACCTTGGAGCTCAAGGGCAAGCGCGATGCGTTTGTGGTGTTTTTCTTGGGGTTTTTCACCCTGCTCACTAACTTCTTCTACTCGCAGTCACTGCTGGTCGCGGCGGCCATGTTGATCGCGGTGTTGGGGCTGCTTTGCGCTTTGGTCAACGCCCACATGACGGTCGGCCGTCCGCCGCTTGCGGCCTCGCTCAAGATCGCAGGGATGATGACGCTTTTGGGCGCGCCGATCATGGCGGTGTTGTTCATGCTCTTTCCACGGTTGGCGCCGCTTTGGGGCATACCCAGCGACGGCATGGCCGGTCGCAGCGGCTTGTCGTCGCAAATGACGGTTGGCAACATCGCGTCGCTCGCACTCGACGAGTCGATTGCCTTTCGAGTCGAGTGGTTAGAGGAAACCGGCGAGCGCCGCGCGGCCGAGCCTATCACGTCAGATTTGTACTTTCGTGGCCCGGTGTTGTCCAGCTTCGACGGTCGACAGTGGACGAACCTGCAAAGCAGGTTTTTGCCCTCGTTGGCTGCGTCGCCCAACTTGGTGGTGTCGGGGCGGCCCATTCGCCACCGGGTGACGATGGAGCCCAACAACCGGCCGTGGATATTCATGCTGGAGTCACCGGGTGCGGCACCCAAAGCCAGCACATCTGCTGACTTCAGCGTCAACATGAGCAATGACTTGCAGTGGCGCGCAACCCGCCCGGTGACCGACATCACCCGCTATGAGGCCACCAGTTACACCAGCTTTCGCCATGGCCCGACCTTGGCCACAGACCGCAATGCCGTCCAGCTGCAAGATTATTTGGAGTTGCCGCCCGGATTCAACCCCCGCACCTTGCAGTGGGCATCGGACGTGCGACGCGACCCGCGATACGCCACTGCCGACGGCCGCGTGCTCACCGACATGGTGCTGGATCGCCTGCGCACGGGCGGCTACACCTACACGCTCGAGCCTGGAGTCAATGGCCAACACACCGCAGATGAGTTTTGGTTTGACACCAAACTCGGTTTTTGCGAGCACATCTCCTCGGCTTTTGTGATTGCCATGCGCGCGCTTGACGTGCCCGCCCGGGTTGTGACCGGTTACCAAGGCGGCCTTGTCAACAGCGTCGACGGCATTTTCACCGTGCGCCAAAGCGACGCTCACGCCTGGGCCGAGGTGTGGGTGCGCGGCCAAGGTTGGGTGCGCGTTGATCCGACTGCGTCGGTTGCACCCGGTCGAGTTGGCGGACTCGCCCGGCTAGCAGCACCCCAAAGCGCGTTTGGCGGTGCTTTGGCCGCAGTTAACCCCGGCTTTGCCAAGCAAGTGCGCGCATTTTGGGAGGCTGCCAACAGTGCGTGGAACCAGCGCATCCTCAACTACACGCAGAGCAAACAGCTCAATTTACTGAAAAACATTGGTTTTACATCGCCCAGCTGGGAAGACCTAGGCATCGTCTTGGCCCTGCTGCTGGTGTCGGTGAGCAGCCTCGGTGCGCTTTGGACCTTGTGGACCCGCCACGAACGCGACCCATGGCTTCGGCTACTCAAGCGCGCGCGGGCGACGCTGTCAAAACACCAAATTGTCAGCACCGATGCCACCACCCCAAGGGAGCTGGCCAAACAGGCCAGCGAGCGTTTGGGCCAGCGAGCCCGCCCCTTTCACGACTGGTTGCTGGCACTTGAAGCTCAACGCTATGCACCCGAAAAATCCTCGACAAGTCGCGCCAGCTTAGGCGCGTTGCGCGGCCAATTCAAACGCGTTGCCGCTGGGCTGAGATGACTCCAAAACCACACATCAAGCGGTTGACACCGCCGTTTTCATTCGGGCTGGTTGCTTTATTTTTGATAGCAACAATGTCAATGAATACGGAGACCAAGGCCGAAAATATCGATAAATCGAAGCCAAAACAGGCCCAGAGCCCAAAAAAGGTCGCCAAGAGCAGCAAGGCGATTGAAATTGGCCCAAGCTATGCCATCCGCGAAGATGCCATGGCCTGGGTCGTCGACGCCGCTCAGCGACGCGGCTTGGACGCAACCGCTGCCAAGGCGGCCATGACCGAGGCCCGCTTCATTCCCCAAGTCAAGCGGCTCATGACCCCCGCCGCCACAAGCTTCCAAAAAAATTGGGCGGCCTATCGCAGCCGATTCGTCGAGCCCCGACGCTTGGCCATGGGCATGGAGTTTTGGCAAGCCAACACCCAGGCGCTGGCCGCTGCTGAACAGGCCTACGGTGTGCCTGCCCACATCATCGTCGGCATTTTGGGCATCGAGACCATGTTCGGGCGCGACATGGGTAGTTTTCGGGTTTTGGACGCGCTGGCAACACTGGCGTTTGACTTTCCATCCAGCCACAAAAAGGCTGCGGAGCGCCAAGCGTTTTTCCGGTCCGAATTGGAGCAATTTTTGAGCCTGTGCGAGCGCTCGGGCCGCGACCCCAAGGCCGCTTTAGGCAGCTACGCCGGGGCCATGGGCTACCCGCAGTTCATGCCCAGCAGCTGGACCAAACACGCCATTGACGGCGATGGCGACGGTCAAATTGACTTATTCGCAAGCCCCACCGATGCCATCAACTCGGTGGCCAACTACCTCAAAAACTTTGGCTGGCAAGCCAATGTAGCCACCCACTACCCGGCCGATTTTTCGCCCGACCAAGCCAGCAGCGACAAAACCGCCCTGCTCGACCCCGACATCGTGCCCACCTTCACCAGTGCCGACCTGCAAGCCAAAGGCATGAACTTGAGCGACTCAGCCCGTGCCCACGGCGGCAAACTGGCCTTGGTTGAGCTGTTTAACGGCAACAATGCCCCCAGCTACGTCATTGGCACCCAAAACTTCTACGTCGTCACCCGTTACAACTGGAGCAGCTACTACGCCCTGGCCGTGATCGAGTTTGGCCAAGCGGTTGAGGCTCGACTGGGCAAGTAGCCTGCTGACGCGTAGTTCAAAGCGGCTCATGCATGGCTCATGCTGGCTCTTGCTGGGTCGTGCAATGAATGCCACCCCCCCCCGCCGCAATGGGGTCAATGTTGATTTGCACCACAACTCTGTCAGGGAACAGCTCAGTCATGCGCTGTTTGGCAAGCGCGTCGGCCTGCGGGTCGCCAAACTCTGGCATGAAAACTGACTTGTTGGCGAGGTAAAAATTGACGTAGCCGGCCGCGAAGTCTTTGCCAGCAAACTCCGGCCGGGTTTGCTTGGGTGTCTCCAAAGTCACGATTTGCAAGCGCTTGTTGTCAGCATCGGTTGCACTTTGCAAGATCTCGAGGTGGCGCTTGGTTACCGCATGGTCAAAAGACTGAGGATCGCCATCAAACGCCGCAGCGACCACCCCCGCATGAGCAAAGCGCGCGTAAAAGTCGGTGTGCCCGTCCGTGATGTCCTTGCCAACGATGCCAGGCAGCCAGATCACCTTGCGCACGCCCAGCAAAGCGCCCAGTTGATGTTCGCAATCGAGCTTGGTGAGCCCGGGATTGCGATTGGGGTTGAGCACGCAGCTCTCGGTGATGATGGCCGTCCCATTGCCGTCAACCTCAATGCCACCGCCCTCCAAAACCAGCTTGGTCGACAACCGTTGCGCGCCGACACGTTGGGTGATGAAGTCTGCAACGCCTGCATCTTTGGCATGGGCTTGCTTGCCGCCCCAGCCGTTGAAATTGAAATTGACGCCTGCTTTTTCACCGTTTGGGCCTTTCACAAAGACAGGCCCGGTGTCTCGCAGCCACAAGTCATCGACCTCGCGCACCAGCAAATTGACACGTGAATCGCACTTTTGTCGTGCAATGGGCAAGTCCTGCGCACTCACCAACATGTTGACCGGCTCGAACTGAACAATGGCATTGGCAATGCGCGCCAGAGTGTCTTGAACCGGCCCGCGAAGGCGCGATCCCCAAACACCGGTAGACGCGGCAAAGGCCATCCAAGTCGCTTGGTGCACGTCACCCTCGTCTCGCATGACCCAACGAGTGCCAGAAGTTGGCTGAACAACACTGGGCGGCGTCAAGGCTGAAACCGGAGCGGGCAGTGGAGCGGGCAGTGGAGCGGAAGTGGGTGGCAGGTCAGCTCCGCCGCCGCCACAGCCGCCAAGCAACGAGCCAAAAACGACGCTGCTGATCCCGCAAGCAGAGGCCTTAAAAATGTGACGACGAGAACTGATCATGTGGGCCTTCAGAGTTGTTACAAGTGAATTTGAAATCGAACTGTTGGCATTGTGTCGGTGGTGATACATTTTGAAAACTGATCTTTACCAGCCTAATCAATCAATTTTTCTCATATGACATTGCCTCGCATCCCGTCGCTTCGGTTCTTGATGGGCTTTGAAGCGGCAGCCCGCCTAGGCAGTTTTTCGCGTGCGGCCGACGAGCTCTCCCTCACGCAGTCGGCCATCAGCCACCAAGTGCAACAGCTCGAGGAGCAGGTTGGGCAACCACTCTTTCGCCGCGTCGGTAGGGGCGTGGAGCTGACCATTGCAGGCGAAGTGCTTCAACGCAGCGTTCAGCGCTCGATGGATGTGCTGCGCAGCGGTTTGGGACGCATATCGACCTACTTGGACCCAGGGCTGGTTGTGTTGGTGTGCCCGGCGACGGTGCTGCACGGCTGGTTGCAGCCGCGCCTAGCAGCTTTGCAGGCTGTATTTCCGACGCTGTGCCCCATGATTTCGACGGACGTGTCGGCGCGTTTCATTGACGAAATCGACGTTGACATCGTCATCTGCGATCGCCCCTTGCAACAAACGGGCCTGTTGCAGCACCCGTTTTTGCATGACGAGTGGGTGACGGTTTGCAGCCCAGAGCTAGCCCAGACACTGTCTGGTGTGGCGATGGAGCGGCATTTCGAGCACGCTGAGGTTGTGTGCCTCGAGGACGATCTCACCCGTGACAGCACCGCCAAGATTTTTCGCGAGCAACTCGCTTTCTTTCGCAAAGGAGCGATCTACGACGACCCCAGGCTGCTGTTGGACGCGGTACTTCGCGGCCGGGGACTCGCCGGCATGTCGCGGCTACTGGCTCAAGGCAGCATCGACGCAGGCCACCTCGTGGTGTTGCCAAACTACCCCAAACTCACAGCCACGACATGGTGGCTATCGCGGGTTGCCGACACACCGAGGTCAACCCAAGTGTCGCAATGGTTTGAGTGGCTGCAAACCCAAGGCGACACCTCGAACGTGCGCGATTTGGGCCCAAAGTTTGTCACTATTTGATAGCAACAAACTCAATAAATCCGGCGATCAATCGCCAATATGCCACTTATTTTTGGTCATCAACAGCAGTTACGCCCTCACCGGGTCGCCTCGCGCCAACAGCCCGAACCAACAGATTTGGGTCAACCGTGCGCGTGACGATTCGGCGTGATTCTCGGGTTCGCGCCGACTGCCCCCAATAACTCAGTCTCGCTCAGCGGCTTGCGTAGCAGGTGTACTCGTTGAATGTTCACGCCCAAACTCGACGCAGCTCGCGCGTCACCCGTGATCAAGCAAGCCACCAAGTCAGGGCGCGTGGTGATGGCGCTTGCAATCAGTTGCGCGCCGTTGTCTGAATCAGGGCCGAGATCAAAGTCGGCCAGCAAGACATCGATCGCGTGCATTTGCAGCAACGCTATGGCCTCTTGCGCACCGGCAGCGGCGAACACTTCATGCCCTACTCGCTCCAGAGTTGACGTCACCGCTCGGCGAACAAAGGCATCGTCATCCACCACCAGCACTGAGCGGGCACGGGGCAGAATCAGTACCGATTGGTTTGGCGCACTGGGGGTTTGCTTGTCGATGAGCAGATTGAATGGCTCGGCTGGTTTGTCGTGCAAGGACGAAAAATCACACGAAAATACCGATCCACGGCCAAACTCGCTTTGCAAGCGCACATCAACGCCCATTCGAGCGCAAAGCTTGCTCACGATGCTCAAACCCAAGCCCAGACTGAAGTCGCGCGCACCACCCAACACCGAGTTTGAGTTGGAAAGCTGCGAATACTCGTCAAACACGCCGGGCAAGTCGGTCGGTTTGATGCCCCGCCCGGTATCCCAAACCGCCAAACGGATCTTGCCACGCACGGGGCGAATCGTCACCAACACGCCGCCGCGCGCGGTGAACTTCAGCGCGTTTTGCACCAAGTTTTGAATCAAGCGCTGCAGATCGACTGGGTCGCAGGACACACGGGTGTCCAAATCGTTTGACACCCGCAGCCTCAGTACCAAGCCGCTGGTGTGGGCACTGGGTCGCAACATGTCGATGATTTGACTTGCAAGGCTGGCCAGATCAACAAGTCCTGCCTTGGTTTCTGACGCGAACCAACGATCGCGGCGGCCACCTTCGAGTCGCGCATGCTCAATCAAGCCTGTCAGCATCGCGTTGAGCGACTCCACACTGAAGCGCAGATCGCGCAAAGTGGAGCTAACAGGTGAATCACCTTGTGGGCATTGTGATCCCGCCAACTCATGGGTCAATTGCCCCACGAACAAACCAGCGGCGTAGGCGGGCTGGCGCATGTCGTGGGTGGCGGCAGCTAAAAAAAGCGACTTGTTCGCACTGGCTTGCTCGGCTAAATCACGCTGGCGGGCCAAATCTTCAAGCAAGCGTGAGTTTTCAAACTGCAAATCGATGGCGCGCTGAACGGTGCGATTCAAGCCCCGCGCATAGCCCAAATTCACACCCACAAACACCAACGACAAAGCCCCGACGCCCTGAAAGGCAGTCACGCCCGAGGTCAACGCCAACACCGCATAGGGCACGACGGCTGGAATCGCGTAAAGCGCATAGGCTGGCAAAAAAACCGACAAACTACCCAGAGCACCACTGGCCATGCCCCCCAAAATGAAGCCAGCAAACACGATGTACACCGGTTCGTTGACCTCAAAGGCCGCCACGCCAAAAGCGCCCCACAACACGCCCGAAGCAAGCGCGCCGCTTGCAAACCACCACGCCGAACGCAGCGCGCCGCGCTGGGTGATGCCCCGGCGCAACTGCCGCGTCGACAGGGAATACCTCAAGGCACTCAACGCCAAAACCGCAAGAAACCAGACAATCGCCAAATGCGCTTGGGGCAGAGCCCACGTGGCACCCAGCACCACCAAGCCAGCCACGACCGTGCCGGCGTAAGTCACGCTCGATTGGCGGTAGAGCGCCTCGATGCGGGTTTGAAAAGTTGGGTGGGTCATTCGATTCGCGCGGGAGCGGTAAGCTCGCCCCTAGAATATCCGCAGTGACCAAGCCCTACCCTACACCACCGCCCATTCGGGTTTTGCTCGCGGACGATCACCCCTTGGTGCGCGCGGGGCTGCAAGCGCTGCTGTGCGCCACGCCGCGCCTGGAGTTGGTTGCATCGGTGAGCTCCAGCGACGAGGCAATTCGCGGCATCATTGAACTGACACCTGACGTGGCCGTGGTCGACTACATGCTCGGGCCAGAGAACGGCCTGGCTGTTGCCGCTGCGGCCGGTGCGCACCCATTGACCCAGCGAGTCAAGGTTCTGCTGTTGTCGGGCAGCACCGACGCCAATGTGATTGAGCGCATGATCACCGGTGGTGCGGCGGGTGCGGTACACAAAAGCTCGCCCACGCATGAGTTGATTACTGCGATTTTTGCAGTAGCGCAAGGCGGCACGCATTTTTGCAATGAAATGCTGGCGCTTCGCAAGCCCGATGCCCGCTCGCAAGCCGCCGCGATTGAGTCGCTGACTCAACGCGAGCGCGAGGTGTTTGCGCGCATTGCCCAAGGGCATGCGAACGACAGCATTGCCCACTCGCTCAACATCCACCACGACACCGTGCGTACCCACCGGAAAAATCTCATGGCCAAGCTCAACTGCCACAACGCCGCGCAGCTCACCTCGCTTGCGATTCGCCACGGCTTCATCAGCGCGTAGTGGGACAAGGAATCTCAACACTCAAAGCGCCCACGACACATTGAGCGTGCCGCGCGCCGGGCGGCCCTTGCCAAGTGCGGCCTCTCGCAGCGGTTTGCCCAGTTCAGCTTGCAATGTGAAGTCACCCGACGCTAAGCGCAGACCCGCGCCCACGCTGCTCAGTCGGGTGGTGGTCTCAAGCGGCAAGGGCTGAATCGAGCGGCCCCGCCCAGCGTCGACAAACACGCTGGCATGGAGCTGGGTGCGCCCCTCGGCTTTGGCTCGGTTAGGCCTGTCACCGACCGACTCTTCGTCGGCCTCGAGCGCAATGCGCCGACTGAAATCGTTGCGCCACAATGCGCCGCGGTCAGTGAATGAGCTGCTGTCTTGCGTGCCGCGCACGCCCTGAGCGCCTGCTAGCCCGAGCTGCTCAGAACCGATCAAATTGCGGTTGGCGGCTTGCATGCGCAGGCTGCTGCCCCACAGCACGTCCATCGGCAGCTTGGTTTGGCGGCTGACTTGCACGTTGGCGTAGCGAAAGTGCGCGGTCGCCCCAAAGCGCGCGGCTTCAAGTGCAGCGTCCGCGCGGCGCTGGCGGCTGCCGCTGCCGGGTGATGTCGTAAACCCAGCCGCAATCGCTGTTTGACCCCAAGCATCGTTTTTGCTGGCGTTGTACTGCGCGCCGTAAGTCTGCAACTCATAGGGTGTGTTGCTCACCGGCGTGCTTGAAAACAGCAAGGTGTTGTCGCTGCGCTTGCGGTCATGCGTGATGCTGGCCGAGTGGGTCATGCCCCACAGGGGTGGCAACTCCATCGTGTAGCGCAAACCCACCCCAGCTGAGCTGCCGCGCGAGTCAAGCGGCGCGGGCAGGCTTGGGTGGGTGCGCCCGACGTTGATGCCCACACTGAGGCTGTGAGCGGGGCGCAGCGGCACATTAAGCGTGAACGCATGGCTTTGCACGCGTTTGAACGGCAAATCGCCCGACAGCGCATAACTCGCCGCCCAGCCTTTGCCCAGCACGTCGTTGTGCGCCAGGCTCAAAGCCACCCGCTCGTGGCCGGTGGTGGCGGACCCGCCGTTGCTCAGGCTAAAGCGCGCATCCCACGGTGTGGCTTCTTGCACCTGAAGCTGCAAATCGGTCGTCACCGGTGCCGCCCCAGCGCGCCAATTCAGGCTGACTTGGCGAGACGGGTTGCGATTGAGCCACGCAGCGGTGGCTTCAACCTCTTGGAACCGAATGCTTTGGCCCGTACGCAGCGCAAACGCCGCCGCCAACGCCTGCGCGTCGGCGCGCTGATTGCCCGATACCGTCAACGCACCAAACTTGGACTCACTCACATAAAACGTGAGCAAACCGACCGCTTTACCTGATGCAAATGGGCGAATGACGACAAACGGCGTGCCCGCCGCTTCAAAGCCACTTTGCAGCGTTTGTTGAATGGCCTCAATCAACACCGATGTGGCGCTGAAACCCAGCATGTCGGTGATGTCGGTCTTGACTTGTGCGCTGGCTACGGGGGCCATGTCAGTCGCCGAGAAGCCGCGCGGCAACGCGGCCAGCGCCGCGACGCTGAGGGCATCAAAGTCAGCGCGCTTCTCAGGTGGCGAGCCCCACAGAACCTGCACGCGCACGACTTTGGCCAGCGGCAATTTGCCAGACACCACGTTTTGCTCGGACTGCTTGATGCGCGCCATGCGCTTGGCATGCTGGCTTGGCTGCGCGGTGGCGGTCTCGTCGGGGGTTTGGGCACACGCCTGCTGCGATATGAAATTCATAGCAGCAAAGCAAGCAAATACAGTGACCAGAGGCCGAAAAGTCAATAAATTCTTTGATTTCACCGTTCTCACCTCAGGTTTTCACGAAATCAGCGCCCGCGCCGGCTGAAATTCGGGTGAGGTAGGTGAAGAGCATCTTCTCAGCGTTGGCGCGCTTGGTCTCGTCTTTGGAGTTAATGTCGTTCATCCAGCCAAGCCGTGCGCTTTGGGTGGAGAAGTACTTGTCGAGCGTCTCGGCGTTGTTTTTGTTGACCTCACTGGTGGCCACCAAGGCCACGCTGGCGATCAAGGTGGCAATTGACACCACAGCACCCGTGGCGGCAATCGCTGGGCCTGCGCCGCCTATGACGCCGCTCAAGCCCCCCGCCATGGCCGTGAGCTTGTCGCCCACTCCCGCCAGGCCCATGGTTGCAGCCAATTCCAAGGCGGTTACGCTGCCTTCGCTTGCAGCAATCAACGTGGCGATCGTGGCGGCTTGCGACACGCTCACGCTTATAGCTGCCAAGCCACTCAGACCCGCTGCGGCGGTGGCTGACGACACCATCAGGCCCGCTGCGGCACCCGCCGCTGCAATGCCCGCACCCGCACCCGCCGCAAAACCCGCAGCCGACGCCGCCACCACCGCCATGTTGGCGGCTTGGTTGTCCGTCATCTCCATGCCGAGTTCAGCCTGCGTGATCAAGTGCATCGGGGGTGACTTGGTCTTGACCCAGCCGTTTTGCGTGAAGTCCATCATGCAAATCAAGCCAAAACAGTCCTTTTGAGTCTCTTCAACCGCCGCGATGTTGTCAGGTGCAAACATGTAGGCTTGATACTCGGCTTTGGCCGTTTTGAAGCTTTGCTCAGCCTCTTGCATCACAAAACTCATGCTGTAGTTGATGAGCTCTTGCTCGCGCCGGCTGCGCTGCGCTGCGGGCCTGCCCATTGCTGCGCGCACATGGGTGAAGAGCAGCGGGGTCAACCCGCCCCGGTTGGCCATCGCCATCACTTTGCGGTCTGCTGTGGGCTGGTTCAGCCCAAACACCGGCGTGAGCTTTCGGGTGAGGTCGTCCGAGTGAATCAACGTGATGGTGGTTCTGCCGTTGGAGTCCACAAGCGCTTTGTAGTGGGTGCCTTCTTTCATGCCAAGCGCTTTGAGCTCAGCCACGCTGTAAGTCTTGTTGACGAACTCATTGATCATGTCGTTTTCAAGCCATTTCAGCTCGGGCGGTAGCCCACTGAATGAGGTTTGGCCGGGGTCGGTGTAGACGATGTCGCGCGCGTTCCAGCCCGTGCCGGGTTTCTTTGGGTCAATGGTCCGGTTGGGGTCGATGTTGGCGGGCTTTGGGGCCTCTTGCGCAATGGCGGGCAGCCTGTTCAAGTCAATGAAGTCGGCACAGCGCCCAAATGCGAGCTGGTCACCGCGCTCGCAGGCGACTTTGTCGGCCTTGTCTTTTGCGTCTTGGTCGCTGTGGTTTTTGAGCGCTTTGGAGTACTTCACCACCAACTTGCCGCCAATGAAATACGGCACTTGGTCGTCCGTGGCGGTGGCGGCTTTTTCGGCATCGGTCAAGTACGGCTCGGGCCCGGTGTACTCGACTTTGTTGCCTTGTGCGTCTAGCGTGTAGTACTTGCGGTTGGGATCGTCATAGTTGGCTGGTAGGCCCAAGGTTTTGAGCTGGTTTTCAATCGCCGCGCGGTCATCAATGTCAATGCTCAAACCGGCCAAGGCACCGCTGCGCACCAGCAGCGCAAACACGCCCGGTACGTAGGTGATGCGGTAGTTGGGGTTGCTGGTCAGCACCGATCCGCCGGTGATGGCGTACGCACCGGGCAAAGTGCCCGGGTCGCGCGACAGGCTGCCAACCAATGGCCCAGCGGTCGGGCCAATCGTGAAGTTGTTATTGACCGTGGGTGCAACAAAGCTGCCCGCCGTGACGGTGTAAGTCAAAAAGGGCTCGGGGTCGAGCAGCTTGGCACCTGCGTTATTGGCAGTCAGCGTGATGGGCCGCTGCGTCACGTTTACCGTGGTCATGCCGGTGGTGCTGGCCAACCTGTAGTTGCTTGCAGCGGCACCGGTGAGGCTCAAGCCCGTCACAAAAACGGGTTTGTTCGTGCCCACGTCGCCGTTGTCGTCAATGCTAATTAAAAGACTCGATCCACTGAAGCTGCTGCCTGAGGTGCTGGCAGAGCCCACCCGAAGGCCCACCGCATCGTTGCCCAGTGCGTTGGCGGGCGTGGCCACCACCAGCACGCCGCTGGTGCCGTCGTACAACCTATCGGTGGCGCGCAAGGTCACGCCCACCAAGCGCGGCGCAATGGTGGCGCGCGTGGTAGCTGTGGCGTTGCTCAGGCTGTAGTTGGCAGAGTCAGTGCCTGCCAATCGAATGCCGCTGGCCGTGACCAATACGCCCGCGCCTGCGTTGGCAGAGGCAAAGGTGGCAGAGGTGCTGCTCACAGCCAATGCGTCGCCTGACACGCGGTTGTCGCTGTAGGCCACGCTGGCCAAACTGGTGGCGTTGTAGTCGCGGTCCGTTGTTGTGATGCCCACCGTCAACGCACGCAGTGTGATGCTGGCGCGCGAGATCGCCACGCCACTTGACAGCGTGTAATTGCCTGAATCGACACCACTAAGCGACAAACCCGACGACGTGACAAAAAGCCCAGCACCGGCATTTTTACTGCCAAAGCGGCTGGCCACGGCGCTCACGCTGAGGCTGTCGCCCGCGAGCCGGTTGTCATTGAAGCTGACCTGAACGGCTGCGTTGCCGTCGTACACCTTGTCGCTGGCATTTGACGTGACGTTGAGCGAGCGAGGCGTGATGTTGGCACTGATCTGCGCGTTGACGTTGCGCAGGCTGTAGTTGGATGCCGACGCGCCAGACAAAGCAAGCCCAGAGACAACGACGGTCTTGGCTTGACCGACATTTTTATCAGCAAAGACGGCGCTGCGACTGCTGGCTGAGACCACATCGCCCGCAACCAAGCCGCTGGCGGTCAGTGTCACGGGAGCGGTGAGGCTTGCGTCATACACCTTGGATCCGCCCGTGGCCACCACGGTGATGGGCTTGGGTGTGATGTTAGCCTGCGTGTTCAAACTGCCCGGCGTCAAGCTGTAGTTGCCGGCGTCTGCACCACTCAAACTCGCGCCAGACACCGTCACCAGCTTGAACGAGCCCGCATTGGCGTCGCTAAAACTGGCCTGCGCGGGGGCTACTTGCAACTGATCTGTGCCAATCCGATCGTCTGTCAGCGTCACAGAGGCCGCCGAGCTGCCGTCGTACACCTTGTTTTGTGCGTTGGCGCTGACCGAGAGCGCACGCGGCGTGATGCCGCCGGTGCCGCTGGCAAATGCGCTTGAGAGCGTGTAGTTGCCCGCGTCTGCGCCGTTGATCGACAAACCCGAGGCCACCACCAATTTGTTGACCCCCGCGTTTTTGTTGTCAAACGTCGCACTCGCTGCAACCACGGCCAACACATCGCCGCGCAAGCGGTCGTCGCTCAGTGTTGCCGCGCCAGTCGCCGTGCCGTCGTAGACTTTTGTCACGCTGTCGACTTGGGCCACAAGGCTGCGGGGTGTGATGTTGGCCGTTGTGCTCAACCCCGTACCGGCCAGCTGGTAGTTACCGGCTGATGCGCCGCTCAAGCTCACGCCGCTGACCTGAACGGCCAAACCTTGGCCCACGTTTTTGCTGGCAAATTGTGCACCGCTTGTCGATACCAACACGGCATCACCCGCCACGCTGTCATCGGTCAGCGCCACCTGAGCGGATGTGTTGGCGTCGTACACCTTGTTGACACCACTGGCCGCTACGTTGAGCGTGCGCGGCGCGATGTCAGCGCTGCCTTGCAAGCCGGGCGTTACCGTGTAGTTAAGCGCGTCAACACCGCTCAAAGTCGCGCCCACCATGCTCAATGACTTGCCAGTGCCCGCATTGGCGTTTGCAAATGTGACCACGCCACCGCTGACGGCGAGCGCGTCACCTGCTAGGCGGTCATCATTGAGGCTCACCGTGGCAGCGGACGTGCCGTCGTACACCTTGTTGCCACCCACCGCTGACAGTTGCAGCGAACGCGGCAATATGTTGGCCGTTGTGCTGGTATCCGTTGAAGCCAAAACGTAATTTCCCGCGTCTGTGCCCACCACGCCAATGCCGCTGACGTTCACTGCCTTGCCCGTGCCCGCGTTTTTGTTCGCAAATACTCCGACACCACTCACGCTCAACGCATCACCCGCGATGCGGTCATCACTCAATGTGACGATTGCTGTCGTGTTGCCGTCGTAGGTTTTGTTGCCCGCGCTTGCGCTCACGGTGAGCGCGGCTTGGGTGATGTTGGCCGCGGTGATGGCACTGGTTGAGGCCAAGGTGTAGTTGCCCGCGCCAACACCGCTCAAGCTGTTGGCGCTGATGGTGACGACCTTGCCCGTGCCCGCGTTTTTGTCTGCGAAGATGCCCGCGCCGCTGGTCAAGCTCACCACGTCACCACCAATCACACCCGTCAAACTGCCCCCAGACACAGCTGCCGTTGTGTTGCCGTCGTACGCCCGATTCGCCGCAACCTGCCCGCTTGCCGTGAGCGTGGCTTGCGTGATGTTGGCTGAAGTGGTGGCGCTGTTCGATGCCAACACGTAGTTGCCCGCATCAGTGCCGCCCAAGCTGTTGCCGCTGATGCTGACGACCTTGCCCGTGCCTGCGTTTTTATCTGCAAAGGTGCCCGCGCCACTGGTCAAGCTCACTGCGTCTGTGCCAATCAGACCGGCCAAGCTGCCGCCCGTCACCACGGCGGCCGTGTTGCCGTTGTAGGTTTTGTTCGCTGCGGTTTGGCCGCTGGCGTTCACTGTGGCTTGGCTGATGTTGGCGGTGGTGGCAGCGCTATTGGATGCCAG
>JANOPN010000020.1:0-7056 GCA_031421855.1 Comamonadaceae bacterium
TTACTATTAAAAAAATAGCAACAAACTCAATGGATTCGGCGACCAAGTGCCAAAAAGTCGTCAAATATCACGATTTAGACTCCCAAGTGGTGCCTGCGGCCGAGTCTTTGAGTACAACGCCTTGGGCGAGCAGCTCGGCTCGAATGGCATCCGACAAAGCGAAGTTTTTGGCAGCCTTGGCTGCGGCGCGCTCAGCAATTTTTTGCTCGATGGCGTCTGCGCTCAAACCACTGCCTTGTTGCAAATAACTTTGCGGCACGGCTTGCAAAATGCCCAAAATCCCGCCCAAGGCCTTGAGCAAACCAGACAAAGCGGGCGACGGGTTGCGGTTGACCTCGGATGCGAGGTCAAACAACACCGCCACCGCCTCAGGCGTGGAAAAGTCGCTGTCCATCGCGGCCTTGAACTCGGCTGCGAAGGGTTGAGTCCAGTCAATTTCAACCGACAGCGGTGCAACGGCATCGAGCACGGTGTAGAGGCGTTTCAACCCGAGTTTCGCGTCGTCCAAGCCCGCGTCGCTGAAATTGAACGGGCGGCGGTATTGCACCCGCACCATGAAAAACCGCAGGGTTTCGCCGTCGTATGACTTCAACACGTCTTCGATGGTGAAAAAATTACCGAGCGATTTGCTCATTTTTTCGCCGTCAACGTTCAAAAACCCGTTGTGCATCCAAAAATTAGCAAATGGCTTGCCATTGGCGGCCTCGCTTTGGGCGATTTCATTTTCGTGGTGCGGGAACTGCAAGTCAGCCCCACCGCCGTGAATGTCAAAAGTTTCGCCCAACAAGGCGCAGCTCATGGCCGAGCATTCAATGTGCCAACCTGGGCGGCCTGAGCCAAACTCGGAGTCGTATTTGGCATCGGCTGGCTCGCTGGGTTTGGATGCCTTCCACAAAACAAAGTCGAGCGGGTCTTCTTTACCGTCCAGCACGGCCACACGCTCGCCTGCGCGAAGCTGGTCGATTGATTTGCCGCTGAGCTTGCCGTAACCGGGCATTTTGCGAACGGCAAAGTTCACATCACCCGCGCCTGATCCGCTGGTTGCTTGATATGCCATGCCTTTGTCCACCAAAGTGGCGATCATCGTGGTCATTTGTGGCACGTAGTCGGTGGCGCGGGGCTCGTGCGTGGGTGGCTCGACACCCAAACGGGCAAGATCGCGGTGCATGGCAGCGATCATCTCGTCGGTCAAGGCCCGCAGGGTCATGTTGCGTTCGACGGCGCGTTTGATGATTTTGTCGTCAATGTCGGTGATGTTGCGCACAAATGTGACGCGATAGCCACTGGCCTTGAACCAACGCTGGGCCGTGTCGAACGCCATCATCATGCGCGCATGGCCCACGTGACACAGGTCATAGATCGTCATGCCACACACATACATCCCCACGTGGCCAGGCGTGATGGGGGTAAACGTCTCCAAAGAGCGCGAAAGTGTGTTGTAGATGCGTAAGCTCATAGACCAAAAGGGTATCGAAGGGGTGATTTGCGCCGATGTTGGCGCAATCCCGAAAATAGCGATGAAACTGGTCAGCTGGGGCCGGTACAATTTTCGCTTTGTCAGTATAGCCCGCGTGCGAATTCAACACACCCATTTCGGGTGCGGGTTTCGGCGCTGATGCGCTGGTCAACCTCGCCTCGCATCCTGACCCAATTGTCTTTCGTCCACACCGTTTCAGCCGAGTAACCACATGATTCAACACCGCCTCCCCACCCCTCGCCTGTCGCGCTGGATGATGTCTGTCGGTTTTGCCGCATTTGCTGCGTTGAGCACCGGCGCGTGGGCACAAGAGTACTCAGACGTCACCCGCCTGTTGCGCGCCGGCCAAGCCGTTGAGGCCAACGCGATGTTGGACAAACTGCTGGCTGCCAAGCCGCGTGACCCGCAACTGCGATTCTTACGAGGCGTGGTGCAAAGTGAGCAAAACAAACCCAACGACGCGATCACCACATTCACCCGCCTGACTGAAGACTTCCCCGAGCTGCCTGAGCCGTACAACAACCTGGCCGTGCTTTACGCCGCTCAAAATCAGTTTGACAAAGCCCGTGCCGCCTTGGAAATGGCCATCCGCACCAATCCCAGTTACGCCACAGCTTATGAAAATTTGGGTGACGTGTACGCCAAGCTCGCCAGCCAGTCGTATTCAAAGGCGCTGCAGTTGGATGCAAACAACTCGGGCGTGCAACCCAAGTTAAATTTGATCAGGGAGTTATTCGCGCCAGGTAAACCACGCCCTGCGGCGCCCGTTGCACCGGTTGCTGCAAAGCCTGCGCCGACACCTGTGGCCACACCTGCGGCACCAACCGCAGCACCGCCCGCAGCCCCACCCGCCGCACCACCCGCTGTGGTGCCGCCAGTGGCAGCAAAGCCAACGCCAGCGCCCGTCGCAGCGCCTGCGGTTGCTGCTGCCTCTGGCAATTCGGACATCGAGGCTGCCGTGCGCGACTGGGCAGCCGCTTGGTCCGCACGCGACGTGTCGCGCTATTTGGCCGCCTACGGCAAAGACTTCAGCCCAAGCGGTGGCGGGTCGCGCACCGCTTGGGAAAGCGATCGCAAAAGCAAGATTTTGGGCAAAAGGAAAATATCCGTTGGCTTGACTGACTTGCAAGTCAGCGTGAGCGGTGCAAAAGCCACCGCCAAGTTCCGGCAAGACTACAACGCCGACAGCTTGTCGGTTCAAAGCCGCAAAACGCTCGAATTTGCTCGTGCAGGCGATAAGTGGGTCATTGTGCGCGAGGGCACCGGCGGTTGAACTTTGCCTGGGTCGTGGAGTCACTTCGACTGACGCGGGTGTGCCCCCTAGTTGGGCGTCAAAAGCGCTGAATTGCGCTCACCAAACCTTTTTATTGATAAATCGCACTGTGGTCACCGTGTTTGTTCGTTTTGTTGCTATGATTTTTGATTGGCTTTTGGTGCTCAGGCGGCTACCTCATCAGCTCGCTTTTCGGACCTTGATCGTTTGTTTGAGCCTTGGACTCGGGCTATGCGCGGTCAGCGCGTCGCACGCTGCGGGCGGTTTGGGTCGATCGCCGACTGCACGAACGAGCGTCAAATTTGACAGCGCGAAGCCAACGAAATCGGCCAGCAAACGGGCCGAGGCAGCTTCAAAGCGAAAAAAATCACAAACCGCCAAAACGAAGAAATCTCGCAAGGCGGTTGCACTTGCCGCCGCCGCAGCAGCTGGGCTCGCTGCCGGCGCGGCAGCGACGTCAGCAACCGATGCCGAGCCATCCCGCGCGGCGATCAAAGCCAGCGCTGCTGCAGCCGGGCAGGCAGAAATCAGGTTGATTGAGGTCTACCGCGCCATTGGCAATGGCAAAACCGCGCAGGCTTTGGTGCTGGCCGACGCCTTGGTTCGCGACTACCCCAACTTTCAACTGGCTCAGTTGGTGCGGGGTGACTTGATGTTGTCGCGGTTACGCCCGATATCGAAACTCGGCGAAGTGCCCGATACCACCGCCCGATTGGCGTCATTGCAGCTGGCTGAGCTGCGTGAAGAGTCGCGTCAGCGCCTCCAAGCCTTGCGCGAACGCCCCACGCCCAACACCCTACCGACATCGTTTTTGGCCTTGAGTGGACGCAACAAGCATGTGATTGCGGTGGATGTTTCTCGTTCGCGCTTGTATCTGTTTGAAAACACAGCCTCTGGCGCGCGCTTGTTAACTGATTTTTACGTCTCGGTGGGTAAAGCCGGTGTCGAGAAGTTCGCTGAAGGCGACCTGCGCACGCCCCTGGGCGTGTACTACCTCAACAACTCACTCGACCCCAAAGGCCTCAAAGATTTGTACGGCGCAGGCGCACTGACGCTGAACTACCCCAACCCGCTTGACACCCGCCGTGGCAAGTCCGGCAGCGGAATTTGGCTGCACGGCACTCCGCAAACCCAGTTTTCGCGAGCGCCCAAGTCAACCGACGGCTGCATCGTGGTCTCAAACCCTGATTTTTTGAAGATCGCCTCACTGGTCGAAATGCGCAACACGCCGATCGTGGTCTCGCAGTCTCTGCAGTGGGCGACGCCGGCCGCAATTGAGGCTGAGAAAAAGGCATTTGTGTCGCAACTTGATGCGTGGCGAACCGCTAAAGTCAACGCCAACGTGCCCAAATGGTTGGATACCTATGCGCCAGACTTTCGCTCGTTTGAGAAAACCTTGCGAGATTGGTATCCCGGTCAAGAGACGGCGATGAAGCTGGCGGTTGGCCAGGCCATTGAACTCAAAGACATGAGCGTGCTCCAATCCAAGGATGCAACTGGCGTGCAGCAAGCGCTTGATGCCATGGTGGTTACATTCACCGAAGTTCGAGTTGGCGCTAAAACCACACCGACGGTTCGCCAGTACTGGAGCCGAGTCAACAACCAATGGAAAATCGTTTTTGAAGGAGTTATTTCATGAAGACACTGAATTTGCGTCGTTTGGCGCTTTGCCTCACTGCTGGCTTGGCACTGGGTTTTGCCGCGGTTTCGATCGCCCAGACCAGCATCGCCAGCTCGACACCTAAGCCTAGCCACAACCCCAAGGTGAAATTTGCCACATCGATGGGCGACTTTGTGGTTGAGCTCAACCACGACGCCGCACCCAAAACCGTGGACAACATCGTCCAGTACGTCAAAGACAAGCACTACGACGGCACGATTTTTCACCGCGTGATCCCCACATTCATGATCCAAGGTGGCGGCATGGATGCCAACATGGTTGAGCGCAAAACCCGCGCGCCAGTGATGCACGAAGGGCAAGCATCGCTCGCCAAGGGCCTGAAAAACGTGCGTGGCAGCTTGGCGATGGCCCGCACGAATGACCCCAACTCAGGGACAGCGCAGTTTTTTGTCAACACGGTGGACAACGCGTTTTTAGACCCCGTTGCCCTGCCCGACGGCGACCCCGTGACGTTTAACTACCGAGGTCAGTCGGTCACAGCACCGCGCGCGCAGGCCATGGCCAATGTGGCGGGCTACACCGTGTTTGGCAAGGTTGTGTCGGGCATGGACATCGTCGACAAAATCAAAGACGTGCCAACTGGAAACAAAGCGCCGCACTCGAACGTGCCGACAACCGCGGTCACGATCATCAAAGCAACACTGGAGAAATGAACATGGCAAAAGTAGATTTTCACATTCGCGACCACGGCGTGGTCACCTTGGAGCTGGACGAATCCAAAGCGCCCAAAACGGTGGCAAGCTTCTTGGCGTATGTCAACAAGGGCCACTACAACGGCACGGTATTTCACCGAATCATCAAGGGCTTCATGATTCAATGCGGTGGCTTTGCTGTCGGCATGACCCAAAAACCGACCGACGCCCATGTCGAAAACGAAGCAAGCAACGGCCTGAAAAACCTGCGTTACACCGTGGCGATGGCGCGCACCAGTGACCCGCACTCTGCCAGTGCCCAGTTTTTCATCAATGCTGCCGACAACACGTTTTTGAACCACACCGCACCCACGTCGCAAGGCTGGGGCTATGCCGTGTTTGGCAAAGTGGTTGCGGGCATGGACATCGTCGACAAGCTCGAAGCCGTGAAAACGGGCCGCAAAGGCTTTCACGATGACGTGCCGGTCACCGATGTCGTGGTTGATAAAGCGGTCGTCGTCTAAACCCCAACGAAAGACTAAGCGAAAAGGCGCGCAGCGTGTCTCCGGCACACTTGGTTGCGCCTGCCGACTGGCACACGGTGGATGTCTTGTCAGACATGCACTTGTGCTCGCATGACCCCCAGACTTTCGCCGTGTGGGCTGATTACATGGGCAAAACACCCGCGCAAGCCGTGCTTTTGTTGGGTGACTGGTTTGAACTCTGGGTCGGTGACGACACATTGACAGGGCCGCCAGAGCACTCAGCGTTTGCGCAGGCGGTCGCCAAGGTGATGCAAAGCGCGGCCAAGCGTTTGTCAACTTTTGTGATGCACGGAAACCGCGACTTTTTGATCGGGGAAGCGATGCTGAGCAAATGCGGCGCGTCGTTTTTGAGCGATCCGACCATTTTGGCGTTTGGCGACAGCCCACAAAGTCAGGTCTTGCTGAGCCACGGCGACGCGCTTTGCACGACCGATTTGGGCTACATGGCATTCAGATCGCAGGTGCGAAATCCGGTTTGGCAGGCCGATTTTCTCGCCAAGCCATTGGCCGATCGCCTCAAGATCGGCCAAGCGTTAAGAGAGCAAAGCGCGCATGCCCAAGCCGTCCGCGACGCTTGGGTTGATGTGGATGCAGCGCAGTCGCTTGCGTGGATGTCGGCAGCAAACGCCGGGGTTTTCGTCCACGGTCACACCCACGAAGGCAAAACCCACGCGCTTGGAGCCGGTCAGCGCTGGGTGACGCTTGATTGGCACGCCAGTGCGTCCGCGCGAGGCGGCGAGCGGGCGCAGGTGCTGCGGATCACTCGCGCATGTGCAAACGACGCTCAACAGGGTCATGCGTCTGGCGAGCTGAACATCGAACGCATCAACGTTTTGCGTTGATGCGCGTGCGCCGATGTTTGGTCTTGCCGTGGTTTTGGATCAAACACCGCCATCGGCAATGGCAGTTGCGGCAAAACGAGATCGACCCTGCCAGCTGGTCGCAGGTGTTGGCGCGATTTGCGTTTTTGCCTGATCACCCCCGGCTGAAGGAGCTGGCGTCGCTTTTGCTGGCTCGCAAAGAATTTTCGGTCGTGCAACCGCTGCAATTGAGCGACGACAAAGCCATCGCCGTGGTCGCACAGGCAGCCTTAGTGATTTTGGGCATCAGCCTGCGCGACGAGCTGATCGACCCGCTGCGCCGTTTTGACGCCATTGAGCTGTTCGACGGTTTTGTCGGCATCGTGTTGCACCCCAGCGAAATGCTCGCCCGCCGCTCCGGTATCGACGAGGCCGGAGTCTCCCACCATTGGCGAGAAGCCCTCAGCGGCGAGGTCATCGAAGGCGGCCCCCTGACGCTCAGCTGGCAAGATGTATCGGATGCGAACGCATCGAGCGAGCGAGGCTACAACGTCGTGATTCACGAGTTCGCCCACGTCATTGACATGCGAGCCGGGCATGCAGACGGTGTGCCAGCACTGCCAAGCCAAGCCGCGCATCGGCATTGGC
>JANOPN010000021.1:0-6212 GCA_031421855.1 Comamonadaceae bacterium
GGCTATGACAACCGTGATCAAAACCACCGCAGGCATCGAGGGCATGCGCACCGCTGGGAGGCTGGGCTCAGAAGTGCTCGACTACTTGACCCCACACATCAAAGCAGGCATCACCACGCTGGATATCGACCGCTTGGGCCACGAATACATGGTCAAAACCCAAGGCACCCAGCCCGCCACCTTGGGCTACGGCCCCGAGGGCTACCCGCCCTACCCGGCCAGCCTGTGCACCAGCTTGAACAACGTCGTGTGCCACGGCATTCCCAACAACAAGCCGCTCAAAAAGGGCGATATTTTGAACATCGACGTCACCGTCATCCACGACGGCTGGCATGGCGACAACAGCCGCATGTTCGTCATTGGCGAAGCCAGCATTCAGGCCACTCGCCTTTGCTCGGTCACGTTTGATGCCATGTGGAAAGGCATTGAGCAAGTGGCACCGGGCAAGCGTTTGGGCGACATCGGGTTTGCGATTCAACGTTTCACCGAGAGCAACGGTTTCTCGGTCGTGCGCGAGTTTTGCGGCCACGGCGTAGGCCAAAAGTTCCACGAAGAACCTCAAATCCTTCACTACGGACAAAGAGGCACGGGCGACATGCTTCGGCCGGGCATGATTTTCACAATCGAGCCCATGATCAATGCCGGGCGGCGTGACGTCAAAGAGTGGGGCAACGACGGCTGGACGATCGTCACAAAAGACCATTCTTTGTCGGCGCAATGGGAGCACACGGTGCTAGTCACTGAAACGGGCTATGAGGTGCTGACCCTGTCCGCCGGTAGCCCCGCAACGCCCGCCTGGGTCACGCCTTCAGCTTAATCAAAAATAGTAGCAACAAACCCAATAAATCCGGTGACCAAGAGCGAATTTAGGCAAAAAAAGACTGATTTGATCGCTCAAATCGCTGCTGAGCACAGCACCCGGCGAATTGCCAAGCGATTGGCCGAGCTGGCAGCATTGACCGACACCGAGCTCAATCGGTTGTGGGGTTTGGCAGGGCTGAACGACGCGAGCGACCGCGCTTGCTCGTTGATCGCCGTGGGTGGCTACGGCCGGGCAGAGTTGTTTCCGCACTCTGATGTCGACGTGTTGGTGCTGCTGCCTGAGAACGCCGAGATTGACAGCAACGAAGCGCTCAAAACGGCGCTCGCCAACTTCATCACGGCCTGCTGGGACTCGGGGCTTGAGATCGGCTCCAGCGTGCGCACCGTGTCGCAGTGCATTGATGAGGCGCGCGACGTGACGGTGCAAACATCGTTACTTGAGTCACGCCTCTTGGCGGGCAGCTCAGATTTGTACCACTTGCTTGAACGAGCATTCTCCCGAGCGCTTGATGCTCGGGCGTTTTTTAACGCCAAAGTGCTTGAGCTTCGCCAGCGCCACACCCGATTTGAGAACACACCGTATTCACTGGAGCCCAACTGCAAAGAAAGCCCGGGCGGGCTGCGTGACTTACAAGTGATTCTGTGGGTGGCAAAAGCCGCAGGTTTTGGCGCAAGCTGGGATGCGCTCGCGTCAGTAGGCGTGGCCACTGCGCTTGAGGTCAAGCGAATCAAAACCAACTGGGCGCGTTTGAGCGTGATTCGGGCTCGTTTGCATGCCCTGTCTGGCCGACGCGAAGACCGCTTGGTGTTTGACTTGCAAACCGCCGTGGCCGAGAGCTTTGGCCATGTCGCCCACGGCAACAAGCGCGCCAGCGAGCAATTAATGCACAGCTACTACTGGGCTGCCAAGGCCGTGACCCAGCTCAACCAGATTTTGATGCTGAACATCGAGAGCCGCCTATTCCCCACGACCCACACGCCCGAGCCGATCAACGCGCGGTTTAACTTGCTGGCGGGCATGGTTGATGTGAGCGCAGACGATCTCTACCAGCGCGAACCGCACGCGATTTTGGAGACGTTTTTCGTCTACCAAACCACCTTGGGTGCCAAAGGCTTAAGCGCGCGGACGTTGCGCGCCTTGTACGGTGCGCGCGACGTGATGGACGCCAAATTTCGCGCTGATCCCGTCAACCGAGCGATGTTTTTGAACATTTTGAAGCAAACCGCCGGCATCACCCACGCGCTCAGGCTGATGAACCAAACCTCGGTGTTGGGGCGCACCTTGTGGGTGTTTCGCCGCATCGTCGGGCAAATGCAACATGACTTGTTTCATGTTTACACCGTTGATCAACATATTTTGATGGTTTTGCGCAACGCGCGGCGCTTTTTCTTGGTTGAGCACTCACACGAATACCCTCTGTGCAGCGCGCTTGCTGCGGATTTTGACAAGCCATGGGTGCTTTACGCCGCTGCCATATTCCATGACATTGCCAAGGGTCGCGGCGGCGACCACAGCGTGCTGGGCGTTCGCGAGGTGCGGCTTTTTGCCCGGCAATTCGGCATCGAGCGAGAAGATGCCAAGTTGATCGAGTTTTTAGTCGCCGAGCACCTGACCATGAGCCGAGTGGCGCAAAAAGAAGACTTGGGTGACCCGGATGTCATCAACGCTTTTGCCGCCCGAGTGGGTAGCGTGCGCTACTTGACGGCCTTGTATTTACTGACCGTGGCCGACGTTCGAGGCACATCGCCCAAGGTTTGGAACGCTTGGAAGGCCAAACTCATCGAAGATTTGTATCGCTACACCCTGCGCGCCCTGGGCGGCCGCGCGGCTGACGCCAACACGTGGGTCGAGTACCGCAAGCGCGAAGCCCTCAAACTCACCGCCCTACAAGGCTTGCCAGCGGGGACAGAAGCCCCGTTGTGGCAAACGCTGGATTTAAGCTACTTCGTACGCCACGATTCCAACGACTTGGCTTGGCATGTGCGTCAATTGCATGAGCATGTGGCGCAGGGTCGTGTAGTCGTTCGCGCACGGGTATCGCCTGTTGGTGAGGGGCTGCAAGTGCTCGTGTACGCCCCCGACCAGAGTGACTTGTTTGCCCGCATTTGCGGCCACATGGCGCAACAAGGTTTGAGTATTTTGGATGCGCGCGTGCATACGGCCAAGGCGCTCAAATCGCGTGATACCAATGGCGACCCCGTGCATGGCTATGCACTGGACACGTTTCAAGTCACCAGCAGCAACTTGGCCGAACACTACCGCGAATTGATTCAGATGACCGAGGTCGGCCTGTCGCGGGCGATCGAGAACAACGCCGCTTTGCCAAGTGCCATCAAAACCCGCATGTCGCGCCGAGTTCAGCACTTTCCGGTTGCCCCGCGTGTGGAGCTTCGCCCGGATGAAAAGGCTCAGGCTTGGCTGCTGATGGTCAGCGCCAACGACCGAGTTGGGCTGCTATACGCCATCACCCGCGTGCTAGCACGCCACCAAATTAATCTGCAGCTCGCCAAGATCACGACCTTGGGTGAGCGGGTCGAAGACACTTTTTTGATTGATGGCGCCGAGCTGCAAAACAACAAAAAGCAGCTTGAGATCGAGACTGAAGTGTTGGAGGCGATCGCTTGATTGAACTGAAATCTATTGTGCAAACCTATGCCAGCAAACACGGCACGGTTGAGGCGCTGCGCGGCATTGATTTGCACGTCAAGCCCGGGGAGGTATTTGGCATCATCGGGCGCAGTGGCGCAGGCAAGAGCTCGCTGGTGCGCGTCATCAACTTGCTCAACCGCCCAAGCCAAGGCAGCGTCACGGTCGCCAATCGCGAGCTGACCGCCTTGAGCAATGACGAGTTGCGCATCGCGCGGCGCGACATCGGCATGGTTTTTCAGCATTTCAATTTGCTGTCAAGCCGCACCGTCTTTGACAACGTGGCATTGCCGCTCGAAATTGCGGGCTTAAATTCGTCTGAAATCGCTGTTCGCGTGGAGCCCTTGCTCGAATTGGTTGGTTTGAGCGCTTTGCGCGACCGATACCCCGCGCAGATCAGCGGCGGCCAAAAGCAGCGCGTGGGCATTGCCCGCGCGCTCGCCAACCGACCCAAGGTGCTGCTGTCCGACGAGGCGACCTCGGCGCTTGACCCAGAGACCACTCGCTCGATTTTGGCGTTGCTGCGCCAAATCAACCGAGACATGGGTTTAACCATCGTGCTCATCACCCACCAAATGCAGGTCATCAAACAAGTGGCGGATCGGGTCGCGGTGATTGACGCCGGCAAAATTGTTGAATGCGGCGCGGTGATTGATGTGTTTACCCAACCCCAACACGCCACGACCAAAAGCCTGATCGACGAGATTTTGCCGCAGGAGCTATCCGCCAGCGTCTTGGATAGAGTGGCCGAACTCACGCGTCGCGACGGGGACGTCCTTGGGCAACTGATGCGGCTGACGTTCTCGGGCGCGGTGACCGATCAAGCGGTGTTGTCTCAAATGGCTCGTCAAGCGGATGTGGACTTTCACTTGATTCATGGCCAGATTGATGAAATCCAAGGCCAAGCATTTGGCAGCATGGCCGTGGTTGCTCGCGGCAAAGCCCCAACACTGAGTGCCACATTGCAGCAATTGCGCCAAGCTGGCATCAACGTCAGCACCGCATCAATCGAGGATTCGCAGCATGTTTGACAGTTTCACGGGCGCCATGCTGGGCTTGTTCGTATCGTCATTTTGGGAGACCTGCGTGATGGTGGGTGTCTCCGGGTTCGTCGGGGCAGCCATGGGCCTTCCGCTGGGCGTGTATTTGCACCTCAGCGGCGCGGGGGGCGTGTTGCAAAACCCCATCAGCAATCGGTTGCTGGGGGCCTTGGTCAACGCGGTGCGATCAACGCCATTCATCATTTTGCTGGTGGCAATCATCCCACTCACTCGCTTGATCACTGGCTCATCCATCGGCACAGCCGCCGCCATCGTGCCGCTGACGATCGCAGCCGCGCCATTCATCGCGCGCCTGGTGGAGGCCTCGCTTCGCGAAGTCGACCACGGATTGGTTGAAGCCGCGCAGGCAATGGGCGCAAACACGGGGCAAATTGTGTTCAAAGTGCTGCTGCCAGAGGCCTTGCCTGGTATTGTGGCCAGCCTCACGATCACTTTGATCAGCCTGACCGGCTTTTCAGCCATGGCCGGAGCCATCGGTGGCGGCGGTTTGGGCGATCTCGGTATACGCTACGGCTATCAACGATTTTTGCCTGAAATCATGCTGGCCGTTGTGTTGATTTTGATTTGCTTCGTGCAAGCCGTGCAAAGCTTGGGTGACTGGGCCGTTCGTCGCTTGAGTCACAAATGACATTGATTTTTTTGAAAGACCCCCCCCCAGGAACAAACGCGTCCTCATTCTCTCCTTGCTCGCCACCGCCATCACAGGTGTCTTTGCACAAGACAAACCCCTCAAAATCGGTGTGACAGCAGGACCACACGCTCAAATTTTTGAACAGGTGAAGAAGATCGCCGAAAAGGATGGCCTCAAAATCCAAATCGTGGAATTCACCGACTACGTGCAACCCAATGCAGCCTTGGCTGCGGGCGACCTGGATGCCAACAGCTACCAGCACAAGCCCTATCTCGATCAACAAAACAAAGACCGTGCCTACAAAATCGTTGTCGCTGGCTACACCGTCAATTTTCCGATTGGGATTTACTCGAAGAAAATCAAATCCCTCAGTGAGCTCAAAGAAGGCGCGCGCGTGGGCATTCCCAACGACCCGACCAATGGCGGACGGGTTTTGTTGGTGTTTCAAGACAAAGGCTTGATCAAACTCAAAGCCGATGTGGGCCTCAAAGCCACGCCGCTGGACGTGGTCGACAACCCAAAGAAGCTTAAATTCGTCGAAATCGATGCCGCACAAATGCCGCGCTCACTGGACGACCTGGATGCCGCCGCGATCAACACCAACTATGCGCTTCTCGCGGGACTGACGCCGGGCAAAGATGCCATCGCGCAAGAGTCTGCCAAGTCGCCCTACGTCAACCTCATGGCCGTGCGCGAACAAGACGCGACCAAACCGTGGGTGGCTAAACTCGTTAAGGCCTATCAGTCTGAAGAGATTCGCAGCTTTGTGGCGACCCAGTTCAAGGGATCGGTCATTCCCGGCTTTTGATTGAACCAATTTTCACAAGCCACCATGTCCATTTACTCCCTGGGCGACACCAGCCCAAACCTGTCGTCCACCGCTTGGGTCGCCGACAGTGCCCAGGTCATAGGCAATGTGCATTTGGGTGAGCATAGCTCGGTGTGGTTTGGGGTCGTCATTCGTGGCGACACCGAAACCATCTCTATTGGCCGGGGCAGCAACGTGCAAGACCTCAGTGTTTTGCACGCCGACATCGGTTGCCCATTGACC
>JANOPN010000022.1:0-50131 GCA_031421855.1 Comamonadaceae bacterium
AAAACTCATAAAAATTCAATGAATCAACCCCTCAAAGGCATCCGCGTCGTCGATCTCTCCACCGTCATCTCTGGGCCGATGGCCACCGCCTTGCTGGGCGACCAAGGTGCCAGCGTGATCAAAGTGGAGTCGCCTGATGGCGACACCTCGCGCCTCATCGGCCCGGCCAAAGGTGATTTGTCGGCCATCTACATCGCCGCCAACCGGGGCAAACGTGGCATTGCGCTAGACCTCAAAGCACCCCACGCCAAGCCGATTTTGATGGCTCTGATTCGCCGGGCCGACGTGTTGGTCAGCAACTTTCGACCCGGCGTGATGGAGCGGCTGGGTTTTGACGATGCCACGCTGGCCACACTCAACCCCGCGCTCATTCGCCTCGTCATCAGCGGCTACGGCGCAGACGGGCCCAACGCGGGCGACAAGGTCTACGACGCGGTCATTCAAGCGGTTGCCGGTGTCGCCGCTTCGCACCGCGACCAACACACCGGCGCGCCGGGTTTGGTGTCAACCTTGGTGTGCGACAAGCTCACCGCGCTGACGGCGGCGCAGGCCGTGACTGCGGCGCTCTTTGCCCGCAGCCGCGACGGACAAGGGCGGCTGGTGGATGTGTCGATGCTCGACTCGGTTTTGGCGTTTCAGTGGCCTGACGCCATGTACAACCACGTCTTCATGGACTCGCCGCCCGCGCCGTTTCCCGAAATGGGCGCGACCCAAAAGCCTTGGAAAACCGCCGACGGCTTTGTCGCCACCATGGCCCCCCAACAAGCCGAATTCGCGGGCCAGTGCCGCGCCCTGGGGCAGCCCGACATCGCAAAAGATCCTCGATTTGCCACCCTGCGCCTGCGCAACCAGCACGCCCGCGAGCTGCGAGCCCTGCTCGAGCCCTTGATGGCAGCCATGACCAATGCCGATATTCAAACTGCGTTTCGCGCCAACAGCGCGCCACTGGGTTGGCTCAACGAGCGCGCCCAAGTCATCACCGACCCGCAAGTTCAGCACCGGGGCTCACTGGTCGAAATCGACCACGGCAGCGAAGGCCGTGTGCGGCTGGCTCGGTCAGCGGCCCGGTTTGATGGCCAAACCACGCCAGCGCCGCAAGCTGCGGCCCACATCGGCCAGCACACGAACGAAGTGCTGCAAGATCTGGGCTTTGGCGACACTCAAATCGAGCAGTGGCTGCAAAGCGGCGTGGTGTTCAACTCGGTCGGATGAGCCATCCGGATCGCGATAACGCTGCCGCCTCAGCGGCGAGAATCAACCAGCTCGATCAACGACCAACGTTCAAACCAGCGCCCGATTTGAAACGCGCCGCCGCCAACCGATAGGGCGACAACGGTGAGCGCGCCGAGGCAAACCTCGCACAGTGCTACACATTCAGCTGGAGTTAGCGACACGTCGACTACTTCACGGCGGCTTTTTCAACCCCCGTGACCACGTATGCGCCTTGCAGTTGCTCAGCAGTGAACATGATTTTTTCACCCGCAACAAACTTGTCAAGCAAGGATGCGTCACGAACTTGAAACACCATGGTCATGGCAGGCATGTCGAGGTTTTTGATCGGGCCGTGCTTCAGCGTGACCTTCTTGGCGTCTTTGTCGACTTTGCGGACTTCAGCCTCAGCCATTTCTTTGGGCATTGCTGCGGCGTCCTTGGTGGCCTCTTTTGTGGCCGGAGCTGGCGTTGTTGTTGCCGTTGTTTGCGCAACAACGCCAAAGCTGATCAGAGATGCGAACAAGGCGGTGGTCAAGAGTTTCATGGTGAGGGTCCTTTCAAGAACATGCGGATTTAACGTGGCGCTGGCCACAGGGGAATACAAACGCGAGAAATGTTGTTCGGCGACAGAATTTCACACGAGCTCAATGCTTGTGGTCGCCATGCCCGCCAGCGTTGGCCGCCAACACAGTGATTTTTCCGACCATACCGGCTTGGTAGTGACCCGCTATCAAGCACGCAAAGTCGAACTCGCCTGCCTTGTTGAACGTCCAGATGATGTCTCCCGACTTTTTCGGAACGACATGCGCCATGTACGGCTCTGAGTGCTCCATGTTGGGAAACTTCACCATCAGCGCTGCATGTTCGTCGTTTTCCTTCTTGGTGCCGATGACGAACTCATGCATGACCTGGCCTGAGTTCTTGACGACAAATTTCACGGTCTCGCCTTGCTTGATGTCGATCTTGTCTGGACTGAACCGCATGGTGTCCAGCATCGTGATCTCAATCGTGCGCTTGACCATTTTGGCCTCGCCAGCGATTCCCCAGTCTTTTTGCTCTTTTTTAACAGGGCCAGCTTTTTTGGCGTGATCTTTGTCGCCATGGGCATGAACGTTGGCAAGTAGCGCGGCACCCAAAAGGGCGGATGTGATGAACGAGTTGAGTAGTTTCATGGTAATTTCTTTCGCAGGTGAATGAGGAGTAGAAGGCGATTGATCAGTGCTGATGCTTCGAGGAGCTTGCCCCAGGCTTGCGGGCCTTGAGCTCAATCGACTTGGTAAACGGCTTGCCGTTGTCAGGGTTGCGCAGACCCGGAACAAAGCCGTTGTTGGCATCAATTTCAGACTGAAACCGTGCGGTCTCAGGCAAGCGGCCCGTCCACTCGAAGGCTTGCGTGCCGCTCGGCTGTTTGTACCAACCGGGGTCTTTGTAGTCGCCCGGCTTTTGATCCTTGCGAACTTTCAAGCTGGTGAACATGCCGCCCATCTCGACCGGCCCATATGGCCCGGTGCCGGTCATCATCGGAGCTGTGTTTTCAGGCAGCTCCATCTCCATCTCACCCATGTCGGCCATGCCGCGCTCCCCCATGACCATGTAGTCGGGGATGAGTTTTTGGATCTTCTGGACCAAACCGCGGTGGTCAACACCAATCATGGTCGGCACGTTGTGCCCCATGGCGTTCATGGTGTGGTGGCTCTTGTGGCAGTGAAATGCCCAATCACCCTCTTCATCCGCCACAAACTCGATTTGGCGCATCTGCCCAACCGCCACGTCAGTCGTCACCTCGTACCAGCGCGTGCTCTTAGGTGTGGGCCCGCCATCGGTACCCGTGACCAAAAACTCGTGTCCGTGCAAGTGAATTGGGTGGTTGGTCATCGTCAAGTTGCCCATGCGGATGCGCACCTTGTCGTGCTGTCGCACGTTGAGCGACTCAATCCCCGGAAACACGCGGCTGTTCCAGCCCCAAATGTTGAAGTCCAGCATGGTGTTGACCTTGGGTGTCATGCTGCCGGGGTCAACGTCATAGCCGTTGAGTAAGAAACAAAAGTCACGGTCTACGTCGTCAATCAGCGGGTGCTTACCTTTGGGGTGAGTGACCCAAAACCCCATCATGCCCATGGCCATTTGGGTCATCTCATCAGCATGCGGGTGGTACATGAAGGTGCCAGGGCGGCGAGCAATGAACTCATAAACAAAGGTCTTGCCAACCGGGATTTGCCGTTGATTCATTCCCCCAACGCCGTCCATGCCGTTGGGCAAACGCTGGCCATGCCAATGAATCGTCGTGTGCTCGGGTAACTTGTTGGTCACAAACAAGCGCACACGGTCACCTTCCACCACTTCGATGGTCGGCCCAGGTGACTGACCGTTGTAGCCCCACATGTTGACTTTGAAGCCCGGTGACATCTCGCGAACCACCGGCTCGGCAACCAAGTGGAACTCTTTCACACCGTCCCTCATGCGCCACGGCAGTGTCCAGCCGTTAAGCGTGACGATCGGGTTGTAGGGCTGGCCGGTGTTGGGAACCAAAGGTGGCGCGGTGTCGGGCTTAGTCATCATGACCGGCTCAGGCAAGGCCGCCATCGCGACTTTGCTCACACTGGCAGCAGCAACTGCAGTCATGGCTGCGCCACCGAAGAAGTTGCGTCGGCTCATGCTCGCCAATTCGCGGTTTGCAGACGAATTGGCCTGTGCGTCTGGACTTGAAGAATGTGTCATAGAAATCGGATCAATATTAAAGAATTCGGGGAAGCTTTTGAGTTGCGCGTCAGTGGTAGTCGCTCAATGGCCCGGCTTGGCATCGCCAGCCCCGCCGCCGCCGCCGCCGCTTGCACCAACACTCGACATCGCCCCCATGGACATGCCCGTTAGCGTGGTTTGCAGGCGTGCGTCGGCCAGCCAAAAATCGCGCTGCGCGTCCAGGGTTAAGTTCACCGCGCCGATTTGCATGCGCATGTCGCCCAGCAAATCGAACACGCTGAGCAACATGCCGTTGTAGCGAAGCAAAGTTTCGTTGTGGATGAATTTACGCAGCGGAACCACCTCGTCGCGGTAGTTGACGGCCAGGTCGTAGGCGGTTCGGTAACCGTGATAAGCATCGCGCGCCTCTGAGCGCGCGTTTATCGCCACCTCGCGCACTTTGGCCAGCGACTGCTGATAGGTCGCGCGCGCCTTGGCGTTCGCCGCCCCACCCCAGTCAAAAATGGGTAGCGGCAACTCAAACTCCCACTCTCGCTCGCGTTCACGCTCACCGTGGGCATTGTCAAACGTGGTTTTGCGTCGAAACGCGATCTCAGCTGCGCCGACAAACCCAGCGAGCTTGACCATACCCAGGGCGTTGGCTTGAGTTTCGGCCTCGTTCACGGCTGAGCGCACATCAAGCCTCTCACGCAGTGCCCGCTCTTCGATGTTGTTGATGTCGTTTGGCTTCGTCGGCAAGTCGGGCAAGCGATCAACTAATTTGAACTGCGTTTGTGCACCCCAGAGGCCCATCAAACGCGTAAGCTTTTCGCGCTCACTGAAGGCGGTTAGCTGTGCGCGCGCAAGCTGGGCGTTAGCGTCTGCCAAAAAAAGCTGTTCACGCGCTTGGTCAAGGCGGCTCCAATTGCCAACCCGGCTCATGCGTCGCGCCAGCTCACCTCCGGCTTCGGCTGCGACTTTCACGTCACTCTTGTACGCCACCGATTGTTGGGCCGCCACGGCATTGATCCAGGCCATTCGGGTGTCGGTCGCGAGCTTGATGACGCTTTGTGCTGCAGCCAACTTTGCCGCCTCGTGCTGTTGGTTTTGCCAATTGCCGCGCCAGGGCAAACTGATCAAACCGACCACGTTGAACACCAGGCCACGCTCAAAGCCAACTTTGTCGCCGTCTGCCGACTTGGCAAACGAAAAGTGTGGGTTTGGCAGCGTCGCGGCCTGAACGCGGTCGGCGTCGCTGATCTCAAGCCGAGCCATCGAAGCATGCAAGGCCGGGTTGTTCAGCAGCGCGATGCAAACGGCCGTGTCGGCGGTGACGGGTTGGCGCAGCAGCTTGCTCACCGCTTCACGCGTGGCGACTTTGTCGCGAGCCGCGACGTCAGCGGTCACGCCGAAAATTTTGCCCGTAACGACAGCGTTAATGTCCGATACGTTTGAGTCAGGAGACAACGAGGCGCAGCCCGTCAGTGAAACCAGTAAGAGAGCTGCGCACGTGGTGCGAGTCAGTGGGAGTGTTGATGACATGCTTGCGCCTCAGTGTTTGTGGCCAGCAGACATGGGCGACTTCGTGGCCTCGGCTGGGGCAGTTGTGGGCTTGGCTGCGTTTGGCGTGACCGCAGACTTGGCCACCGGTTTGGCAGCTTGGGCCTCTTCCCATCTCAAAATATCAACATGCCCGCGCAAAAATTGACTAACCACCTCGTTGGCTTTGCGCCAGTTGTCAGACTCGGTTTCGACCCCTTTGGGCGTGTTTTGAAACACCGACTGGTAAACCGTGGCGGGTACTGGCGCACCCGGGTCTGTGACGCTGGGAACGCTGACATTGCTATCCGCTTGATGCTTTGCAGGAATCTGAGCCGATGCAGCCATGGCAAAAGATGCCATCGCAGCAGCACAGACCACTGCACGGACTTCGGGAATATAGGTTGTGTTCATGGGCGAAAAGCCTGTTCAAATGGGAATTCAATTTAGGCTTGATGCGAGAAAAATCGCGCAGCAAGAGCCGACCAAGTGCCACACGACGGCCCAAAAGGACGCGCCAATGCACCGTGTAGCCGCTGTGGAAAGGAACCACAGACGGACTACTGGCGTGAAAACTCAGGTAACGGGTGGGGTGACAAGCAAGCGCAACTCGGCGCTGCGCCACAAACTAGCAACCTGAGCTGGAGCAAGGTGCTCGGCATTGGACACCGAGGCCAAATCGCCACAAGCGACTGCCGCGCTCAAGTGGCACGCTTGGCAACTGCTGCATTCGGAGCCATCGGCCGCAGCCACGACACCGCTGCCGTCGCCTACCACCTCGTGGCAAGGCATGCCCGGTGCATGAACAACCGGCTGAACTTCAGCCGCACCAACAACCGACTTCAGCCCATGCGCCGCCATCCCCGTTGCCATGGCATCGCCAACCAACCCACGAAGGGCCAGCAACATCACCATGAACACGATCAAGAACTTACGCATGAATATGAGTGTAAGCCTGAAACCCAGAAGTTCAATTCGCGGCGCGGCTTTTGATGCCTTCGACAGAGCCCAAATCCATCGCGACCTCGGACGCAATGGCGTACGAGCGCTTGCGAGCCTTGTGGTCAAAAATTTGGCACGTCACCATCAACTCATCGGCCCCCGTTCGGGCCACAAACGCCGCCATTGCCGCCCTGACCTCGTCGGCAGAGCCAATGGCCGAACTGGCCAAAATCTCGCCCAACATCGCCTGCCACTGCGGCGGCAGGCTCGCCAAATAGCCTTCGAGTGGGGGTGGCAACGGCGCGGCTCGCCCGGTTCGCAGGTTCACAAAGGCTTGCTGCATCGAACTCGCGCGCCAATGGGCCTCGTCGCTCGTGTCGGCTGCAAACACGTTAAACCCCAGCATCACATGCGGCTTGGCCAAGTGAATTGAGGGCTTGAACGCCGCTCGGTACACCGCCAGCGCCTGCATGAGTTGCTGCGGCGCAAAGTGCGAGGCAAACGCATACGGCAAGCCCAAATGCGCCGCCAACTGCGCGCCGTAAGTGCTCGAGCCCAAAATCCACACGGGCACTTTGAGCCCAGTGCCCGGCACGGCACGCACGCTTTGACGTGGCTCGTCCGACAAAAAATCAATCAACTCCAGCACGTCTTGCGGAAAATCATCCACATCACCCGCCAAATTGCGCCGCAGCGCCCGCGCCGTGGCTTGGTCTGAGCCCGGTGCGCGCCCAAGCCCTAGGTCAATGCGCCCTGGGTAGAGCGACTCCAGCGTGCCAAACTGCTCTGCAATCACCAGCGGCGAGTGGTTGGGCAACATGATGCCGCCCGCCCCCACGCGGATGCGCTGGGTTGCGCCCGCCACATGCCCCACCAAAACAGCAGTCGCCGCACTCGCCACCCCCGGCATGCCGTGGTGCTCAGCCAGCCAGTAGCGCCGATAACCCAAGCCTTCAGCGTGCCGCGCCAAGTCAGCGGTGTTGGCAAACGACTGCGCGGCGGTGCTGCCCTGCAAAATCGGCGAGAGATCGAGGACTGAGAGTGGGAAGGCGCGGTTTTGGGGCATGCCTTCGATGTTGCCTGATGTCTTGATGGTTTGCAGACGTGCTGACGACCATCCGATGCACAGGCCCAACCGATTCGCGCGTCAACCGCTATTGCGGCTTCAAACCCAAGTCGCGTGCGACCGTTTGCCAACGCTGCGATTCGCTGCGCATGAAGCTGCGAAGTTCATCGCGCGATGTCCCTTTCAAATCCACACCGAGGGTCAACATGCGAGCTTGCACCCCGGCGCTGGCCATCGCGCCGATGGTGTCTAGCCGCAATTTGTCCAATACGTCAATCGGCGTGGTGATGGGTGCGACGAAGGCCCACCACTGGTTGAGCACCAAGTCTTTGATGCCCAACTCGGCAAATGTTGGCACGTCGCGCAGGGCTGGCACGCTAAATCGGCTGTTGCTGGTTACGGCTAAAGCGCGAATTTTGCCTGCCGACAGCAGCGCAGCACCGCTGGCCAGTGTCGCAAAGTGACCTGCCGCCGTGCCCGCTGCCACGTCGATCAAGGCGGGGGCCGAGCCGCGGTAAGGCACCAGGTTGAACTTGATTTTGGTGCGCTGGCCAAACATCTCGCCCACCAAGTGGCTGATGGTCCCCGAGCCGCTGTGTGCGAGGGCGGGTGGGCCGCCCTTGGTCGTGGCGGCTGACTTCAAAAAGGTTTTCAAGTCCTTGCTGTTGTCGCCCACGCCCGTGAACAAAATCAGTGGCGACGTGCCAATCAGCGTGATGGGCGAAAAATCGCGCAGCAAGTCGTAAGGCAACTTGGCCACCACGGCCGGCGCGATTGCATGGGGCAACTCAACAATGCCCAAGGTGTAGCCGTCGGGTGCCGATTTCGCCAGCGCGTCGGTGCCAATTTGCCCAGCAGCACCGGCCTTGTTGTCCACAATCACCGACTGTCCAAGCGTCTCAGACAGGCGCTGAGCCAACGCTCGACCAATCGCATCAGTGCTGCCACCTGGTGCCCAGGGCACCAGTATTTTGATGGCTTTGTCGGGGTAAGCCGCCCACGCAAACGGGCTGGCAGTGGCCAAGCTGGCAGCGGCGCTGGCCAGCAAGGTGCGGCGTTGAAGGGTGGTCATGGTTGGCTCCTCGGGGTTAAAACAATCAGGGGTTTGCGGCACAGCTGGGGTCGCGCGACGCATTGGCAGTCAAAACCAGCATCACCTTTGACTGCGCATTTACAGCACGGCGCGCGTGCAGTTGGGCAATGGCGGCAAAGCCTGCGGCGGCGCACAACTCGGCACTGATGGCGTGTCGGCCAAGCAGTGTTTGGGCGGTTTTGGCCGGGGCATCTGACACCACCAGCGCACCACCGCCACTGGCTTTGGCCGCTTGGTATTGCAAGTAAGTGACTGTTGCACCCGCCGTGGAGAACTGGGCGGTCTGGCCGGGGTAGCTTTGATGCAGATCGTGCCCTGCCAGCACCAGCGACAGGCGTGCAAACGGCTCAACCACCCATATCTTTGGCACGGCACTGACGGCACCGGCATCAAACAAGTCGCGAAATCCGGCGTAAATGCCCCAAGCCAAATCGCCGCGCGCGGTGGGCACCATGATGTGCTCGGGCATGTAGCCCTCTGCATGGCATTCGCTCGCGATAGCCTTGTAGCCCTCAATGGCCAGCGGCGCGCTGCCAAGGGCGGGCACGCTGTGATTGGTCAAAGCGAAGCAGCCGGGCGACGCAGCCCGCCCGGCCACAAACCGCCACCGCCCCGCGTTGTCCTCAAACCCAAAGCGCTTGGCTCCGTGCGCATCCAACGCGTCTGCATAGGCCTGCGGCATGCCCGCGTAGGTCGCCACCTCGCATCCCAGCCCGGCAGCCTGCGCATACCGCGCGGCCGACACCGCTGCGTTGCCAGACGATGCCAGCACGACGGTGTGCGCACCAAAATCAAGCGCTTGCGTCACACCAATGGCCGACATGCGGTCTTTGTGCGACCCACTCGGGTTGGCCGATTCATCTTTGATTCGCAAACTGCCCACACCAGCTGTGTGGGTCAAATGCGGGGCATCAAGCAACGGCGTGTTGCCCTCGCCCAAGCTGATGCCGCCCAAATAAGGCATGTTGTAGCCCACGCCCACAGCTTTGTCGTACTTTGCGCGCATGCTCACGTGCACGCCCTGCGCAGCACACACGGGGCAGCCGGCATGCGCAAGCCTCAACGGTGCAACGGCATCACAGCGCAAACACTGCAAACCCGTTAGGCAAGGGTTTCGAACGACACCGCTGGTGAAGGCCGCAGAGGCAGCAGAGGCAGCAAAGGCTGCAGGGGCGGTAGGGGTCGACTCAGATTCAAACATCGTTGTATCGTAGCGGCGCTAAAATAAATTGAGTCATCAAAAACTTATGACTCGATAACAAAATTTATAGGTCTAACCACTTGATTTGATGCGCTTCACTGAAATTGAGACCTTTCGCGCCGTAATGCGCAGCGGCTCCACTCGCAAAGCTTCGGCCTTGCTGGGGGTGACGCAGCCTGCCGTCAGCCAGTCACTCAAACGCCTGGAGGCGCAAGCCAATTTGCCTCTTTTTGAGCGCAGCGGCGGGCGCTTGCTGCCCACCCCCGAAGCTCACGCGCTGATGCTGGAGATTGAGCGAGTCTTCATCGGCATGGACGCCATCGAGCATCGCTTGGCCAGCTTGCGTAACTTTGGCATCAACCAGCTTGACATCAGTTGCTACCCTGCTTTTGGGCTGGGCTTCATGCCGCGCGTGCTGGCTCGGCTCAAGCAGCAAACCGCAGACAGGGCCTGGCCCACGGTGTCGCTGCAAATTTTGAGCTCCAAAGACGTCAAAAGCCGTGTAGCCAGCGGCTTGTCAGACTTTGGCCTCTTGGCCGACGAGCTGACCCTTGACGGCATTGAGCACACCACGTTCGCACGCTTTGCTGGCGTGGTCGTCATGCCGCCAGGTCATGCGCTGGCGCGGTTTAAAACCGTCAGTCTCGCTCAATTAGCCGAGGTGAGTTTTTTGGCACTGAACCCCGAAGACGCGTCGCGCCGACGGCTCGAATCTGCCATGGCCGAGCAAGGCTTGAGCTTGCGCATCGCAGCGCACACGCCCTATGCCGCCAGCGTGTGCGAGCTGGCGCTGCGCGGCTTGGGCGTCGGTTTGGTCAACCCGATCACGGCGCTCGACTACGCCGAGCGCGGCTTGGTCGTTCGCGAGTTCGCAAGCGACGTGTCATTTGCATGCCTGCTCGCCATGCCCGCAGGTAAGGTCATGTCAAGCACCACACGCGAATTTTTATCACTCATGCGCCTTCAGCTGAGCGACGACGAGCGGCGCCTGCGCAGTTATTTACAGTGATTTCTGGCTTTTGGCAATTCAAAAATCATAGCGAAAAACTCAATGAATCCGGAGACCAAGTGCCAAAAAGTTCATAAAAATCATGAGTTGGCACTTTGCAGGCGTCATTTCGACTCTCACCGGCAAACTCACCCCGCCTCAGCCTCTGGCCAAAGGCCGGGAAAATAAAATCGCAACGCATGCTGGGGTACGCCGAATCGCAGCTTGCCGTAGGGGCTGTCGCTGGCGATCAGCCCGCGCTTGAGCAGGGCCGATACTTGGGCCGATGCGAGGCGATCGCCCAAGCCGAGCAGGGCCTTGAAGTCAGCGCGCTCCAGACTCGACTGGGTTGCAAACAAATAATGCAAGGCGCGGACCGATTCGGTGCGAACACCTTGAGCGACAACGCTGGCCTCGTAGCTCAAGCAAGCGGCAATGCGGTCTTTGATGCGGGCCAAGTCCAGCGTTGAGCTCATGAAGCTGACTTGGTCGGTGCAAATGTTGAGCGCGTAGCCGATCCACGCGAGCAAGCCAGCCTGCGACAAGTTGCCACGGCCGTCTAAGTCGCCTGCGCGGTGCTCATCAGCCCCAGCCAAATGCGCGTAGTAGCCCTCGTGGGTGCGAGCAAAGCCGCGCAGCGGCGACCACAAACCATGGGTGAGGCCCATTTGACCCAAAGCCAAGTGCGTGTGCAGCCGCGCGACGCGACCGTTGCCGTCTCGAAACGGGTGAATCCAGGTCAGCCGGTGGTGCGCTGCGAGGGCGGCCAAAACCTGCATCTCACCGCGTCGCACATGGCGATGGAATTCAGACCAACGGGCCAAGCAAGCGGGGATGGCACTTGGGGCGGGCGCTGCGTGGCGACCCACACTCACGTGTTGGCTGCGCAACTCGCCGGGGATCAAAGCGCTGGGCGATGAACCGGCAGGCAGGCTTGGGTCGCCGCCATCGAGTTGCCAATCTGACGGCCTCAGACGCGAAAACAAGTCGCGGTGGATGTCTTGTACAAATTGGCTTGACCAAATCTCACCGGTTGTTATCGCACTCACACGAGCTTCGAATGCCGCCTCGGTGTCCATGTGAGCCAAGGCCAGCCGTTGCCGACGCGCCTTGTCGGCGTTATCGCTGTAGTCACTCTTGAGTGCTTGCTCAATTTCGATGGGCAAGGTGTGTTGCCCCTCGATGCGATTGCTGTGGTACGAGTTCATCGCCCGCAACAAGCCCCGCAGATCGTTCAGCGCACCGGCTTGACATTGACCGCCCAAGCGCTCGGCGCTGCGAATGAGGTCACCCGCTTGCTCAAGCAAGGCACCCAAGCAATGCTCACCGGGCATGAGGGGCTCCATCTGGGACGGGTCGTCGTAAATCACGAATTTTTGCGAGATTGACATGTTGCTTAACTTGTTGTTATGTAATGGTATTTTTACATGTTTTCTAGATTAAATGCGAGAATTTTCGAAACGAGCTCATTGCACCTATTTTCAATCAATTAGGGCTTACGCAAAATTGTCCCGGCAAAGCGCAGCGACGACGACAGTGCGGATAGCACGGCTAGGAGCTGCAACGCGGCTGGGGCGGTTTTGCGTAAGTCCTATCAATATTCATAGCAACAAACCCAATAGATTCGGCGACCAAGCGCATATTTGGCACAAAATTCACGTCAAACACGTCTGAACCATCATCCCCACCAACATCGTCAGCGAACGAATGGATTATTTGACTTGATGTATGATTTACCTTACATTAAGTCAATTAAACATGACCCAGCAACCCAACCAAGGATTTATCTCATGATGTCTTTCCGTGAAAAAAGCGACTGGTGCAGCCTGATCGCTTTGTCGCTTTATGGCGTGTTTTTTGTGAATGTGGCGCGGGCCTTGATTGATCCTTCTCGCCCGCATCCGCCGTTTTTCTGGATGTTTGTGGGTTTGACGGTGCTGATGATCGTGATTCAGGTGGTTGCGCACGTGGTGTTGGCCATTCGCTACCCCAAGGACGCGCAAGCGCCGGTCGATGAGCGCGAGCGATGGCTGAACTTGCGGTCCACGCAGTGGGCGTACGGCGTGCTGCTCAGCGGTGTTTTGCTGGCCATGGGCACTTTGCACCTGGGTTTTGCGGCGTGGCAGTTTGCCTATGTGGTGTTGTTTGTGGTGTGGGTGGCCGAACTCACCCACTACAGCGCGCGGCTGATTCACCACCGCAGCCAATCGTGAGCGGGGTGGCGCCGATCGTGAAAGCCAAAGCAGGCGAGACCACGATCACCAACACGATTCGCCGCATGAGGTTTGACCACGGCGAGATGACGCAGGCCGCCCTGGCCGACCAAATTGGCGTGACCCGCCAGACGGTCAACGCCATTGAGCTGGGCAAATATTTCCCGTCGCTTGAGGTGGCGTTTCGCATCGCGGCGGTGTTTGGGCGACCGCTTGACGAGGTGTTCGCGTACCACCCGAAAACCGTTGTTTGAAGCCACTTTTTGGGTCATTTCGGCACTTGGTCACCGGATTCATTGGGTTTGTTGCTACTATTTTTACAACTCTAGCGAGGTTATGCGCCAAACGCATAGCCCACTGACGCACTTGGCAAAACCCGGGCGTGACAAAGGGGCCGGAAGTTTTTACAGTGCAGGCACCGCAACCCAGGAGTCCCACAATGACCGCTTCTCGCCCCCCAATTGCCAGTGCCTACGTCCCACCCGAGACGCCCGTCGTGCATCAGCTCCCGTCTTATTTGGACGCGACTCATTTGGGGCCGTGGGGCATTTATCTGTCGCAGGTGGAGCGGGTTACGCCGTATTTGGGCCATTTGTCGCGCTGGGTTGAGACGCTGAAGCGGCCCAAGCGCTCGCTGATTGTTGACGTGCCGATTCAGCTTGACAACGGCACGATTGCCCACTTTGAGGGCTACCGGGTGCAACACAACACCTCGCGCGGCCCCGGCAAAGGCGGGGTGCGCTTTCACCAAGACGTGACTTTGAGTGAAGTGATGGCCTTGTCAGCCTGGATGAGCATCAAAAACGCGGCAGTCAACGTGCCCTACGGCGGCGCAAAAGGCGGCATTCGCGTTGACCCCCGCAACCTCTCAATGGGTGAGTTGGAGCGCTTGACACGCCGCTACACCAGCGAGATCGGCCTGATCATCGGGCCAACCAAGGACATTCCTGCGCCTGATGTGAACACCAACGCGCAAATCATGGCCTGGATGATGGACACCTACTCCATGAACGTGGGCGAAACCGCCACGGGCGTGGTGACCGGCAAGCCGGTTGACTTGGGCGGCTCGCTCGGGCGCAACGACGCAACCGGGCGCGGCGTGTACACGGTGGGCGTTGAAGCGGCAAACCACATCGGTTTGCAGATCAAGGGCGCACGGGTCGCCGTGCAAGGCTTTGGCAACGTGGGTGGCATCGCGGGCAAGTTGTTTCAAGAGGCCGGCGCACGCGTGGTGGCCGTGCAAGACCACACCGGTAGCATCTACTGCGAGGCCGGTTTAGAGGCCAACGCCCTGCTCGCACACGTCAAAGAACACGGCGGCGTGGCTGGGTTTGCGGGCTCTGAGGTGATGGCCACGGCTGACTTTTGGGGCGTGCCCTGCGACATCATGATTCCGGCCGCGCTTGAAGGGCAAATCACGTCGGTGACGGCACCCAAAATCACCGCCAAAATGGTCATCGAAGGCGCAAACGGCCCCACCACGCCAGAGGCCGACGACATCTTGCACGACCGCGGCGTGCTCGTGCTACCCGACGTGATCGCCAACGCAGGCGGCGTGACGGTGAGCTATTTTGAGTGGGTGCAAGACTTCTCCAGCTTCTTTTGGAGCGAGGATGAAATCAACGAGCGACTCGTGCGGGTGATGAAAGAAGCCTTCTCAGGCGTGTGGCAAGTCGCCCAAGACAAAAAAGTCAGCCTGCGCACAGCCACCTTCATCGTGGCCTGCACCCGCATCCTGCGGGCACGCGAGATGCGCGGCTTGTACCCTTGAGTTGACGCGATGCCTTGTAGATCTTCCAAGCCACGGAAGATTTACAAGGAAAAAACATCTTCGCCTTGGACAATTTTCAGTGATTTATCCTTGTAAATCTTCCAAGTCATGGCAGAATTACAAGGATGTATGACCGCAATGCCATTACCGAACTCAAGCTCTTGCTGAGTGAGTTCCCTGCCGTTGCCATTCTCGGGCCGAGACAGGTCGGCAAGACCAGCTTGGCATTGCAACTGGCTGAGGCCTTGACTGCCAGCGCAGCCGAACAAGCTGATGCACGGGCATCGGATAGGCGACAGCCCGCTTTGTATCTTGACTTGGAAAATCCACTCGATGCAGCCAAGCTGAGCGATCCGATGGCATTGTTTCAGGCCAATCGCGATCGGTTGGTGATTTTGGACGAGGTGCAACGCGAGCCGCAGTTGTTTGCGACCTTGCGCGGCATCATCGACGAACGCAGGCGCGCCAAAGCGACGGTGGGTCAGTTCTTGTTGTTGGGTTCGGCTAGCGGCGCGCTACTTCGCCAATCAGCCGAGAGCCTCGCTGGGCGCATGGCCTACCTTCAGCTGAGCACCTTGCTTTTGGACGAGGTTGGGTTCGCGCAATTGCCCGAGCTGTGGCTGCGCGGTGGCTTCCCCGAGTCACTGGATGCGCGCAGCGACGCGGCAAGCCTGCGCTGGAGACAACAGTTCATCACGACATATTTGGAGCGAGACATCCCGCAGCTCGCGTTGACACGAATTCCGGCGGAGCTGTTGCGCCGGTTTTGGACCATGTTGGCGCACGATCAAGGCCAGATGCTCAACGCCGCGCGTCTCGCATCCAACTTAGGCGTGAGCGGCCAAACGATTGGGCGCTACCTTGATTTGCTGTGCGACTTGATGCTGGTTCGGCGACTGCAGCCCTGGTCGGGCAACTTAGGCAAGCGCCTGGTGCGCGCACCCAAAGTCTACGTGCGTGACTGCGGCTTGGTGCATGCCTTGCTCAACATCAAAACCACGAATGACTTGCTCTCGCACCCGACACATGGTGCGAGTTTCGAGGGCATGGTGATCGAGCAATTGATCGCAGCCGCCCCGCACGGCACAGAGTCAAACTTTTACCGCACCGCCGCAGGGGCCGAGCTCGACTTGTTGCTGACACTGCCTGGCGGGGAACGCTGGGCGATAGAGATCAAACGCTCCAGCGCGCCGACGGTGAGCAAGGGCTTTCACATCGCCGCGCAAGACGTGTGCGCAAGCCAACGCATCGTGACCAGCCCAGCGACGGATGCGTGGCCCATGACCCATGGTGCCAAACACGTGCCGCTTGGCGAATTGGTGCGATCATTGAAGGCGCTTGACTGAAACGAGCCATGTCCACGAACGAACTTGCCATTGGATTTCTGCATGAACCTCACCTTCAAACGCCTTTTTGACTACAAATCTTGGTCTGATGCCGAGCTGATTGCTGCGATTGGCAACATCGACGGCGAAAAGCATGCCCCGCTTCGGCACACCGCGATTCGCTTGATGAATCACATTCGTGTGGTGGATGAGATTTTTATCGGTCATTTGCGCGGCACGCCCCATGGGCACACCGCGACCAACACGACTGACACGCCCACGCTGGATGCCTTGGCTGTGTCAACCCAGGCATGCGATGAGTGGCTGGCCGAGCACGCCAGTGGTCTAGACGGCGATCAACTGGCTGAGGTGGTGATGTTTGCGTTCACCGACGGCGACACGGGCCAAATGACTCGCGAGGAAATGCTCTTGCACTTGGCCACACACGGGGGCTACCACCGGGGCGCCATTGGGCGAATCTTGGTACAAGCCGGGCTGACCCCACCTCGGGATTTGTACACGCGGTTTTTGCACACCACCGAGCCTGAGCGGCGTGAAATTGGCCTTTGAAAGGCTTTTTAGATGGCTTTTCCGCCTCTGGTCACCGGATTCATTGAATCTGTTGCTATTATTTTTGATAGCCCCTACAACCGTCCGAGACGGGACGGGCTGTCATCCCAGCGCAGGCTGGGATCCAGTGGCTGCTTGCTCGCCAACCGATCACACCTGAACTCCATGCCTTCGCTTGAATGAACACCCTCGCCGCGATCTTCACTGACGCTGACTTTTGGGTCGCGGTGCTGCGCATGGGCACGCCTTTGCTGCTGGGCACGTTGGGGGTGCTGATCTGCGAGCGCTCAGGCGTGCTCAATTTAGGCATTGAGGGCATCATGGTGGCTGGCGCATTTGTCGGCTGGCTGGCGGTCTACAGCGGTGCGCCGCTGTGGTGGGGCGTGGCAGCGGCTGCTGGCGCTGGGGCCATTCTTGGGCTCTTGCATGCCGCGTTGACGGTGGGATTGGCGTTGTCGCAGCATGTTGCAGGCTTGGGCCTGACGTTTTTTGCCACCGGCTTGAGCTATTTCAGCTACCGGGTGACGTTTCCCAAGGTCACCACACCCCCGACGATTGAGCCGTTCAAGGCCATGGACTGGCTGCCAATCCCAATCCTCAACCAACAAACGCCCGTGACCCTGCTGGCACTGGGCTTGATACCCGTGGTTTGGTACGGGCTGTACCGCACCCCGGCTGGGCTGGCGCTGCGCATGGTGGGTGAGAGCACGCACGCGGCAGAAAGCCAAGGCATACGCGTCGGCGCGGTGCGAACTGTGGCACTTGTCATTGGCTCAGGCCTGATGGGGGTGGCCGGCTCATTCCTTACTTTGGCGGCGTTTAATGCATTTTTCTTTAACATGGTCAATGGCCGGGGCTGGATTTGTGTGGCCTTGGTGGTTTTTGCCAGCTGGAAACCCGGCAAAGCCGCCATCGGCGCCTTGCTCTTTGCAATTTTTGATGCCCTTCAATTGCGCTTACAACAAAGTGGCGACAGCGCCGTGCCCTATCAGGTCTACCTCATGCTGCCCTACGTGCTTAGCATCGCTGCATTGATTTTGGTAGCCCGCAAAGCCGCGTATCCGCAGGCGCTCATGCAACCCTATATCAAAGGAGAGCGTTGATGCTCGACTTGCTCATCAAGCACGCCAACCTGCCCGATGGCCGCCAAGACATGGCCGTGGGCGTTCAAAACGGTTTGATTGCAGTCGTTGAACCTGCCCAAAGTCATGCCAACACCCCAGCCGCCGAGACGATTGACGCGCAAGGTCAGTTGCTGAGCGCGCCCTTTGCGGATGCTCACTTTCACATGGACGCCACGCTGTCTTACGGCATGCCGCGCGTCAACGAGTCGGGCACACTCTTAGAAGGCATTGCGTTGTGGGGCGAGCTCAAACCACACCTGACCCTTGAGGCGCTGGTCAGCCGGGCGTTGACCTACTGCGACTGGGCGGTGGCCAAAGGGCTTTTGGCCATTCGCACCCATGTGGACATTTGTGACGACCGATTGCTGGCGGTTGAGGCGCTTTTGCACGTCAAACGCCAAGTTGCACCGTACCTTGATCTGCAATTGGTGGCGTTTCCGCAAATGGGGTATTTGCGCTCGCCCAACGCCGTGGCCAACCTCAAACGCGCGTTGGACATGGGCGTCGATGTCGTCGGTGGCATACCGCACTTTGAGCGCACCATGGCACAAGGAGCCGAGAGCGTGACCCTTTTGTGCGAGCTGGCCGCCCAGCGTGGCTTGCTGGTTGACATGCACTGCGACGAATCTGACGACCCGATGAGCCGCCATGTGGAAACACTTGCCGCCGAAACCCACCGATTGGGTCTCCACGGTCGCGTGGTCGGCTCGCACCTGACCAGCATGCACAGCATGGACAACTATTTTGTGAGCAAACTCATCGCCTTGATGGCCGAGGCGCGTTTGAGCGTGGTGGCCAACCCGCTCATCAACATCACCTTGCAAGGCCGCCACGACACCTACCCCAAGCGCAGAGGCATGACCCGCGTGCCTGAGCTGATGGCTGCCGGGCTCACGGTCGCGTTTGGGCACGACTGCGTCATGGACCCTTGGTATGCACTTGGTAGTGGCGACATGCTGGAGGTTGCCAGCATGGGCTTGCATGTCGCGCAAATGACCAGCCAAGCGGGCATGGGTCAATGCTTCAACGCCGTGACCAGCCAGCCGGCCAAACTCATGCACCTGACCGACTGGGTCACGGACTGGAGCCAAGCCCAGGGCAAAGCAGCGCATTTGGTGCTGCTGCAAGCCAGCAACCCCATCGAGGCCATCAGGCTGCGCGCGACCCGGCTGAAGGTGTGGCGGGGTGGTCGATTGGTTGCCGAAACCGCGCGCCAAGTCGCTCGAATCGGGTTGGAAAGCCGCCCGCAGTCAGTTGATTGGCGTTTGAGTCAAACCTGAGCTGTCGCGCGCTTGTCGCGTTAGGTGAGGTGCCGCCTCTAACGCGTTGCCGAGCGCTGCATTCGTGAAGTATCCTGCGCGGTCGACCCCACTGCATCCAACAACAAAGGCTAAAAAACCATGGCACTCGCTCTCAGAATTCTGTTTTTCTTCATCGTCGTCGCAGCCGCCTTGCTGATTTTTGCTGGCCAAGCGGGCCTGCTCAAGGGCAAGCCCAAGGGTGAGCTGGGCGTGAAAGACGGCAAATTGCAGCGGCCAAGCAAGACCGAGAATTCGGTCAGTTCGCAGGCCGATCTTTGGCCCGATCACCCGATGCTGGCGTACGCGGCCATCGCACCACTGGCCTACACCGCAAGCGTCGGCGATGCGGCCAACAAATTGCGAAGCGTCTTGGCCACCATGCCACGCACCGCCATCATCGAAGACACGAGCACCTACATCCGCGCCGAGTGCAGCACCGCCTTGGTGCGATACACCGACGATGTGGAGTTCATGTTTGATGACGGCGCCAAAGTCATCCACGTCAGAAGCGCAAGCCGCTTGGGGCGCAAAGACTTGGGTGCCAACCGCAAACGGGTAGAGGCCATCCGCACCGCGTTCAGCGCCACTTGATCCACATATATTTTGATAGCAACAAACCCAATGAATCCGCAGACCAAGGGCTAAAAAGTCATATTTTTTGCGTTGAAACTCGGTTTTGATGCCCTTTGAAGCTTGAGTCGAGTAGGACTTACGCAAAATTGTCCCAGCAAGGCGCTGCGACGAAGACAGTGCGGATAGCACGGCTAGGAGCGGCAACGCCGCTGGGGCGGTTTTGCGTAAGTCTGGTCTAGAAACCGCCGCCAACAAAAAAGCCCCCAGCGAACTCAATCGCTGGGGGCTTTTGTTTGGATCGCTTCGACTACTCTGTCGCTGAGGTCGCCGAGGTCGCCTCAGGCTCGGTTTTGGCTTTGGGCTCACGCTTGGGCAGCGGCGAGATGTCCAGCTTGACTTCGCCGTCTTTACCCGGATCGATGGCTTGCACATAGTCAACCGTCACGCGACCACCATCAACCAAACGACCGAACAACAGCTCGTCGGCCAAGGCTTTGCGGATCATGTCTTGGATCAAGCGCTGCATTGGGCGAGCACCCATGAGCGGATCAAAACCCTTCTTCGCCAAATGCGCGCGCAGACCGTCGGTGAAGGTGACTTCGACCTTTTTCTCTGCCAATTGCTGCTCAAGCTGAAGCAAAAACTTGTCAACCACCCGCAAGATGATGTTTTCATCCAGCGCCTTGAAGCTGACCATCGCGTCCAAGCGGTTGCGAAACTCAGGCGAGAACAAGCGCTTGATGTCGGCCATCTCGTCACCCGCTTCGCGGGTGTTGGTGAAGCCAATCACCGCTTTGTTCATCGTCTCGGCACCCGCATTAGTCGTCATGACGATGATGGTGTTGCGAAAATCAGCTTTTCGGCCGTTGTTGTCGGTCAAGGTGCCGTGATCCAGCACTTGGAGCAGCACATTGAAGATGTCCGGGTGAGCCTTTTCGATCTCGTCGAGCAAGAGCACCGAGTGCGGCTTCTTGGACACAGCCTCGGTCAGCAAGCCACCTTGGTCAAAGCCAACATAGCCGGGCGGCGCGCCGATCAATCGGCTGACCGCGTGGCGCTCCATGTACTCGCTCATGTCAAAGCGCAGCAGCTCAATGCCCATGATGTGCGCCAACTGTTTGGCTGCCTCGGTTTTACCCACGCCAGTTGGGCCGCTGAACAAAAACGCGCCAATTGGCTTGTCAGACTTGCCCAGGCCCGCCCGTGCCATCTTGACCGCGCTGGCCAGCGCCTCAAGCGCTTTGTCTTGGCCAAATACCATGGCACGCAGGTCGCGCTCCAGGGTTTTGAGCTTGCCGCGGTCGTCGTTGCTGACGTTGGCTGGCGGAATGCGTGCAATCTTGGCGACGACTTCTTCGACCTCGGTTCGGCCAATGATTTTCTTGCGTTTGTTGGCTGGCAAGATGCGCTGGGCTGCACCAGCCTCATCGATCACGTCAATGGCTTTGTCGGGCAAGTGGCGATCATTGATGTACTTGGCGCTAAGCTCCGCGGCCGCAGACAGCGCCGGGGCGGAATACTTGACCTGGTGATGCTCTTCAAAGCGCGACTTGAGACCCTTCAAGATGTCCACAGTTTGATCAACCGTGGGCTCGACCACATCGACTTTTTGGAAGCGCCTTGATAAGGCCGCGTCTTTCTCGAAAATGCCGCGATATTCAGTGAATGTGGTCGCACCCAGGCAACGCAGCGAGCCGTTGGACAAGGCGGGCTTGAGCAAGTTGCTGGCATCTAGGGTGCCGCCCGAGGCTGCACCGGCACCAATCAAGGTGTGGATTTCATCAATGAACAAGATCGCGTTGGGTTTGTCTTTCAACGACTTGAGCACGCCCTTAAGACGCTGCTCAAAATCACCCCGGTACTTGGTGCCAGCGAGTAAGGCACCCATGTCGAGTGAGTAGACGACGGCTTCGGCCAAAATCTCGGGTACTTCTTTTTGGGTGATGCGCCAAGCCAAACCTTCGGCAATCGCAGTTTTGCCAACGCCGGCCTCGCCCACCAGCAAGGGGTTGTTTTTGCGGCGGCGGCACAAAATTTGAATGACGCGCTCGACTTCGTGGTCACGCCCAATCAGCGGGTCAATCTTGCCGTCTTTGGCAGACACGTTGAGGTTTTGGGTGAACTGCTCAAGCGGGCTTTGCTTCTCGTTGCGCTCGCTGCCCTCTTCTGCTGGCTCAGCGCTAGCCGAACCGGCTTTCTCAGGCTCGGGTGGGTCGGTCTTTTTGATGCCATGAGCGATGAAATTCACCACATCGAGGCGGGTCACGCCTTGCTGGTGCAAATAGTAGACCGCATGCGAGTCTTTTTCGCCAAAAATCGCAACCAACACATTGGCCCCGACGACTTCTTTTTTGCCCGTGCCTGTGCTTTGCACATGCATGATGGCGCGTTGAATCACGCGCTGGAAGCCCAACGTGGGCTGGGTGTCGACTTCGTCTGACCCCGCCACCGTGGGCGTGTTGTCTTTGATGAACGCGCCCAGGCTTTTGCGCAATTCGTCGATGTTGGCAGCACAGGCCCGCAAAACTTCGGCGCTGCTGGGGTTGTCCAGCAAGGCAAGCAACAAATGCTCGACCGTGATGAATTCATGGCGCTGTTGCCGAGCTTCGACAAAGGCCATGTGCAAACTGACTTCAAGCTCTTGCGCCAACATGAGAGGATGCTTTCTTAAATGAAGTGAACGCTGCGAGATGGCGCGAACACACGGGACAAATTTGGGGACAAACTGAACAATTTCAAGCGACTGGCTCACTGACGCATTGCAACGGGTGCCCTGCCTGTTTTGCCGCGTCAAGCACCAAGTTCACCTTGGTGCTTGCGACATCTTTGCTGAACACGCCACACACGCCCCGCCCATCTAAGTGAATTTTGAGCATGATTTGCGTGGCCTGCTCGCGGTCTTTGTGAAAAAACTCTTGCAACACCACCACCACAAACTCCATTGGCGTGTAGTCGTCGTTGAGCATCAATACTTGATACATCTGTGGCGGGGCGACCTTTTCAGGCAGTCGCTCCATGATGGCGACACCATCGCCATCGGGCGAAATCGGACGCGTAGCTGGCTTGCTCGGGGGTGGCTTTGGCGGGGAGGATGCGGAGGTGAAAAGCATTGCAATCATTGTAGCGACAGCACGATAAAAGGTTTTTCGTGAAATCCCAATCGCATCTGCTGACGGGTGATCAACATTTCAAGGCCAAAAACAAAAAAAGCCCACCGAAGTGGGCTTTTGCGATCAAACAGGGCGATCACACACATCGATCACACACATCGATCACATGTGCTCGATCATCACCTGACCGAAGCCCGAACAACTGACTTGGGTGGCGTTTTCCATCAGACGAGCGAAGTCATACGTCACGCGCCGTGATTTGATCGATGCCTTCATCGAGCTGATCAACAAGTCAGCCGCCTCAACCCAACCCATGTGGCGCAGCATCATTTCGGCTGACAAAATCTCTGACCCTGGGTTCACGTAGTCTTTGCCGGCGTACTTTGGCGCCGTGCCGTGGGTGGCCTCAAACATCGCGATGTTGTCGCTCAAGTTCGCGCCTGGGGCGATGCCAATGCCGCCGACTTGCGCGGCCAGCGCGTCACTGACGTAGTCGCCGTTCAGGTTCAAGGTCGCGATGACGCTGTACTCGGCTGGGCGAAGCAAAATTTGCTGCAAAAACGCGTCAGCGATGCTGTCTTTGACGGTGATTTCTTTGCCGGTTTTTGGATTTTTGAATTTGCACCATGGGCCGCCGTCGATCAACTCGGCACCAAACTCGTTTTGAGCCAGTGCGTAGGCCCAATCACGGAAGCCGCCTTCGGTGAACTTCATGATGTTGCCCTTGTGGACAATCGTGACGCTGGGCTTGTCATTGTCAATCGCATACTGGATGGCCTTGCGCACCAGGCGCTCGGTGCCCTCACGCGACACCGGCTTGATGCCAATGCCGGAGGTGTTGGGGAAGCGGATTTTCTTAACGCCAAACTCTTCTTGCAAAATTTTGATCAGTTTCTTGGCTTTTTCGCTCTCGGCTTCGAACTCGATGCCGGCGTAGATGTCTTCGCTGTTTTCGCGAAAAATCACCATATTCGTCTTGTGCGGCTCTTTGACCGGGCTAGGCACGCCGTCAAAGTATTGAATGGGGCGCAAACACACGTACAAGTCGAGCTCTTGGCGCAATGCCACGTTCAGCGAGCGAATGCCGCCGCCCACAGGCGTGGTCAACGGGCCTTTGATCGACACGACGTAATCTTTGACTGCATGCAGCGTCTCGGCAGGCAGCCATTCATCAGGGCCGTACACATTGGTTGACTTCTCGCCAGCGTAGACCTCCATCCAGTGGATCTTTTTGGCCCCAGCGTAGGCCTTGGCTACTGCAGCGTCAACCACCTTGATCATCACGGGCGTGATGTCAGCACCGGTGCCGTCGCCTTCAATGAATGGGATGATTGGGTTGTTCGGAACATTCAAGGACATGTCGGCGTTGACGGTGATTTTTGCGCCGTCTGCCGGAATTTTGATGTGCTTGTAAGAGGTGGTCATGTGATCGAATGTCTCCAAAATACTGTTTCAGCGACAATGCACCGCATTTTCGCTGCCCAAGTCGCTGATTTTAGGCCAAAAAAAAGATTTTGACGATTGTGTCAACCGCCTGTAAACAGCTGGCGTTACGGTACTACCTCCCGATCTTGGGAGCGGTTTAAAAACCCTTTTAGGAAACTCTCAAATGAACAAGCTCCTCGCTGCTCTGATCGCTGGCCTCTTCTCTGTTGCTGTGTTCGCACAAGCTCCTGCTGCTCCAGCCGCCGCCCCAGCTGCAAAAGCTGCACCAGCTGCTGCTGCTGCACCTGCTGCTGAGAAGCCAGCTGCCAAAGCTGACATGAAGAAAGAAAAGAAAGCAAAGAAAGCCAAGAAAGCCAAGAAAGAAATGGCTAAGTAATTAGCCACCTTGGCTAGGAGCGACACCCATCGGTGTTGTTCTGACCATCCAAAAGCCCGCGGATCGAATAGGTTCGCGGGCTTTTGTCATTTTGCGTGCGATATGCTGAGCGCCATGAAACCCAATAGCACCCGATTTGAGCTTTTCTTAGGCGCAGCCTTGTTTGCCGCGATGATTCTCGTTTTGGGGGGCGCACCCATCGCATCCGTGTTGGCCAAGCCCAGCACCTTGACCCCGGCCACCCCCGGCGAGCCGCAAATGGACTTGCCCAAAATCGGCCTGCAAGCGGGCATGCACCGCATCACGGCCCAAGTCGCTGCGACACCCGAGCAAACCCAGACTGGCCTGATGTGGCGGCGCGAAATGCCCACCAACGAGGGCATGTTGTTTGTTTTTCAGCGCCCATCTGTCCAGTGTTTTTGGATGCGCAACACGCTCATTCCGTTGTCGATTGCTTACATCGCCGACGATGGCACGGTCGTCAACACCCTAGAGATGAAGCCGCTGGATGAGACCAGCCGCAACTGCTCAACCAAGCCAGTGCGATACGTGCTGGAGATGAACCAGGCTTGGTTCAGCAAACGGGGCGTTAAAGCTGGATCCAAGCTGACGGGTGAGCCGTTTTCGGCGAAATAGTTATCGAGCGATTCAACAAGACATGAAAACTCCGTCGCACGGGAAATGACCTTGACACGCAAGTAAGGAGCCCAAATAATTCTTACATTGAGCGAAAGTAAGGACTGAATCATGATCGCGGAAGCCACCGTCACCAGCAAGGGGCAAATCACCCTGCCCGCAGCCTTGCGTGCAGCGCTCGATATTCACCCCGGCACCAAGATTTTGTTTGAGCTGGATGGTCGGCGCTTCACTGGGGTTCCGAAGCCGCCAATCTCAGCTTATCGCGGCATGTTGAAGCCGATCGCGCACCTGTTTGATTCAACCGAGATACCCAAAGAAGCAGACAGGGTTTTCGATTGAGCGCGACAACATGAACGTTGTCGACTCCTCCGGGTGGATCGAATACTTGCTCGACACACCGCGTGCCGCCCTGTTTGCCGACGCCATTGAAGACGAGGCTCACTTGCTCGTCCCTAGCATCAATGGCTACGAGGTTTACACCCATATCGCCAGAGTTGCATCTGGCGCGCAAGCCAGCGGTGCGATGGCCCTGCTTGCGAGAGGGCGCGCCGTGCATTGGACCGCCGAGCGCGCCGTCCAAACCGCTGACATCGCCGCACGCCACAAACTCGCGCTCGCTGACGCCATGGTTTACGCCTGCGTGCTCGAGCACCAAGCAACTCTGTGGACGCAAGACGTCGACTATTTTGGGCTCTCGCGTGTCAACTATTTCCCCAAACCGGGCACAACCCCATGAACGCTGAGCTCAATCACCGCTTGACTCGCATCGGCGCTGGCACGCCGTGCGGCGAGTTGATGCGCCGCTATTGGCAGCCCGTGGCGCTGACCGCTGAGTTTGACCCCGCACTTGACCCACGCATGGCTGGGCGACCGATCAAACCGGTGCGGGTATTGGGGCAAAACTTGGTGCTGTTCAAAACAGGTGACCAAGCCTGGGGTTTGCTCGACCGTGACTGCCCGCATCGTGGGGCTGATTTGGCGTTCGCGCGTTTTGAGCCGGCAGGATTCAGCGAGCACGGCCCCGCGATGCGCCACCCGGCCGCCATCCGCTGCCCGTTTCACGGCTGGAAATTCGCCGCCGACGGCGCGTGCCTGGAGACTCCCGCCGAGCCGGCAGGTTCAACGCTGTGCAACCGGGTTCGCCAACGAAGCTATCCCGCGATTGAGCGCGCGGGCATTGTCTATGCCTGGCTGGGCGCTGAGGGCATCACACCGCCCCACATGCCTGAACTTGACTGCTACCGGGCTCCGCACAGCCACTCGTTTGCGTTCAAGGGCGAGTGGCGTTGCAACTGGTTGCAAGCGTTTGAGGTCGGCATTGATCCGGCTCACCCCAGTTTTTTGCACCGCTACTTTCACGACGAATCGGTCGATGGGCAAGAAGGCAAGCAGTTTCGCGGCGCGAGCGCGGGCGACGTGGGCGGCGAAAAATGGCCGATGACCCGCGTATTGCGCGAGTGCTACCAACCAGACATCAAAGCCGAGCCGACACCCCACGGGTTTGAGATCACGACGCTGCGCAAAATCTCCGACGCGCTGACCCATGTTCGCGTGACGCAAGCGCTGTTCCCGCACACCTTCGTCATCCCACTATCGCAAACCGTCACCATCACCCAGTGCCACGTGCCCATCGACGACACGTGTACGCATTGGTACACCCTCTTCACCAGCTATGCGGGACCTCTTGACCCAGCACAGATGCGTGCGCAGCGAATGCAAACCATCACCCTGCCCGACTACCAACCCAATGTCGGCGCGCACAACAGCTGGGGGTTCGATAGCGGCAAACACGGTGAGACTTATTTGGGCATGGGTGACGACATCAATGTCCACGACCAATGGGCGGTTGAAAGCCCCGGTCCAATCGCTGACCGCACCCGCGAACACCTGGGCACCAGCGACAAGGTCATCATGGCGTACCGGCGACTCTTGCAAAAAAGCATCGATGCGGTCGAAGCAGGCGCGACACCCGCCAATTTCGGCAACACCAACCCTGAGCTGCGCAAACGCACCCACGACGGCATTGAGCCCAGCGCCGACTGGCAAACCAGCTGGGTGGCCAGCGAAGCCGCCAAACACGCTGGCGCAGCTTGGACTTGAGGCGCGTGCAGTCAGTCACATTTTGATAGCAACAAACCCAATAAATCCGGTGACCAAGGGCTTATTTTGCATACAATTGTCGCTCAAACCCTTCTATTTCTGCGTGAAAACGCCGCAACTCAGTTGCGCATGGCTTGGTGCGACTTGCATGGCGAGTTCCATTGCAAAACCATGCTGCCCAGCGCCTTTGAAGCCAGCTTGACCGACGGCGTGCGCATGGCCGCGACCCTGCTGCTCAAAGACCGCGCAGGCCGAACCGCGCTGCCCGTGTTTGACGCAGCGGCCATGGCGAAGTGGGGGGCACTCGCGTCATTCACTGGCGCCAGCGACATCCACCTGATGCCCGACCTGAGTCGCTTGCGCATGCTGCCGTGGGCCGCTGGCGTGGCTTGGGTGCCGTGCATCGCAATCAGCGAACAAGCCCCCGATCCGCGCACCAGCCTCGTGCGAGCCACGAATGCGCTTGCCAAACGGGGCTGGCAACTCAACATTGGGTTGGAGATTGAGTTCCATGTTTACCGCAAGCCGGGCGTGGCAAATGCTGCTGTCGAGCCGCTTCACCCCGGGTTTCAGCTTCTGAGCGAACGCAGTGCCGACAGCTGCCATGTCGTTTTCGACGTGATCCAAAGCACCTGTGCATCGCTCAACCTGCCCCTGACCTCGCTTGAAATCGAGATGGGCCCCAGCCAGTTTGAGGCCGTCTTTGCCGTGCAAGACGCCCTCAAAGCCGCCGATTGCCTTGCACTTTTTCGCAGCAGCACTCAACTAGCGTTGGCGCGAGCGGGCTACATCGCCAGCTTTGGATGCCGCCCACCGTTTGAGCACGTCTCAAGCAGCGGTTGGCACCTGCACCAATCGCTCAGCAGCCTCGACGCTGGCAAAGCGCTCTTTTCACCGACCGACAAAGACTCGGATTCACCCCTTTCGTCAATTGGGTTAGCCTACCTGGCAGGCTTACTCGACCACACCCCAGCACTCACAGCCGTCGCGGTGCCCAGCATCGGCGGCTACGCTCGATTCGCACCCAACCGACTTGCGCCCAGCGAGCTGAGCTGGGGTGTCGACAGCCGAAGCAGCTTGCTGCGAGTCGTGGGCCACGGCGCATCAGCCCGCATCGAAAACCGCCTGGGCACGCCTGACGCCAACCCCTACCTCACCATTGCAACCCAACTCCAAGCAGGCCTAGACGGCATCGACCGCCAACTGCCCACGCCAAGCCCAAATACCGGATTGGGTCGGCTGCCCAGCACCTTGGTTGACGCGCTGAACGCTTTGGCCAGCGACCTCACGATCACCGATGCACTCGGGCCGCAAATGCACTCGGTCTTCAACGCCGTCAAAACCCAAGAAGCCAAAGATTTCACCGCATCAACCGACCGCTCGACCTGGCTGGCAACCGAGTTTTTTGGCCCTGTTTGAAGTCATTCACTGCCTTTCGGACATGCGCAAAGTTGCCGCATTAAGGCGCAGCGACTAACACCGTGCGAACAGCGCGCCTTGGAGCAGCAAAGCCGCTTGCGCGGCGCTGGGTTTTGCGGCAAGCTTGCGTGAGCAACGATCCAGCCTCACCGGAGCCGCCGATTGGAAACCACCCACAACACCGACTGCGGCGAAATCCAAAATTGGTTTGACGCGCTGTGCGACCTAGATGCACCGGAGCAGATGCGGCGCTTGGACGAAGCTGGTTTGCCTGACAACCTGCGCCAAGCCATTGTGGAGCTGCTGTCGCGCGACAAAGAGGCTGCGTCCCAGGCCAGCGAGTTGAGCGACCTGTCTGAACACACGCGCCAAGGGGCTCAAGCTTTGGTGCCGCCGCTCGATGCGGCGCAGCCGCCAACGCCAGACACACGTCCAGAGTTGGCTGAGGGCGAGCGGGTTGGACCTTGGGTGGTGTTAGACCTGCTTGGCCGAGGCGGCATGGGCGCGGTCTACAGGGCGCAGCGAGCTGACGGACAATTTGCACAAGAAGTTGCCATCAAAGTGCTCAAAGGCCCCAGCGATGAATCTGCCCAACGCGCCTTGGCCCGCGAGCGTCGCGCCCTGGCTTCTGTTTCGCATCCAAACTTTGCGCGAATTTTGGACGCCGGACTCACCAGCTCGGGCAAGCCCTATCTGGCACTCGATCTGGTGGAGGGTATTCAAATCCATCGGTTTTGCAAGCGAGAGCAGCTGCACTGGCGCGCCGTGGTGGGCATGTTCCGGCAAATCTGCGCCGCGCTGGCGGATGCGCACGAAAGCTTGGTGCTCCACTGCGACCTAAAACCCGGCAACATTTTGGTGACAAGCCAAGGCGTGCCGATGATTTTGGATTTCGGCATCGCGAAAACCCTTTCAGCGGCCACGCTCGCCACCCCAGAGCAAACACACTCGCTCACCCCGCGCTTCGCCAGCCCGGAACAAGCCGCTGGTCTGGCCATCACCACAGCCAGTGATGTGTATGCGCTGGGCAAGGTGCTAAAACTGTGTCTATCGCGGATTCACCTCAACCGCTGGGCCCGCGCGGAGCTTGATGCGGTGGTGGAGCGCAGCACCCAAGTCGACCCAAAGCAACGCTACAGCACCATGGGCGCGCTCGACGCGGAGCTTGCCCGCTTGCTGGCCGATGCGCCAGTTCAAGCCCTGCCACGCACTTGGCGGTATCGCGCCCGCAAGCTGCTCCAGCGGCGAACTGCGGCTGTGTTGGTCGGCGCGGTTGCAGCTTGCGCCGTATTTGGATTCATGGCCGAGTCTCATCTCCAGCGCACGCGCGCATTGGCAGCAGAGGCCACGGCGCAGGCGCAGCTTTTGCGCGCCACGCAAGCCCAGCAAACCGCGCAAAGCGAGCGCGACCGCGCGGCAAAAGCAAGTGCTCGCGCCGAAGACAGCGCACTGAGAGCGCAGGGCGAAGAAGCACGTGCGAATGAGGCCTTGCAGCTGGCGGCACTGGAGCGCGACCGCGCTGTGCGCGCCAGTGTGGCCGCGCAACTGGCGGCTGTCGCCGCTCAATCGGCCGAAGCCAAAAGCGCAAAAGATGCCGATATCGCCCGCGCCGCGCAGGGTGTTGCGCAAATCGAGCGTGCGCAGGCTGGGGCGGTGCGAGATTTTTTGGTCAAGATTTTTGAGCCAGTGAATGAACAACCCACGGGGCCCAGACAAGTCACCGCCTACTCACTGCTTGAGACCGCGCGCTTGGAGCTTGCAAAGCAACAAATCACCGATCCGCGCACGAGATCGGACCTGCTGCAGGCACTGGTTGATATTTACGAGCGGCTTGCCGATGTTGAAGTGGTGCGCAAACTTTATGAAGAAGTGGCGCAAATAGAGAGCGACCCCACACACGGACGCCCGGCAGTGCGAGCCATTGCGCTGTCAAGGGTTGCCCTTGCGCACGCCAACAACAACAACGGACGAGCCGCTGAGCCGCCCGCGCGCGAGTCTTTGGCCATTCGGCTTGGCCTCTTTGGCGCGAGCCACCTCGATGTTGCCGATGCACACAACAGCCTGAGCAATGCACTCATCCGACAAGGCCGGTTTGCCGAGGCTTTGGAGCAAGGGCACGCGGCGCTGAAGATTCGTCAACAACTTTTACCCGCCACGAGCGACATGATCGGCTCCAACCTGGCCAATTTAGCCAACGTGTATCTGGGCATGAACAAACACGATGAGGCGCTGCGCCTTTGGGACGAGGCCATCACCATCCACACAGCCGCGCACAGCGCTGATCACCCCTACACCCTCAATTCGCTGGAGGGAAAAGGCATCACCCTTCGGGGGCTGCGCAGGTTTGCCGAAGCCGAAGCGGTGCTGCGTGCGCTATACGACACACAAGTACGGGTAAACGGTGCAGACGCCGAGCGCGCCGCTAGCGCCGCGATTCGCTTGGCCGAGGTGTATGTCGACCAGGGCCGTTTAGCGCCCGCGCAAGAATATGCACACATCAGCATGCGCATTTTGAGCAAGCCGCCGCCGTCTGAGCGCTCCATGCGATTTGCGATGGCAGCCAACTACTTGGCCAGCGTGATGGAGTGGCGCGGCAACCCGCACGGTGCCGTGGCGCATGCCCGCGAGGGCCTCGCCGTGCGCGAGCGAACCTTGAAGCCCGACGACCAAGGCCTCATCAACCCACGTCTGAATTTGGCTCGCGTGCTGGGCAAAGCAGGCCTTGCGGATGAGGGCTTGGTCTTGGTGCAGCGCGTGATCGACGCACTGCTGGTACAAAACAAACCAGAATCTCCCCAGTTGGCAACGGCCTGGCTCACGCAGGCCGATTTGTTTGCCCAGGCTGGTCGGGCAAAAGAAGCACGTCTAGCCCTGGACAAGTCACGCCCACCACCGGCCACCGAGCGGCTGCGGCTTTTGGTGCGCCTGCGTGTAGAGGCCGCAGTCCTGCAGGTCGAGGGCAAATCGAATGAAGCGCGTGCCAAGCAACAAGAACGCCACGCGCTTGCAGTGGCCCACCACGGCCCAGCGCACCCAGCAACCATTGGCGCAGAGCTTGATGTGGCCCGCGCCCACACCTTTGCGGGCGACCCAGCTGCAGCCGCAGTACTCGCACAAAATTTGCTGCGCCACATGCCGCCGCAGGCTGACAGTTTCGACCCACACGGACAGTTTGTGTCCGATTGGCGGGCCGTATTGACAAAGCGCTAGTCCGCATATTTCGCCATTATTGTTATTTTTCACGACGCTTTTTTTTAGAACGACAAACCCATGAACATCCAACGCAGACAGCTCATTCAAGCTGGCGCCGTCGCGACCCTGCCGATATCGCTCGCAGTGCGCGCTCAGGCTTGGCCATCCAAGCCGATTCGGCTGGTCGTGCCGTTCCCACCCGGTGGCTTGATCGACAACATGGCGCGTTTGATTGGCCCAGCCTTGTCCAAAGAGCTCGGGCAAGCAATCGTGATCGACAACAAACCAGGAGCCGGTGGCAATTTGGGCGCTGCCGAGGCGGCACGCGCAACGGCTGATGGCTACACCTTGCTGATGGCTTCACCGCCGCTGACCATCAGCCCCGCGATTTACAGCAACTTACCCTACAAACCCGAGCAAATCAAACCCATCGCCATCATCGGTAGCGTGCCCAACGTGTTGATCGTCAACCCCAAAAGCGGCATCAATTCGGTGGCAAATCTAGTCGCTCGCGCCAAGCAGCGCCCGGGACAAATGAACTACGCGTCAAACGGCAACGGGACCTCGCTGCATTTGAGCGCGGAATTGCTAAAAACCACGTCCGGCACATTCATCACCCACATCCCGTACCGTGGCGCAGCGCAAGCTGTCACCGGTTTGCTGTCGGGTGAGGTCGACATGATGTTCGAGAACTTGGCGTCGGTGCTGGGGCAAATTCAAAGCGGTGCCGTCAAGGCGCTGGCCGTGACCACCCGCAAACGCAGCTCAACACTGCCTGACGTGCCGTCGATGATCGAGGCAGGACTGGCGAATTTTGATGTCAGCGCCTGGTTCGGCCTTGCCGCGCCCGCAGGCTTAGATGCCGCAGTGGCGACCAAACTTGAGTCAGCGATGGAGCGCATCAGCAAAGACCCGGCCATCCGAAACGTGATGCAGTCGCGCGGCGCAGACGTGAGCTTCACCAACGCCATGCTCTCAAATGCATTCATGGCAGCCGATGCAGCAAAGTGGAAGCGAGTGGCCAACTACGCGAAGGTTTCACTGGGCTGATTAGCTCAGGTTGTTCATTAAAAATAATAGCAACAAACCCAATGAATCCGGTGACCAAGTGCCTATTTCTTTCGAATTTTTGCAAACCGGGCCAACATCAGCCGCGCTTTCAAATCCGAATTCGCTTCAGATCAGCATGATTGAGGTGTTTCAACGCCCTGCTCCCAGCGAAAACCCATGACCGAGCCAGTAAAAGCCCGCAGCCACGTCAGCAGCCACTTGATTGCGGCACCTTGCGCCGATGTGTTCGCGGCCATCAGCGACCCGGATCGACTCGCGCGTTGGTGGGGGCCAGACGGATTTACCAACACCGTGCACGAGTTCGGTTTCTTTGCCGGCGGACACTGGCGCATCACCATGCACGGGCCTGATGGTCAGGATTACCCCAACCACTACCGGGTGCTGCGCGTGGCACAAGATCGGTTGATCGAAGTTGATCACGCATGGGCCGACCACCACTTCGTCCTCACCATCCAGCTGCAAGCGCAACAGCAGCACACGATGCTGTTGTGGTGTCAGACGTTTGACTCCGCCGCTCAATACCAGCCTTTAGCCAATTTTTTGACCACGGCCAATGCTCAGTTACTGGCACGGCTGTCAACAGAAGTTGCGAGCGGGGCTTAACCGCAGCGGGCTCAAGCTTCGTAGCAACGTGCAAGTAGGGTCAGGTACCGTCTTGAAAGCCGACGAGCATCGGGTCGGATCCTTAACTTTCGCAGTTTCATATCACTATTGATAGCAACGAACCCAATGAATCCGGTGACCAAGTGCCAATAAACCATCAGAAATTGGTCTTTGTACTCATTTCGAACCCTTTGCAGCGTTTTGCGGGCTTAAGCTTTGCAAGAATGTAACCAAGTCGTCTATTTGCCGGGGTGTGAGCTTCAAGGGTTGCAACACAGCTGCGCCGTCGGAGTGGATTCGATTGGGGTCTAGGTTTGAGTAATGCTTGACGACTTCGCGCAGGGTTTTGGCGCTGCCGTCGTGAAAGTACGGGGCTGTCAGGGTCAGGCCGCGCAAGCTGGGCACTTTGAACTCGCCAAAATGGCGCGGCTCTAGGGTGACATGGCGGGTGCTGGTGTCGCTGGGCGTTTGGCCGGGCGCGTCTGAGAACTCACCCAATCGGTTAAACGGGCTGGCAAGCAGGGTTTTGAGGCCGCCCCAGCGACCCGGATCGGCCCCGGTTTTGGTGAAAAACTTGCGCCCGATATCGGCGAACTCGCCATTGCTGAAACTCGGGCCGGTGTGGCACAAAAAGCAGCGAGCCTCGCCCACAAAGAGCTTCAAGCCGCGCTGGGCGGCAACCGAGTAGCTGGTTTGAGCGGGCGGCACTGTGCCGACGAAGCCGTCTCGAAACGCGTCAAACGAGCTGCGGCCTGACACCAAGGTCGCTTGGTATGCGGCCAGGGCTTTGGATGCGTTGACCAGCACGGTCACGTCAGCCAAAGGGTCGCCAAACAACTGTCGGTACGGGCCGCCGAGCTTGGGGTCTTGCTGCAAGAGGCTGGACAAGGTTTGGGCCGTGGCGGCCATTTCGTCGCGGGCGGTGAGTGGAGCCAGCGATGCAGCCCAAAGGGAGTCGGTCGCACCGTCCCACCCAAACCAGTTTCGGTGGACGGCGTCAACGACGCTGGGCGTGTTGCGACCCAAGCGAGAGTTGCTTCGACCGTCTTGGAATGCGCGGCTGGGTATGTGACAGCTGGCGCAGGCCAAGTTTTTACTGGCTGACACGGCTTTCGACACAAACAGTTGGTGCCCCAGTGCGATGGCGATGGGGTTGGCGTCAACCGCGTTGCTGGGGTCGGGCCGCGGCTGCGGCGGCCAAGGGCCGTGCGACAGGATGCGCCCGCGCTCGGCAGGCGTGAAATCAAGCGCAGGGGCTGCTTGCACCCAGCCGAGCAGCGCCACGATGAGCATCCATGACTTCACGGCAACTCGATCGATTCAACCAGCTTGGTGGTCTTGCCGTCTAGCGACACATCCAAACGCAACTCCCAACGCCCCGGCATGTGAAACATCAAGCCCTGTGCAAGCCAGCGGCCATTGGCTTGCGGGCTGAGGCTCACGCGGTAGTTCATGCCGTGGCGGTGCTCGGGCATGGTTGCGTCAACCCGGTTGAGCACCGCGTCCAACGGGCAAACCTGGACCTCAAGCGCGAAGTGCTTGCCCACCGAAATGGGCGCGCCGATGACAGTCCAACGCGCTTGAACGCCGCCTTGCTCCAGCACCGGAGCAGCCATTGGGCACGGGCTTGGCCTCGCGGTCTGCGCGGTCACCGAAAACGCGGCAAATGTCCAGAGCCAACCCAGCGTCTTTGTGAACCTCATTTCTTTTTCAGCATCGCCCCGAACAACGCCTCGCCGTTCTTATAGGCAATTCGCTCGGCCACGGATTGTGGCAAGTCAGCCAGCCACTGGCGAGACCAGTTGGCGTGCTCAACCACGAAATGCCAACGCTCGGGCGTGAAGGTGTCTGAGCCGACCATGAACCGGTCAGGGAACTCCAAAAACGCGGCTCGCCACCCGGCTGCAACCTTGCCTTGCGAGGCGTGATCGCTGCGATACGCCAGATCGCACCACAGGTTTTTGTGTCTGCGCAGCATCTCACGCACCTTCTCAGGGTCGTCAAAGCCTGAGTGAGCCCACAAAATGCGGGCGTTGGGGTCTTGTTTGAATTGGCGCTCGATCGCGTCGGCATCCGAGTGCGAGTGCAAAAACAGCTTGCGCTCACGGGCAAGCTCCACGACGCGGCGCATGATGGGCAAGTCAGCATCGGCCCCGTACACGTGGTACTCGCCAATCGCGGCATAGGTGTTGACTTTGAGGCGCGACTCCAGGTGCGCGACAACCGTTGGGTCTTTGAGCCAAGTGCTGATTTCGCCACGGTTGCGGTAGGGGCGCAGCACCGGGATGACCAAATCAGGCGCTTCTTTGAGCAGCTTTTGGGTTCCATCGTCGCTGCTGCTGGACACCATGGCCGCCTTGAGGCCTGCCTTTCGCAAGATCTCGATGGCGGCCTTGGGCGGCAATTGCTCCCACGCGTCAACGCTATAGTGCAAATGCGAGTCAAAAATCGGCAGTGGCGCTGCCGCAGACGGGCCCTGGGCCCTCGCCGCCCCAGCGGCGGCCATGCTCAGGCTGAGCGCGACGAGCACGCCGAGCGCTAGGAACCGGGATGTGATTTTGCGACGCATGGCCAGCCCTTTTGACAACGACAATGCTTCGTATCGTAGCCAATCCGTGTAAACCACTCGCTTACGCGGGCATCAGATCAACCGCCACAACGCGCAAGACACCCATGTCAATCACTATCACATTCATAGCAGCAAACTCAATAGATTCGGCGACCAAGGCAGAAAAAGTGCAAAAAATTGCCGCAAAACCGGGTCAATCGCTCATGCACGCGGCTGCGGCGGGCGGCGTGTCGGGTATCGCGGCTGACTGCGGTGGTTGCCTGAGTTGCGCCACCTGCCACGTGTTTGTGATGGATGAATGGTCAGCCGCCCTGCCCGACCCGAGCGCGGATGAGGTCAGCATGTTGGAGATGACGGCCACGCCGCGCCAAGCCAACAGCCGCCTCAGCTGCCAAATCAAGTTGACTCAGGCACACGACGGCTTGGTGGTTAGGCTTCCGGCTGCGCAGTATTGAACAGTAAGGCGTCCAGCACGCCCGGGTCAAAGTGCGCGTCAACATAGTCGGCTAAGCCATCGAATACCGCGTCTAAGCTGGGTGCGGACCCGCCGAACAAAGCGTGTAGTGCACCACTGTCTTCAAAAAGGCCGTGCAAATACACACCCAGGACGTTGCCACGGGGGTTTTGCCAGCCGATGCAAGTGGTTTCATCGCGATGCAATGCCGAAAACGCCACGTCGCCCGCTTGAGCCATGGCGGGGTGTTGCACCGTTTGGCCGTGGTGAATTTCGTAGCCGCTGACCGCGACCCCGGCCAGCGCCGCCCAGGGTGGCTGGGCAACCATCGCAGGAGAAAACCGCGCCGCGGTTCGCAACGTGGTTTTTTCGGCCTCAAACACCGTGACCACGGGCAGCAACCCCAAACCCGGTGCGTTACCGTCGATGCCGTGGGGGTCAATCAAAGCCTCACCCAGCATTTGCAAGCCGCCGCACACGCCCAGCACCGCGCCACCCTTGGCGGCGTGGGCAGCGACCGCTGCGTCAAGCCCCTGCGCGCGCAGCCAGGCCAAATCGCCACTGGTGTGCTTGGAGCCGGGCAAGATGATCCAGTCGGTGCTGGCATCTAACCCGCGTAACGCGGCTGGGCTTCGCACCCACTTGAGCGCGACACCGGGGCAGTTTTTGAGGGCTTGAAACTCATCCAAGTTGCTGATGCGCGGGTAGGCGATCACGGCAATCGTGCGCTCGACGGCTCCGGTGGCTTGGTTTTGGTCGTCAAACACGCCGTCTTCCTCGGGCAAGCCGTGTCGCCACCACATCGGCAGCACGGCGACCGTGGGCACTTGGGTGAGCGCTTGCAACATTTGTGGCGCGGGTGCCAGCAAGGCGGGGTCACCGCGAAACTTGTTGAGCACGAAGCCCCGAATCAGCGAGCGCTCATCTTCTGGCAACAAAGCCCAGGTGCCGTAGAGGTGGGCAAAAGCACCGCCTCGGTCGATGTCGGTGATGAGCAAGCAGGTGGCCTGCACATGAAGGGCGACACGCATGTTCACAATGTCACTGCTGTGCAAATTGATCTCGGCTGGCGAGCCTGCGCCCTCGATCACCACCACGTCGTGTGTGGCCCGAAGCTGATCGAGCGCTTGGGTAATGTGAGGCCAAACCCGCTCGCTGCGCCCGCGCCAAGGCATGGCCGTCAACTCGTGGTCAACCTGGCCCATGAGCACCACTTGGCTGTGGGTGTCGCGCTCAGGCTTAAGCAGCAGCGGGTTCATGCGAACGTCAGGCACGGCGCGCGCGGCCAGCGCTTGAAAATACTGCGCGCTGCCGATTTCGCCTTCACCCGTTTCATCGCCGGGGACCTCAACCACGCGGGCGTTGTTGCTCATGTTTTGCGCCTTGAAGGGCGCAACCCGCAAGCCTTGGCGAGCGTAGTAGCGGCACAAGGCCGTGGTCAACCAGCTTTTGCCAGCCCCACTGGTGGTGCCCAGCACCATGACGCAACGCGCGAGTTCGGTCATTGGGTCTCCATCAAAAGCGCTTTGAGCGCACCTGCCAAAGCGTCTTGAGACGCGGGCGGACGAACGGACACGCGCGCAAAACCAGGCAATCCAAAACTGGTCGCATCGCGCAGCTTGATGCCTCGGTTGCGCAGGTCTGCAAACACCTTGGGGGAATCAAGGCTCGACAAGTCCACACAAAAGAAAGATGTCTGGCTGGGCAAACACCGCAAACCGAGCGAGTTCAACACCGCAATTTGCCGAGACTTCCACTGGCGCAGCAGCTGGCGGCTGGCATCCACCCAGGACTGCGACTCCACGCTGGCCCAACTGTTCAATAAGGCAACACCATGCGCACCGACAGGCCACGAAGCAGCCATGTCAATCAGCTCATTGGCAATATCAGCCGACGCAAGTGGCGCAACCGCATACGCCGCACGCACACCGGTGAGCCCCAGCGCTTTATTGGGCGACCACATCTCCCAAGCCTGTTGACCGCGATTGCCGCAGTTGCGGGCCCAGCCGGTCAACCGCAGCGGCTCATACGCTCGGTCAACAATCAAGAGCGTTTGCTTGCCTTCAGCCTGCAAGCCATTCGCGTCGCGCTCATCGCCGTGCGGACTGCTGGGGTCGGCAAGCCAGCGCAAACCGACCGCATTGGTTTGAGAACCGCTGTGAACCGCTAAACCATGGGCGCGCGCCGCAGCGGCGTAGTCGCCGTAGGCGTGCTCGGGCACACCCACCGACCCCAGGCCACGCACCGCCGCCCACGCAGAAACGCGAAAAATGAACTCGCTGGCGCTACCCGCGACCACGATTCGTGACGCATCAACGCCGTGAAAATCACCCAACACTGACCGAAGCCGGGTGTAGCCAGGGTCGGGGTATCGGGTCGGGTCGCACTGCTGCAGGGCCGCGCGCGCATGCGGGCATGGGCCGCATGCATTGGCATTGGTCGAAAAGTCGTGTTCAGCCGCACCCAGCGCGTCAGGCCCGCCATGTTCGCGCGCAGGGTTGGGCGACCAAATCATGCAGCAAGCCATTCAAAAAAGATAGCAATAAACCCAATGAATACGGCGACCAATAGCGCTTTTGTTGCCAAAATGATTGATTGTTGGGTGTCTGAGGCCTTTACCGGGCCAGCCGAGGCATGGAGCTGGTATGCACCCGCCTTGCCCAATCGCCGGTTGAGCGTCAACGCCATGGCCGCCATGGGCCAGCCGCTGTTGGGCGACGGTGTTCGCTCAGCCTCGCGCGGCAGGTTTTGGAGCCCGCGCATGCCGCCCGCCAGCATGAGCAAGGCTGCGGCGATTCGCGCGGGCATCCAGCTGAGCGCGTCGTCGGCACGCGCCGCCCACTTGCCGCCCCACTCCCAGACCTGCCCATTGCGCTCACCTCGGTAGCCCCACATCGCGTCAGCGGTGTTAGCAAACCGATAGAGTGCCGCGCCGGGCAGTCCGAACAAAATGAACCAAAAGATCGGCGCAACGACCGAGTCGTTCAAGTTTTCTGCCAAGGATTCAATCGCGGCTTCGCGCACCTCGCACTCGGTCAATTTCGTCACGTCTCGACTCACCAGCCAAGCCAGCCGCTTTCGACCCGCGTTCAGCGACGACTGCAACGCCGCTTCAACCGCCAAAACCTCGCTTTTGAGCATGGCCCAAGCCAAAAGTGGCTTGAGCGCAAAACCCAATGTCAACGCCTCAAGCCACGGGTTGCCGAGTTGCCCAACGAGCCTTTGAATGCACCAAGCCAGACTTGCAAAAAGGGCCGCACCAGCGAGCCACGCCGCCGCCCCGCGAACGAAATACACCGCATTGGCGACAGTCGAGTCACCCGATCGCGGCGCGACCCAAGAGCCAAGTGCACCCAAGAATCGGCCCATCCACACGACCGGATGCCAAGCCGATTTGGGCTCGCCGAGCCAGCGATCAACCGCCAAAGCCACCAAGACTGCGAGGCTCATGAACAACCCCGACGTGGCGAAGCTCGTCATCAACTTGCGCTCAGTCCTCGATGCCGCGCTGCGCAGGCACACCGGCCTTGAAGGCGTGTTTGATCATGGTCATCTCAGTCACCGTGTCGGCAATGTCAGTGATTTCGCTGGGGCAGCGTCGCCCGGTGAGCACCACGTGAACATCCCGAGGGCGACTCGTCAAAGCCGACAAGACATCATCTAGGGGGATCCAACCGTACAGAATTGGGTAAGTGATCTCGTCGAGCACGGTCAGGAAATAGTCGCCGCTCATCATTGATGCCTTGGCGCGTGCCCAGCCGTCGCGAGCCAGTTGAGCCGAGTGCGCCAAATCGTGGCTTTTCCAGCTGAACCCGTCGCCCAGACCCTCAATGGGAATGCCAAGCTGCTCAAACATCCGATGCTCACCAAAGCGCGCCGTGGGCACTTTCATGAACTGATAAATCTTCACGGCTTTGCTGCGGCCGTGCGCCCGCAAAGCCAAGCCAAATGCCGCCGTGCTTTTGCCTTTGCCGTCGCCCGTGTTGACGATGATCAAGCCACGGCGCTCGCCTTCGGGCTTGTCATAGGGTTTGTGGGTTTTAGGGACTTCAATTTCCATGTCGAGCCTTGCCTTTGCCGCTAGCGGATGGCAACGCCACCCATTGGTTGTCAACGCCGCGTATGCGAACGCGATCTTCAAAAACTGCTTCAATCGCCCGGTGCGTGGCAGCGTCACTGCACGGGCCTTGGTGTACCACCCGGCCTTGGTTGACGATGACGACTTCGTCTGCGTGCAATGCCATCGAGATCTCGTGCAACACACTGACAACGGTTTTGCCGCTTACCACCAGCTCGCGCACCAAGGCCAGCCAATCGGCTTGGTGCGGGGGGTCGAGATGTGCCAATGGCTCGTCCATGAGCAATACCTGGGCCTCAACCGCCAAAGCGCGCGCCAACAAAACCCGCTGGCGCTCGCCGCCTGAGAGCTGCCCAAGCGAGCGGTCGCGCCAGCCCCAAGACTGGGTTTGTTGCATGGCACGCTCAACGGCTTCGTGGTCTGCGCCGCTTGCGCCGGCAAGCCAAGCCTGATGCGGCAGCCGCCCCAACATGACCACGTCGCGGGCCGCAAGGTCGCTGGGGCTGGTCTCGTTTTGGCCCAACCACGACATTTTCTGCGCTTGCATGCGTCGACTCATGGTTGCCATCGGCTCACCGAGCAGGTCAATTGCGCCGGTCGCCGGCAGCAAGCGCGCCACGGCTTTGAGCAGGGTTGACTTACCCGCGCCATTGGGTCCGATGATGCTCGTCCAGCGGGCACGCGGCAGCTGGAGCGACAAGTTGTGAAGCACATCCACTTTGCCAAGCCGCGCGTGAACTCCCTTGATGTCGAGCGCGACAACCCAGTTGTCTGACTGCGCAGTCATTGCTCGGCACCCGCGCGGTTGCGCTGCATCAGCCGCAGCAAATAGCCGCCACCCAGCACGGCGGTGATCACGCCCACGGGCAACTCGGCAGGTGCAACCAACCAGCGGGCAAGGGTGTCGGCCGTCATGAGCAACACGCCACCGACAAGGCTTGACAGCACAATCAACCATCCATGCGTGGTTTTGACCATGGAGCGAACCAAATGCGGTGCGGCAAGCCCCACAAACGCAATCAATCCCGTCTGCGCCACCGCCGTGCCGGTGGCCATAGCCAACACAACAACCAGCGCCGCGCGCATGCCACCAAGCGGCAACCCCAAGCTTTTGGCGGTTGCGTCACCCAAGCTCATGCCGTCTAGCGCGCGTGACAGGGCTAAGCCAGCCGCAGCGCACACGGCCCACACGGCAAACATCAAACCCAGCGCAGACCACCCGACAAAACTGGTTGACCCCAACATGAACGCCTGCATGGCGGACAGCGACTCGGGCGAAAAAAGCAGTACCAAATGTGTGGCCGCGCCCAAAACCACGCCAACCACCACACCAGCCAGCAACAACCGCAGGGTTTGTTGCACGCCGCTGGCCAAAGTCAAGGTCAACACCACCGCCCCGATGGCCCCGACAAAAGCGGCCCCGGTCAGGCCCAAGCGAACCAACACGCTGTTTGAGAACACGCTCATCACCAAGCCAGTTGGTCGCGCGCCACCCAGCATGCCGCCCGCCCCGCCCATCGCGACCAAGGCCAACGCCACACCCAAAGCCGCACCGGACGCACTGCCCAACAAGTACGGGTCAGCCAGCGGGTTGCGAAACAAGCCTTGTGCGACTGCGCCAGCCAAACCCAAAAGAGCGCCCGCAGCCCATGCCCCGAGGGTTCTGGGCAAGCGGATTTCCAACACGATTTGCTGAGCCATCTGGCGTTGCTGCGGGTCGGCGCTGGCATCCCACAGCGGCAAAAGCAAGCTCTCGAAACCCGAGCTGCCCACACACATGCCAACAGCCGCCATGGCGGCGGCCAACGCAAGCAACAAGCCCGCAAACAATGAAGGGCTGCGCAGCGTGGTCACTTTTGCAGCGCAGATTTGTCGGTTAAACAAGTCGCCATCAAGCGTGCGGCCTCGGCCATTCGTGGCCCTGGCCGCACCAGCACGTCGGCTTGCTCGGACGTAAACACACAGACACGCCCCTCGAGAATCGCGCGAATGGCCTGCCACCCGGGTCGCTGGGCCATGCCGTCTGAGCTGCGCTGCCCCACCATGATCAAGTCAGGGTTGGCACGAACGATGAACTCGGGGTTGATTTTAGGAAACGGCCCCAGCGCCGCCGGTACGATGTTTTTAGCGCCCAATCGCGTCAAGGTCTCGCCAATGAAGGAGGCCTCACCCGCTGCATACGGTACCGCATTCACCTCAAAATACACCCGTTTGCTACTGGCAGCCTTCGGGATCGACTGCGCGGCGGCAGACACACCCGCATCAATGGCGCGCCAAATGCGCTGCGCGTCGCTCACCTCCAGCAATTGCCCCAGTTTGAGAAGCACGCGCTGCACATCGCTGTGGGTTTTGGGCTCAAGCAGCACCACTTTGAGGCCCAACGCACGCAGCCTGTCAGCGCCGCGAGACGAACCTGCCATCAACACCACATCAGGTCGCAGCGCAACGATGGCCTCAATGCTGGGGTCGATTCCGCCGCCGACTTGCGGTAGATTTTTGACGCTTGCTGGAAAGTTTGAATAGCGGTCGACCCCCACCAAGCGATGGCATTGCCCCAGTTCGCACACGCTCTCGGTGAGCGAGGGCAGCACGCTGACGATGCGCTGCGGGGCACGATCAAACTGAACCACGGTGCCTCGGTCGTCCGAGACCTCAATGGCCAAAGCATTTGAGACACCACACAACCCCATCGCCGATACAAGGACAAATCGACACCAGCCGCGCAAATTGATCATCTTGGCCCCTTCAAAACCAGCGGCAAGCCCGCAACCATCAGTGTGACTTGTGTGCAAACTGCAGCCACGCTTTGATTGAGATGCCCCAAGCTATCCACAAACGCGCGGGTTTGAGTACCCATGGGAATCACGCCCAATCCAATCTCGTTGCCCACGATGACAAGCGGGCCGCCTGCGCGTGTGATGGCTGCGCGCAGCGGCTCAAAGTGCATGCGTTCAAGGTCTGGCGCGGTGACGTTGTTGGGCTCACCAGTCATCGGCATGAGCAGGCCAGTCAGCCAAAGCGTCAAGCAGTCAACGACCACCATGACATCGGGATTACTTTCGCGAGCGATGGCCTGGCCCAGCAGCGATGCGTCTTCAACGGTGCGCATGTTTGGCAACCGCTCCAAGCGGTCCGCTTGGTGGCGTGCAATGCGGCTGCGCATCTCGTCGTCCCAAGCCTGCGCGGTGGCGATCATCACCGCGCCGTGTTTGGGTGAGCGCGCCAGCCAAGCCTGCGCCAGCGACTCGGCCCTGCGCGACTTGCCGCTGCGCTGCCCGCCCAAAATCAATTGGGTGGGCATTTGCTCAACGCGGCCTCGCCAGCCTACTTGGCCCATGACACCGATGCAAACAAATTGCGCCCCGGCGTCGAGTACGTGTTGGCCAGCTGGTACTGCGCATCGGTGGCGTTGTTGAGTCGCATCAAAGCACTGAGGCCATTGCCAAGTTTCCAGTCAACCCCCAAGTTCAACAACCCGTAGCCCGCCAGCGTATCGCGGCCGTTGAAGTTGAGGTTGTTGTCTTGGCGACTGCCAGACAATTTGAGCTCACCAATCAGGCGCATGTTGCCAAGTGGGTGGCTGACTCGTGCGTTGATGAGGTTGCGAGCAATCCGCACGAGAGGCAAATCATTGGACGCGGCGGCAGCCGTCACGGCGCGTGGGTCGGCGTAATCGTACGAGGCCGCCACCGATGTTCGCCCAACAAGCGTGTCCACACTCAGCGTTGCGCCGCGCAGCACCGCCCGCGATATTTGCACATTGGTGGCCGGGGTGATGAAGCCGTCGATCGCGTTGCGATAGGTCACCAAACCCAAGTTCAAATCACCTTTGCGGTAACGCAACCCCAACTCTTCGCTTTTGTTGCGCTGGGGCATCAGCGCGGTGTTGCCAAACCCCGGAAAGTACAACTGGTTGAAGCTGGGCGCTTGGAAACTGGTGCCGACACTGGCGACCGCGCGAATGCCGCCACCCAATTGATGGCCACCGGACAACGACCAATTGCGAAAACTGCCAAATTGCGAATTGTTGTCAGAGCGGATGACGCCCAGCGCGTTCCAAAAAGCGCCATTGGCCGCATAAGCCACCGAGGTGCTGCGAATGTCGCGCGACTTCACGGCGAAATTGGTGGTGCTGTCGACCGATTCCTTGCGCTTCTCCAACGTCACCGACAACACGTCTTTGCCCAGGGCGATGTCGTTTTGCCAGGTCGTTTGCTTGCGCGCGGTGTTGAACCGGCTGTTGCCTGCAAATGCGCCGTCAGAAAAACGGGTGTAGTCGCTCACCGATTCTTCATCGCTCGTTGCCAAAGTGAGGCTTGACTTCCACTGGGGAAGCCACTGGGCATCCCATTTCACACCCACGTTGTTGAGCACGGGCCGCGCCGTTGCGTCCGAGGTGCTTTTGTTCAGCCCCAGCGGGTTTGGCGACGGCGTGCCATCAAAGTCGTAGCGCGACTTGCTTCGCAGCAGGCTCAGGCTCAAGTTGTGCGCCGCGCTGATTTGGGCGCTTAGCTTGGCATCCAAACTGGTGGCACTGAACTCGTCTGAATCGGCGTTGAAGCTGCCCGCCAGCGGATTGACGATGGCACTGATGCCCGAGGCCCTTTCGTTTGATACACCCAAGCGATAGCCAACCATGCCGGCCGTGCCGCTGAGCGATGCGCCAAATTTTTTCTGCCCGTCTGAGCCCAGACCTGCGCTGGCACCCATGCGCAAGCCCTTGGTGGGTGCGCGGGTGATGATTTGGATCACGCCGCCCACGGCATCAGGGCCATAGAGCGCTGATGCAGCGCCGCGCAAAATCTCAATGCGCTCAATGCTGTCCAGCGGCATGTTCTCAAAGGGCGCACCGCCCGATGTGGCTGAGCCCACGCGAACGCCGTCAATCAACACGATTGTTTGGCTGGTCGATGCGCCGCGCAAAAACACGCCTGTGCTGGAGCGGTAACTGCCATTGCTTGAAAACTGCACGCCTGCTTGTTGACCCAGCAAGTCACGCAGCGACAGCTGCCCGGCTTGCTCGATTTGCTCACGATCGATGACGCTGAGGTCAGCAATCACATCGCTGAGTGGCGTGGGCACTCGGGTTGCCGTAACCGTGATCTTTTCAAGCACGGTGGCTGAAGAGGCTGTCGTTTGTTGGGCTTGCGCCAACGCGCACGCAACCAAACAGCCAAGCGCAACGGCGCTTGGGACGAAGGGATAACTTTTCATGGGAATCAATCCAACACAAATGCCCGGTGCCAGCTTCCCCGCTGGCGATGGGCGATGTGGTGGGCCGACAATTTTTGTCGACGGCTCACCGCTGTGTTGGCCGGTATCCGGGCTTGCAAACATCACCCCGCCGCCTTCCCAAGCGCTTAAAGCACCCAGTGGCCAATAGAGAGGCTGCGTGTCGAACCAGCCCAATGGCCAGACCAACACGGTTCACGAACCGTTGCGGGGGCAGCGCACCTGACAGTCGCTTGCGGCGACGCCTGTGCTTCCCGTTTAACTGCAACCCTCAGAGCGAGAGCCGCGAGCACCAACTCCTAGAGTTTACCCGGTGTCGACGGGGTGGCTCCCGGCAAAAGCGCGCCATGGGTACCAAGCAGTTTTTCGACTAGACGCATGAACTCAGTGCGCTCGCGTGGCTCCAGCGGCGACAGGAGTGCGAGCTGCGCTGAATGAACCCGCGCACTCATCACTGCCAAAGCAGCTGCACCGACATCGGTCAAGGTCACACGCCTGACTCGTTTGTCTGCCAAATCGGGCTCGCGCCGAACCCAGCCCTTGGCCTCCAAGCGCGACACGACCCCCCCGACGGTTACTGGGTCGTAGGCAATTGCGCGCGCCAAACTGGCTTGGTCAACACCCGGGTGCAACGCGCAATAGGCCAGAGCAGCAAACTGCACGGGGGGCATGTCCACATCAGCCGCATGTTGCATGAAAAGCGCGTGCTGCACTTGCTGAAGCTTGCGCACCAAATGCCCTGGCATGTGAGCAAAGTCAATTTCATCGGATCGAGCAGGTTCGGCCATGGCTCGATGATAGAGAGTCAAAATAGACCATGAACTTGGTGTCACAAAATCCAACCCACGGCAACGGTCAAAGCACTTTGCGTCTGGCCGCGAACTGGGTTGTTCAATCAATCGGCATGCTGCTCTTGATAGTGGCATCGACATGCTTTGCGCAAACCGACGTCACGCATCGCGTGAAACGAATCAACGAGCCCGGCCCGATTACTGGGGTGGTGGTTCATATCAACCTCCACGACCCCAGGGTCGAGGTGGTGGTCGCGCCTGCGGGTTTGGTCACTCGGCCAGAACTCGCCAGCCCGACCATCGCACTCGATACCACCAGCCAAGCCGCACGGCTGCACGATTTGGATGTTGCACTGAACGCGAGCTTTTTTGCAGCACCCAACACCCGTGCGCACGGCAACCGACGCATCGCCTACTTTGTTGGCAACGATGCGCGCCCGGTCGGCTGGCACCTGAGCAGCGGACAGCTGCTGGCAACGCCTCGAAGCGAGCGCCTGCGCGCGACCGTCATCGCGCATGCCGACGGCAGGATCAGCATTGCCGATCACGTCACCGCACTTCCTGAAGACGCACGCCACGCGGTCAGTGGCAACGCTTTGTTGCTCAGCGGTGGCGAGAATCAAATCAAAGAAGTCCAAGGCGCTCGTGCGCCGCGCAGCGCGGTAGGGTTGACTGCGGACGGCAAGACTTTGTTGCTCCTCGCCCTCGATGGCCGAAGCGAAGCCAGCAAGGGCATGAACCTGCACGAGCTGGCAGAACTGCTCAAACGAGAAGGTGCCGCCGACGCGATCAACTTGGACGGCGGCGGAAGCACCACCTTGGTGCTCAAAAACCCCGCAACTGGCGTACAAGTTGTCACCAACCGACCATCCGATTTGTCAACGACAGGCATGGGCTTGACGGCAGAGCGCGCGGTTGCTGACGTGATTGGTGTGCGGATCAAACGTTGAATTGATTCAAGTTGCAAAAAGTCATACGCATGCGTATGATAAGGGCATGAACCCAACAAAACACTTCATCGCTGTCGGCGGCGGCATTGGCGGATTGGCTGCGGCCTTGGTTTTGGCCAAAGATGGGCACCGGGTCACCGTGCTGGAGCAATCCGCCGAGTTTGGTGAGATCGGAGCGGGAATTCAGCTTGGGCCAAATGTGTTCAAAATGTTTGCTTACCTGGGCCTAACCGAACAAATTGATGCGGTTGCGCACTTTCCAAGCAACATGGGCATGCGAGATATCGTGACCGACGAGCCTGTGGTCAGCGTCGATTTACGCCACGCACCCAAGCAGCTCTACGGGTACGGCTACGGTGTGATCTACCGCGCTGATTTGCATGCGGTGTTGTTGGCCGCTTGCCGCCGACTCGCGTCAATTGAGCTCATCACCTCTGCCAAGTTTGAGTCATTTACCCAAAGCGCCGACGCGGTCCGGGTGAGTTTGGTGGGCGGCGACATCATGCAAGCCGATGGCTTGATTGGCTGCGACGGGCTTTGGAGCGGCATCCGACAAGCCATCGTCGGCGACGGTGCGCCGCGCGTCAGCGGCCACATCGCGTACCGTGCGGTTTTGCCGCGCGCTGAGGTGCCCGCGCACCTGTGGTGCGATGACGTTCGCCTGTGGGGTGGCGAAAAAACCCACCTCGTCACTTACCCGCTTCGGCGTGGTGAGCTATTTAACTTGGTCGCCGTTTTTCACAGCAGCAAGTTTGACCGAGGTTGGGATACCTTTGGCGACACCACCGAGCTCAATGCCCGCTTTGAGCACGCCTGTAGCCCCGTCAAAGAACTGCTGGCCAAAATCAACTTGTGGAAGATGTGGGTGCTGTGCGACCGCGAACCCGTCAAAAACTGGACACTTGGCCGCGCCACTCTCTTGGGCGACGCGGCGCATCCCATGCTTCAATACTTGGCACAAGGCGCCGGACAGGCCATCGAAGACGCGGCCACCTTGGGGGCTGCGTTGCGACACCACCCCGGCGATGTTGGCGCGGCGTGGCAGGCCTACAACGACGCTCGTTATTTACGCACGGGCCGCGTTCAGCTCACTGCGCGGCTGTACGGTGACATCTATCACGCCAGCGGTGTGCAGCGTGAGCTGCGAAATCAAATGTTCCAAAGCGGCACCGAGTCGGCCGGGTTTGCGGGGCTGAAGTGGATGTACGAGGGGATTGAGCCTGACGCGATGTTTGGGCAAACTTCGGGTGAAAATCAAGCAGCCTCCAACCAACCACCCAACTGATCGGCCAAACCCAATGACCCGCATGAATCACCTTCGCCGCCACACCCTCACTCTGACTGCAGCCGCTGGCTTGGCACTTGGCCTTGGCTTCGCCACGCAGGCCACTGCTCAGTCCAAAAGAGCCGCTCAAGCGGCACCGTGGCCCACCAAACCCATCAAAATCTTGGTTGGGTTTCCTGGCGGGTCGACACCCGACATCGCTGCGCGCACCCTGGCTGAGCCCCTGTCCAAAGCACTGGGCCAGCCGGTCATCATCGAGAACCGCCCCGGCGCGTCGGGCAACATCGCCGCCGATTTGGTCGCCAAAAGCAACGACGATCACACACTGGGCATGGTCATCAATGGCAACCTCACCTCGGCCAAGCTGCTCTACAGCAAACTGCCTTACAACCCCGAAAAAGACTTCAGCTTGATTTCGCTGATCGCAACCGCGCCCTTGGTGTTGGTCACGACCCCAAACCAGCCCGACGGCAAGGCGTTTTTTGATGCCGCTCGCGCTGGAAGCGACAAATGGAACTTCGGCTCGCCCGGCAATGGCACGGTTGGCCATTTGGGTATGGAGTTCCTCAAGCTGCGGGCGGGTGACCTGCGTGCCGTGCACGTGCCCTATCCTGGCAATCCGCAAGTCATCACCGCGCTTTTGGGCGGGCAGTTACAAATGGCGTTTATTCCACCCGGCTTGGCCATGCCGCAGGTGCGTGCGGGCAAACTCAAAGCCATCGGCGTGACCTCAACGGGCCGCAACCCCATGGTGCCTGAGTTGCCATCGCTAGCCGACGCCGGCATTGCTAATTTTCAACTCGAGGTTTGGACCGCGTTGGTCGGCTCCAGCAGCCTGAGCAAAGCTGCGCAAGCTAAGCTCGCTGGCGTCGTGCCGACATTGGTTCGTGAGGCAGAAACTCGCCAAAAGCTCTTCTCCCAAGGCTGGCAAGCCGTGGGCACCTCACCGGAGGGCCTCGCGAACCGCGTCAGGTCTGAGACCAACATTTTGGGCGGCATCATCACCATGCGCGGCATCAAAATCGAGTGAGATCGATCGGTCGCTAAACCCGTGTCCGCCCTGTCCGCCGTGTCCACTATGTCCGCCTCGCCGACCACGCCACGCTTCGTGTCTGAACCGCAGCGCCAGTTGCCAGTTTTTGGCGAATTTGATGTTTGCGTCCTCGGCGGCGGACCCGCCGGGCTTGCGGCGGCAACCACCGCTGCCAAGCTCGGGGCC
>JANOPN010000023.1:0-3814 GCA_031421855.1 Comamonadaceae bacterium
CGAAGCGGTGGTCACCGAAATCACGCTGCTCGCCAACTACTCAGCCGCCGAGGATTACCACCAAGACTATTTTGAGAACAACCCCAACCAAGGGTATTGCTCATTTGTCGTTGCACCCAAGGTGCAAAAGCTGCGTCAAACTTTCAAGGAATATTTGAAGAACTGATCGCCTCGATATGATCTGCACCCGCTCTTTGGTCGCAAGCTATGGCGGCAATCCCGTCGCATTTGCCGATGTCGACTGGCCACAAGGCCAGTTGGCGCTGCTGCACGGCCCCAGTGGCAGCGGCAAAAGTACCTGGCTTGCGATGGCTGCTGCTCTCAAAGCACCAACCAGCGGCTTGATGCGGGTGGCTCACGTCGACATGAGTGGCCTGCGCGGCGCCAGCGCCGACCGGTTTCGCGCCCTCCATGTGGGTTTTTTGGCGCAAAACCTGCACTTGAACGACGCGCTCAGCGTGCGCGACAACTTGAGTCTGGCCCACTGGGCCGCTGGCGTTAAACCCAACCCGGCCGAGATCGAACGGGTGCTGGAGCAGCTCGGTGTGGGTGACTTGGCCACGCGCATGCCCCACACGCTTTCAGGCGGGCAAGCGCAGCGAGTGGCCTTGGCACGTGCGGTGTTGATGCGACCCAAACTGATTTTGGCGGATGAACCCACCGCGAGCCTTGACGACGCAAACGCTCACGCCGCCATGACAGCCTTGCTTGCCGCGCGCGATGCCAACGACAGCACCTTGGTCATCGCCACCCACGACGCTCGCGTCAGCGCGCACTTGACCCAAGCCGGGCGGCAATGGCTGAGTTTGAGCCTGTGAAACCCCCTGAAACCCATTTTTTCATAATAATTGGCCATTGGTCTCTGAATCCATTGGGTTTGTTGCTATGAAAATAATACTAATCGCGTGGCAACTTCTGGCCAATCGACCGCTGTCAGCCTGGCTCAACGTGACGCTCTTGGCGCTTGGACTGGGTGCGGCCGGTTTCGTGGCCTTGGCCAGCGAGCGGCTTGATCGGGCATTTAGCAAGGATTTGCAAGGCATCGACGCCGTGGTCGGAGCCAAGGGAAGCCCCATGCAGCTGATTTTGAGCGGTGTGCTCCACATCGACGTGCCGCCTGGCAACGTGCGGTTCAGCGAGTTACAAAGCCTGCAAAAGCACCCGCAAGTTCGCGCAGTCATTCCGGTGAGCTTGGGCGACAACTTCAACGGTTTTCGAATCGTCGGCACGACCGCAGACTACGCCAAGCTGTACGAAGCCAACCTCAAGAGCGGGCAATTCTTTCAACAGCCCATGGACGCGGTTCTGGGCGCGCAAGTTGCAAGCGCGGGCGGCTTGGGCTTGGGTCAGTCGTTTGCGGGCAATCACGGGCTGGGCTCGGGCGGTGAAGAACACCGCGCAGCGCTGTACAAAGTGGTCGGCACACTGGAGGCTTGTGGCTGCGTACTTGATCGACTCATCCTCACACCGACCGAAAGCGTGTGGCGGGTTCACGACAAAGAGCTCGCCACGGACGAGGCCGATCGGCGACAGATTGAGGCCGCCATGCTGGGCGAGCGCGAAGTCACCATGGGGCTGGTGCAATACAAAAGCCCGCTGGCGGCGGCGACGTTTCCGAGGTACGTGAACCAAAACACCGGCATGCAAGCCGCTGCTCCGGCCTACGAGGTGTCGCGATTGCTGCGCATGCTGGGCGCGGGCAGCGCCGTGTTGCAAGGCTTTGCGGCGGTGTTGCTGGGTGTTGCTGGTTTGAGCGTGCTGATTGCCATGCTCAACAACCTTCGAGAACGCCGCGCCGACTGGGCGAGCTTGCGTCTTTTAGGGGCATCACGGGCCAAGCTGACCGGCTTGCTGCTCACCCAATCGGCCATGCTGGCGTTGCTGGCATCTGTTTTGGGTGTGTTTTTCGCCATCGCGGCAGGGGCAGCCGCAGCCGCAATGGCCGCGCAGTCTGGGCTTGGCGTTGCGAGTTTGAGCTGCAACGCGCAAAATGCAGCTCGATGTGCGGGTGAGCTGGCTCAGCAAATCGCTGCGCTTTGGTGGTTGCCACTCATGGCTTTGGCGGTAGCAAGCATTGCCAGCGTCGTGCCCGCATGGCGCTTGTACCGGGTTGACGCACAGACGCTTTTGAGCGCCCGTAGGGCCTGAAAATGCGTCTTGAACCTCTTTTTTGAAGGAAATTGCATCTTGGTCACCGTATTCATTGGGTTAGTTGCTACACTTTTTATATCAACTTCAGCATTCGCGCAGGTCAAAATTGGCTCAAGCGTGTTGAGTTCACCCATCCCGTCAGCGTCGGTATCGAGCACAAAATCGACTGCCAACGTTGCTGGCATGGGCGGCGTCGACCTATCGGGCAAAAGCGGCCCCGGCGTCCACAGCCCGTTGAGCCAGTTTCAGCCCTTGCCTGACCGCAAGGACGTTTTGGCTTGGAGTTTGCTCACCAATGTGACCACCAAGACCGAGAAAAACAAAGTCATCCCCAGCTATCCCGCGCCCGTGATGGCACTCAACCAAAAAACCCAGCGGGTTCAAGGCTTCATGATGCCGCTGCAACCGGGCGAGAAGCAAACCCACTTTTTGCTCAGCCAAGTGCCGCTGAGCTGCTCGTTTTGCACCCCAGGTGGCCCCGAGAGCATGATTGAGGTCAAAACCAAAACACCCGTCAAATATGGCTTTGACGTGGTGGTCGTGGAAGGCACGTTTCGCGTGCTGAGTGATGACCCCTACGGTCTGTTTTATCGGCTCAGCGACGCCGTTCAAGTTCGGTAGACACCGACTTCGGACTGCAAAGCGCCCACTGAAGCGCCGGGTCCGATCCCATTTCATTTCGCATACCCGAACATCCCACGGCAGGAGTTGAACTACAATTGCGAATCATTCTCATTGTGATTGACAAACTCATGCCAACAAAAAAACACCCCACCCAAACAACCCACAAACCGGTGACGTCACTGGCCATGTCCATGCTGGCCATCAGCTCACCACTTTGGGCGCAAGCCCCGGCGGTCGAAACCGCGGCAAAAGAGACCAAAAGCCAAACCAGCGTCAGCGCTGAGAAAACACTGAAACCCGTCACCGTCAAAGACAGCGCCAGCCGCGAGGCCATTGGCTACAACCCAGCAGTCAGCAACGTCGGACGTACGAACCAAGCCCTGCGCGACATCCCCAACTCGGTCACGGTCGTGCCCGAACAGCTCATGCACGACCGGGGTGCTGACAACTTCAAAGAGGCCCTGCGCAACGTCGCGGGCTTGACCTTCAATGCCGGCGAAGGCGGGCGCATCGGTGACAACATCACCCTGCGCGGCTTCAGTGTCGTGGGTGACGTGTATCTAGACAACATTCGAGACATTGCTCAGTACAACCGCGAAACATTCAATTTGGAGAGCATTGACGTGTTGCGTGGCAGCGCTTCAATGCTCTACGGCCGCGGCTCGGCCGGTGGTTTGATCAACCAAGTCAGCAAAACCCCGCACCGCTTCGGCGGCAAAGAGATCACCGCAACACTGGGCAGCAATGGCTACAAGCGCCTCAGCACCGATCTCACCTACGCCCTGAGCAGCACCACCGTGATGCGACTCAACGCGTTGACACACGACGCGGACAGCTTCAGAGACTCGGTCAACAACAAGCGCCAAGCCTTGGCTCCAACGGTGGTCTTTGGCCTCGGAACGCCTGACCAGATCACGCTGGCGCATTACTACCTCAAAGAAAACAACCTCCCGGACTACGGTGTGCCGTACTTTCGAAAGCCAGGCGATCTCGAAGCCACGCCGCTTGACGTGCCTGTCAACACCTTTTACGGTCTTGC
>JANOPN010000024.1:0-4544 GCA_031421855.1 Comamonadaceae bacterium
CACAGCCACCTCGACATGACCACCCCCCTCTAGCAATTGAAAGCCGCCCAAAACCAACTACGCACCCTCGTACCCGGCCAAATCATCAAACGCCCATTCACCTGGGCAGGCTACTGGCAAGTCGCAAGAGTCTGCAAGCTCTTTGACCCGGAGACGGGGCAGTGGGTGCTGTTTCCGAGGGGGTGGGTGATGCTGACGGCACAGGATTTGGTCAGCTGCGACCGCGTGATTTTGCGGTGCAGCGGATATGTCAACTTTTGCGCACGACAGACGGTTTGGGTGAACGTGTTGGCGCTGACGGCGCAGTCGGCGTTACCACGGCAATATTTTTAGGCGATTTTGGCGAGGACTTTTTCGGCTTGGCGATTGGCTTTAACAATTGCAATGCCGAATGCGCCGGTTTCTTCGCTCGTTTCGCTTTGGCCAGCGTCGACTTGTAAAGCTCCTTTGCCCGATGACCCGCCCACAGGGCCGCTGCAGCGCTTGAGCCACCAAAGGGCATAGCGCTGGAGTCATTGAATGGTCCGCGCACCCGCAACCCCGGCTGGCCCTTGGCGTCTGGCACCGTCACCACCACATTTGGCTTGGCGACTGAAGACGTGCTCAGTGTTGGCCCGACCCCACTGTAAGCATGCCCTTGCGACGACTGAATTGATGCCGGGCTTGCACCAGCAGGGTGCCCAGCGCCCACGCTGGTTGCTTCTGCGCTTGCGCCAAAACGTGACAAGGTGGTTGCAGTGTTCACAAAAGTTGGCTCACCCGGCAAATCAACCAAGGCACTCTTGCGGCCAGTCGTATTCGAGCCCAGGGCTTTCCCGTCGCGCTCGATCCATGCGTGAACCGCGATGGTCTTTGCCCCGTTGTTAGTCAGCTCAATCGTCCACATTCCAGCTAAAAGTGGCGTAGCTTGACCTTCGGTCGCAGCTATACAAATCAACACGCCCGTGCCATTGGCGTTGGAGTTGTTGGCACACATCCATTGCACCTGGTTTGGCAACTGAGGGAAAAACGCCTCGACCCCAGGAGACACAACAATGCTTTGCCCGCCCATGCTGGCAGGTGCTGTGATTTTTACCGTGATACCCGCCGTGTTGGCCGGATCATGTGGTGGCCAAATCTCGACGTAGTTGTCGGTGGCATCGTTGTCTTGTATCTGCCAGCCGAACTTGGCCGATGCGTTCCGAGCGATAGATGCTTGTCCATGCAGACCCTCCAGCCGGGAGTTGCCTGCCGAGAAAATAACCTGAGTTTCGGTATTTGAATGATTTCTGCGGGTTTTCCAATCGCTCAATGCATCGTCAAACAAGCCCGCTCCGTTGTGCGGCCCGGCGGTGGTGCCGTAGCCGCATAAAACAATCAAATCGCGGTTTTTGGGCACCTGTGCACCGATTGACCACAATGCCGCCAATACATCGGCTTCAAGCGCGCCGCCTGAGGGGTCAGATGCGGTGTTGGCGGGCAATTGCACCAAGATCAGTGGTGAATCATGCCCCTCACTGGCCAGCATCGTTGTGCCCACACCGTGAATACCGCCGTTTGAGAGGCGGTTGTAGTTGAAACGGGCATATGCAGCGCGGTCAGACCGATCGGCCGTGAGTTGGTTGTTGATGGCAGTTCGCGAGACTGTCGCCGAACCCATGGGCCAAAATGCGTGAACCCGCGTGCCTCCCGCGCCGCGCAGTGCCTCATGTGCAAAAGGCAATCCATCGTCAATGATGGCAAGGATAGGCGGCGATTTTGGCGGCCCTTGCGGAAACAATCCTGTCAAAGTGAGTTCGACATCGGCACGCGGTAGCGCAAGTTGATGCCGCTCAACTTGGCCGCTGGCAATGAGTGCCAAAAGATCAGTCTCAGAGACGCTGATTACGACCCACCTTGACGACAGTTTGCCTCTGTGAAGGAATGAGGATTCAGGGGTTGCCCTGGCAGTCGTCAAGTCACGTAATTTGGTTCCACTCTTGCACCGAACAAGCACGCGCAACATGCCGCTCGCAGGCAAGGGAGTAGTTGCAAACATCCTTCGCTTGGCCCAAGTGATGTAAGGATTCAGGCCAGTCGACGCAGACACAAAGAAGTCCATCACGCCCACTCCGCACTGGCTGAATCCCAGAGTTTGCAGATCAACTCTGACTTTTGCGCCAAGCCAGTTGCCGCTGTGTATTGAGCTGGTGTGATGGCTGGGTTAAATGCGGCGTTTGCCGCTGCATTCGCGATGTCATGTGCAGTTCCGAACCTAGCGGTTCCCGTTGCCACGGCAGCAAGAAAATCCATGCTGGCTTTTGCCAACAACTGCCCTGCTTGCGAGTCGACGTGGTAGTGCACACCTGCGATCACGCGGTTGTCCGCAATTCGTTTGGCCTGGGCAAGCAGTTGGACATCAACACCGTTGATCATCGCCTGTTTGCCACTCAGTAACAGCGTCAAACCGTAGGCAACCGCATACGATTCGGTCGCGTGGCCACTGGGGAAGCTGCCATGCGCTGGCGTTGGCACGATTGGCTGCAACTCGCCCGTGAAGCTGGCTGGTCGCGGCACCGCCAAGGCATGTTTGACGCGCATGCAGCAAATTGAGCTGAAAGCCATCATCAAATTGATCATTTCCATGGTTTTGGGTTTGATCGCGGGCTGCAAAAACAAGGCTGTCGCCCAAAACGGCATTTGAGGCTCAAGTTGGGTCACGATCTCCTCCATGCGCAGTTGCCGCTCAGAACTTCCACCCACAGTTTTTCCAGCGTTGAACGTCAGGGCGAGTTGGGCATTCAAAGTGGCTGCGTTTGGCCTTGCCGATTTGAAAAGGGCGGTTGATGTGATCCCACTCGCTCCAGTCCGTTGCTTGATCTCAAAACTCGTTGGTGCGCCGGGTGGCCCCACGTTGACAAATTCCACGCGACTCAAAAGCTCACTGATGCAAAGCTCGTAGCGAACATTGGGCTCCCAACTTTCGAATTGACTTTTGTCGTCAATTTTTGCGGGGTAGGCGTATGCCGATATGGTGGGAGCAACCGCGCCAGTTGGTACCGTCGCCGCCGTGCTGTTGATGATGGCCTGCGTGAGCAGCGGATTGCCGCTTGCACCGCCCGCGCCGCCGTTCCAACCCGACCAACCGCTCCAGCCTGACCACCCAGACCAGCCACTCCAACCCGACCAACCGCTCCAGCCTGACCAACCGCTCCATCCTGCCATGTCGTTCTCCTTGGGTGAAATGAGTCCTCAAGACTCAGGGACGCCTGCTTCACGCAGCGCTTGCTCTAACTTTTTACCAATTGGGTTTTGGGCACCGGGTGAATGGGCACGCCATTGGGTGAGGTTAAAACCGGGGTCGAGTCGAAGCAGCGCCTTGACGGTTTGTGCTGCATCGTGGCTGTGGCCTTGAAGGCCTTGGGCCATGGCGAGCACCCGCACGGTTGAAACGTGTTGCGAGTTGAGCCTCATCGACGCCTTCGCCAATTGCACGGCAGTCGGTAGCATGTCAGCCGACAGAGCAGCAGAGGCGCTGAGCGACAAAAAGTAGAACCGCTGTGGGTCAAGCGGCGAAAGCGCCAAAGCACGTTGCGTGCATTCATAACCCAACATACCTTCGCCCTGAAACGCCGCGCAAATGCCCTTCACCAGCCACGCGAAGGGGTTGCTTTGATCGATTTGCAAGGCTTGGTCAACCACGAGTTTTGCCCCAGCTTGATCGCGGCTGAGGTATCCAGTGGCCAGTGCCAACATGCTCAAGGCAAACGGCGACTGCGGGTCAGCATCAACGGCGCGCTGCGCAAAACCCAAGGCGTCTCTGTGGTTGGCTTTAGGATCGATGGCCCATCCGTACACCGCCTGAAAGACATGCCATTTCACCCGCCATGCCATCAACTCTGCACTTCGCTGGTGGCGAGCACTCAATTGCTCCAAAAGCTTGCCTGACGTAACAAAGTCGATGTGCTGTGAGCGGTGCATGAGCTGCACCCCCGCGCTCAAGCCGGTGGCGCTGGCCAGACTTGGCATGGGGCGGGTGCTGGCGTATGTGGCATCTTTCGCAGACATCGCCTGTACGACTTGGTTGGTCAAGTCCGCGGCGAGCGAGCAGTCACTCGCAAACACGTCACCAAGCGCGCAACTCAACTGATCGGCCATCACAAGTGCGTGGCTTTGGGTGACGGTCAATTCGTAGCTGAGCAAGACTCGGTCGCCGTGGATAAGAAAACTGCCAGCCACAACGTAATCGGCCTTCAATTGAGAGCGGATGTTTTGGGTGTCTTGAGCTCGGTGCACAAAGGCTTGCGCGGAGAGACAGCTGATGACCACGACTCCGGGGCACCGGCTCAGCCTCGCAATCACGGCATCGGCAAGCAGTTCACCAACCACCTTGTGGGGCGATTCAGGCAAGCGGTTGAGAAAGGGGACAACAACAACGGTGAGTCCATGCGAAGGCTGTAAGGGCTTCTCTTTAGGAAACACAGGCGCTGGCCCCCGCCCCCCCCACCCCCCAACCCCAAACCGCCCCCCCCCAAACGTAAAAAAAAACACACCCCAATCTAGTAAAAACCCCAAGAGGCCCTCGG
>JANOPN010000025.1:0-25192 GCA_031421855.1 Comamonadaceae bacterium
CGTTCCCGCGCGGGGCATGTTCAGCGCAAACTGCGGCCGAAGCGAATCAAGCGGCCACTGCGTGTGGGCCACCCTGTCCCCCGCAACCGCCACCTGCCAAACGCCCGCAGCATCTCGTTGGTAAACCTCGTAGCGATCCACGACAACGGTTGGAAACTCAATCACCCACTCATCGGTCGCGAGCGGCTCAGCTGTCAAGAGTTGAGCTCGCAGCCAAAGCGGTGCGGCCGGCGTGACCGGGTACAAACGCGCCGGGTCGAGCGGTTCAAACTGCTCGAGTCGATCGGCAACTTCAATCACGCCGACTTCGCTCCCAGCCCCTTGCAATACCGATAGCGAGGCAGCTAACCCCGCGATCCTGGCGCGGCCCATGTCGTTGACCAAGCCTGTGCCCGCACCGAACGCCGATGGGATCGCCGCAATCAAGAATCCTACCGCAAGCAGACATTTGTGCCATGTTTTGAACATGGTTGCAGTTTACCGGCTGCACCGACTTGCATGCCGTGACACGCAAAAATAATAGCAATAAACCCAATGAATTCGGAGACCATCGTTCAAAAAGTCATCAAATCTCCTACCCAGTAGCCCCAAACCCACCCCCACCTGGTGTGTGGATCTCGAATACGTCGCCCACGCTCATGGGCACGCTGCAAATGTGGCTGTAGTCCTCGACGCTGCCATCAGCGCGAATCACGCGGTTGATGCCTGTTGCGCCTGTTCCGCCGCCTTGCGCGCCGAATGCCGCCGTTGTTCGGCCATTGGAGAGCATGCTGGCGGTCATGGGCTCTAGGAATTGCACGCGCCGAACGCCGCCATTGCCGCCCGTCCACTCGCCCACTCCGCCTGAGCCTTCTCGGATTGCGTAACTGAGGAGGCGAACGGGAAATCGGAACTCCAGCACCTCAGGGTCGGTCAGGCGCGAGTTGGTCATGTGGGTTTGCACGACGCTGGTGCCGTTGAAGCCGCCCACCAGATGGCCGTTCGCGTCAAACTTGCCGCCTGCGCCGCTGCCGCCCGAGATGGTCTCGTAGTACTGGTGACGCTCATTGCCCCAAGTGAAGTTGTTGACCGTGAGCTGGCTTGAGGCCATGTGACCCAGTGCACCGATGATGGCGTTGGTGATGCAGGTGGATGTCTCCACATTGCCCGCCACCACGCTGGCAGGTGGATGGGGGTTGAGCATGCTGCCCTCTGGGATGATGACGCGAATGGGTTTGAGGCAACCGGCGTTGAGCGGGATGTCGTCGTCAACCAAGGTGCGAAACACGTAGAGCACCGCGGCCATGCAAACCGCAGTGGGCGCGTTGAAGTTGTTGATCTGTTGGGGCGAAGTGCCTGTGAAGTCGATCTCGGCGCTGCGGTGAGCGCTGTCAACCCGAATGGCGACTTTGATTTGCGCGCCGTTGTCAAGTGCCAAGGTGAACTCGCCGTCTTTGAGCCGAGTAATGACGCGGCGAACCGACTCTTCGGCGTTGTCTTGCACGTGGCCCATGTAGGCCTGCACCACGTCAAGGCCAAAATGCGAGACCATTTTGCGCAGCTCTTGCAAGCCTTTTTCATTGGCCGCAATTTGAGCCTTGAGGTCGGCCATGTTCTGCGCTGGGTTGCGGCTGGGGTAGTCGGTGGTGCCACCGCCCGTGGTCAGCAGCTCAAGCATCTCAGTCTCGCGCAGGCGACCGCCGTCAACGAGCAAGAAGTTGACGATTTGCACGCCTTCTTCGTCAACAGTCTTTGAAAACGGCGGCATGCTGCCGGGCGTGATGCCGCCAATGTCGGCATGGTGGCCGCGTGAGCCGACGTAGAAAACGGGCTTGTCAGCGCCGTCAAGGTAAACCGGCGTGATGACCGTCACATCGGGCAAATGCGTGCCACCGTGGTAGGGGTCGTTAAGGGCGTACACATCGCCGCGTTTCATGTGGGCCGCGTTTTCGCGAACCACGGTTTTGATGCTCTCGCCCATGGAGCCCAAATGCACGGGCATGTGTGGGGCGTTGGCGATCAAGTTGCCAGTGGCATCGAACAGGGCGCAAGAAAAATCAAGCCGCTCTTTGATGTTGACCGAGTAGGCGGTGTTTTGCAGCTGCAAGCCCATTTGCTCGGCGATGTTCATGAAGAGGTTATTAAAGACCTCCAAAAGCACCGGGTCAGCTGTGGTGCCGGCTGCAAAAACAATAGCGCGCGACTCAATGCGTTCAATGACCAAGTGGTCAAAAGCCGTCAAACTAGCTTCCCAACCGGCTTCAACGACGGTGGTGGCGTTGCGCTCGGCGATGATGGCTGGGCCGGTGATGATGTCGCCGCAGCGCAGGTCTTCTCGCACCACCAAGGCGGCGTCTTGCCAGCGAGCGACGCCGCTTCGGTCGACGCCGTACATGGGTACGGTGTCGCGCACAGGCAGGCGATTGGCCGCGTCGCCGATTCGCCTTGCAGGGTGCAGCGCGAGTCGGGGCTCGTCTGGCGCGTCCCCGGCCACGACGGCCTCGACGCTCACGGCCTCAACCATCAAGGCCTTGCCGCTCATCAAAAACGCAAACCGCTGGCGATAGGCGGCATCAAAAGCAGCCTGGATGTCGGACACGCTACCAAATGGCACGACGATGGCGCTGTCGGTGCCTTGGTAGCGCACATGCACGCGCTGGTGCACGATGGGCGCCCCGGCGCTGAGGTCTTGGGCGCGCAAGTCGGCGCTGGCGGCTTGGGAGAGCTGCGCCAATGTGGACGCAATTTGGGGCAAGGCCGATTCGCTGAGCAGCACCTCTAGCGCTTGCTCGCGCATCAGGTTTTGGTCAGCCAAGCCCATGCCATAAGCGCTGAGAACGCCTGCAAGCGGGTGTACAAATACCTTGGTCATGCCCAAGGCATCGGCCACCAAGCAGGCGTGTTGACCGCCTGCGCCGCCGAAGCACTGCAACGTGTACTGGGTCACGTCGTAGCCGCGCGCGACGCTGATTTTCTTGATGGCGTTGGCCATTTGCTGCACGGCGATGTCGATGAAGCCCTGTGCCACAGCCTCGGGCGGCTTGCCCGCCTGTGCGGCGATTTTGGCAAACTTGGCCTTGACGGCGTCGCTGTCCAAACTGGCATCCGCGTTAGGCCCAAAAACCTTTGGGAAATAGCGCGGCTGAATTTTGCCAACCAACACATTGGCGTCGGTCACGGCCAACGGGCCGCCGCGCCGGTAGCTGGCCGGGCCCGGGTTGGCACCGGCGCTTTGTGGGCCGACGCGAAAACGCGCGCCGTCAAATGCCAGCAAGCTGCCGCCACCCGCAGCCACGGTGTGGATGCTCATCATGGGTGCTCGCATGCGCACGCCGGCGACTTGCGTCTCAAATTCGCGTTCAAACTCGCCTGCAAAATGGCTGACATCGGTGCTGGTGCCGCCCATATCGAAGCCAATGATCTTGCCTTGACCGCCAATGAGCGCGGTGCGCGCCATGCCCACAATGCCACCGGCTGGGCCGCTCAAAATCGCGTCTTTGCCTTGAAAGGCATGGGCGTCGGTCAAGCCGCCGCTGGACTGCATGAAAAACAGCTTCACCCCGGGCATCTCAGAGGCGACTTGGTCGACGTAGCGGCGCAAGATGGGCGACAAATAGGCGTCGACAACGGTTGTGTCGCCTCGCCCAACGAGTTTCATCATCGGGCTGACCTTGTGGCTGACGCTGACCTGTGTGAAGCCCGCCTCCCGCGCGAGCCGCTCAGCGGCCAGCTCATGCGCGCCAAATCGCCACCCATGCATGAACACCACCGCAGCCGAGTTAAACCCAGCCTCACGGGCTTGCGCCAACTCAAGTGTCAGCGCGGTCTCGTCAAGTGCTTGCAATACCTCGCCTTGCGCTGACAGCCGCTCTTGAGCCTCGATGACTCGGGCGTAGAGCAACTCGGGTAAGACGATGTGGCGGTCAAATAAACGCGGCCGGTTTTGATAGGCGATGCGCAGCGCATCGCGAAAACCGCGAGTCGTGATCAAAAGCGTCGGCTCGCCTTTTCGTTCGAGCAAGGCGTTGGTGGCAACCGTGGTGCCCATCTTCACGCACGCCACCTGTTGCGGCGTGATGGCTTCACCGCTTTTGAGTCCCAAGAGCTGTCGAATGCCCGCTACCGCAGCGTCTCGGTATTGCTCAGGGTTCTCACTGAGCAGCTTGTGGGTGCTGATGCTGCCGTCGGGCCTCTTGGCGACGATGTCGGTGAACGTGCCGCCTCGGTCAATCCAAAACTGCCAGCGGGTGTCGGTTGACTCGGCGGAAATTGCGGGCGGTATGCGTGCTTGGGTGTGTGCGGACATGGTTGTCAGAGGTTAAATTTTGGGCGAGATGCGCAGTGAATGATGGAATTTAGCGAAAACCGTATAACGGAATGAACACATCGTTGGCGGCATGGCCAACCGAAGTGACCCATTCGCGTGAAAACGTCTCGCCCATCCGCCTGAGGTCGCGCCCCAGCTCGAAGGGCAAGCCTTCAACCTTCATGCCATTGAGTCTGAGGATGTCGGTGGCGCGGTTTGCCGCGACCTGGCTCATGGCTTGACCACGCGCCTGGGCGCGAACGGCCGCATCAGCGACGACTTGTTGGGCGTGACTTGGCAATTGAGCAAATGCTTTTGAGTTGACAAAGACGATGTTTTTTGGGAACCATGCGTTGAGTTCGTAGTAGTGCGTCAAACCCGTCCAAACTTTGTTTTCGGCTCCAGTTACTGCTGAGGTGATCATCGCATCGAGTCTCCCCTCTGCCAAGGCCTGACCGACCTGCGGCATGGGCACATCGACGGGGCTTGCACCGAGCAACTGCGCAATTCGCACCGTTGTCGGGTTGTACGTGCGCATGTTGAGATTTTTAAGGTCTTGGGTGGTGGTGATTGGCTTATTTGTGTAGAGGCCTTGCGGTGGCCAAGGCACAGCAAAAAGGGGCTTGAGGCCCCGGGCGGCGAACGCCTGGTCGATGCCCGGCCGCTGCAGCGTCCACATTTGCTGGGCAGCCGCATAGGATGCCACCACAAACGGCACGCTGTCGGCGCCAGTCAGTGGCATCTCTTTACCCATGCCCGTCATGATCGCCTCTCCCGCTTCGATTTTTCCGGCCGCCACTGCAGCCGTGATGTCAGCCAGCTTGATCAGGCTGTTGTTTGAATGGATCTCGATCTTGACTCGCCCCCCGGTGCCCGATTCGATTTCGCTTGCGAACTCGCGTAAGTTCTGGGTGTGAAACGACTCATCTCTGTATCCGGTTGCTAGCCGCCACAAGGTAGTGCCCACGCTTGGGCTTGTCTTTGCCAACGGCGCAGACGCGGGCGTTTGCGTTTGTTTTTGTGTTTGGGCGTTCGCTGGGCAAGGCTGCGCCAGCATGGCAGCGGTAGCAGCCACGAGACAGAAATTCTTCATTGGGTAAGTCCTTGATTTGCGACGAAGCTGTCGCGAGCAATCGCTGAGACCGAACTACTTGGCTGGGCCCATCAACCAGTCTGGGACGACCGTCACGATTTGCGGAAAGATCGTGATCAAAACGATGCAAACGACCAAGCACAGGAAGAAGGGAATCGCAGCTTTGGCGATCAAGTTGCTGTCCTTGCCAGTCATGTTTTGCAGCACAAACAGATTGAACCCCACGGGCGGTGTCACCTCTGCGATCTCGACCAACAAAATCACGAAAATGCCAAACCAGATGAGGTCGAACCCTGCTTTTTGCACCATTGGCATCACCACCGCAGCGGTCAACACAATCATGCTGATGCCGTCAAGCGCGGTACCCAGCACCAAGTACACGACCACCAAACAAGCGATCAGCGCGTAGGGAGACAATTGCATCGCGTTGACCCACTCTGCTAGTTCGCGCGGTATGCCAGTGAAGGCCATGGTTTTTGTCAAAAATGCGGCACCAGCCAAAATGAACATGATCATGCAACTGGTGCGGGCTGATCCAAACAAGCTGTCTTTGAAGTTCTGCCAAGTCAGCGATCGACTCCACAGGGCGAGCGCCAAAGCGCCCACCACACCATAAGCCGCGCACTCGGTGGCCGTGGCCCATCCCGCCACGAGAGCCCAGCAAATGAACACAATCAGCAAGCCGCAAGGAATCAGGTTCTTTGACAACCGCAGCTTGGCACCCAAGCTCATATCTGGCTCAGGCGGAGGCATTTTTTCCTTGTTTCGGATCGACCACCACGCGATGTAGCCTGAGAACAAGCACATGAGCAAAATGCCAGGCAAGAAGCCAGCGAGAAAAATGCGAATGATCGACGCATCGGCCGCGACCGCATAAACCACCATGGTGATGGACGGCGGAATCAAAATACCCAGAGTTCCCGCCGTGGCCAACGAGCCAATGGCGATGTTTTCGTCATAGCCGCGTTTCTTCAGCTCCGGCAGCGACACCTTGGCGATGGTGGCGCAGGTGGCAGCGGATGAGCCAGACACCGAGCCAAAAATGCCGCAACCCAACACGGTCGTGTGAAACAAGCGCCCTGGCACGCGGTTAAGCCAGGGTGCCAGACCTGTGAACATCTCCTCACTGAGCTTGGTTCGAAACAAAATCTCGCCCATCCAGATGAACATGGGCAGTGCTGCCAACTCCCAGCTGGCGTTGCTCTCCCAAAACGCGGAGAACAAATTCAGACCGGGCGGGCTGTTGGTGAAAAACGCTTGTCCGACCCAACCGCAGATGGCAAGCGTCATCGCGATCCACACGCCGCCCGAGAGCATGAGCAGCATGAGCACCAGCAAAAATGCGCCAATTGATAAAACGTCCATTTCGGTGTTTCCTTGGTTCAGACATCGGATGAAAAGTCGCCTTTGGCGTGACGCTCTTGCGTCAGCCGCTCAAAGGTGGGAATGCCCCCGCGCAAAACGATGATCAGTTCGTCAAACACGGCAACCATCAACAGCACAGCCCCGACTGCAAAGCTGGTTTGGGGAATCCAGATGGGCACGGCCCACAGGCCTTGTGCCATTTCGTTGAACTGCCAGCTCTGGAACGTGAAGCGACATGCCCACCACGCTAAGTAGCTGACTGCCACGCAAGCGATAGACAAGCTGCTGATCTCCATGACTCGCCGGGTTCGGGGCGACACCTTCTCAAGCACAAGCGTCACGCGAACAAAGTCGCCATGCTTGAAGGCGTGTGCCATTGTCAAAAATGCAGCTGCTGCGCACAACCAAGACACCACGTCATTGATGGCACCCGTCGCAAACCCGAGCTGACGCCCAAAGGTTTGCGCCATCATCAGTACACAAATCAAGGCGATGCTAATGGCACCCAGAGCGCCCGCTGCATCGTATGAAAAATCCAAGATTCGGCGAAGCGCAGTGGGTGGTGGTGCGATTGAAGACATGGGGCCTGCTTTTTCAAAACGATGAAACGATTTTTGGTGGATGTCAGTTTACTTAACGTTGTAGGCAGCAATCACCGCTTGGCCCTCGTCGCCGGCGAGCTTCAACCAGTCTTGGGTCATGGCCTTACCGATTGTTGCTAGCTCGCGCTTGAGCACTTCGCTGGTGGTGTCAATCTTCATGCCTTTTGCAGCGAGAACCTTCAGGTACTCGTCGTCTTTTTGTTCGCTGGTTTTCCAGCCGCGCGCCTGCGCGGTTTGGGCTTGTTGCATCAATGCGTCTTGGCTTGGCTTGTCGAGCGAATCAAACATTTTTTGGTTGACCACAACCGCATTGCGCGGCAACCATGCGTTGACATCGTAGAAGTACTTCACGTTTTCATACAGTTTGCTGTCGACTCCGCTGGCACTCGAGGTCAGGAAATTGTCAACGCCGCCAGTGGCCAGCGCGGCGGGCAGCTCCGCAAGCTGTATCGTCACGGGCTGCGCACCGGCTGCTACCGCTATTTGCGAAGTGGCCGGGTTGTAAGCCCGCATTTTGGTGCCCTTGAGATCCTTCAGTCCGGTCACTGGCTTGGCGGAGTACAGACCCTGTGGCGGCCACGGTACGGTGTAGAGCAGCTTCATCCCCTGACTGGCCAAGGCCTTGACCAGCAATGGGCGCGAGGCCACGTCGAGTCGCTTGGAGTCTGCGTAACTGGTGGCTAAAAACGGAATTGAATCAACACCGTAAACAGGGCCATCATTCGATGCGCCCGACAAAATGAACTCACCAATGGGAACCTGCGCAGACTGAATGGCGCGCTTGATTTCGTTGGCTTTGAACAGTGATGCACCTGCGTGGACGGTGATTTTGACTTTTCCGGCGGTCGCTTTGTCGACGTCAGCAGCGAACTGCTGCAGGTTCTGGACTTGAAACGTATTGACGCCGTAGCCAGATGGGAGATCCCATTTCGTCTGGGCAAAGCCTGCGGTGCACATCAAAGCAGTGACTGCGGACAGTGTTGCGTGGAGGGTTTTTTTCATGGGACAAGGCTCCTTAAAAACTAGCCAGTTGGTGGTTGAGTAAATCGGTGATGAGCATCGCCCCCGGTGCGTGGGTGATGCAAACGGCGGGGCGGGCTTGAGCCAGTGCTGCCTGCGGTGTCACGCCGCAGGCCCAAAAGACGGGTAGCTCGTCGGCCAAGATCTCGACCGCGTCGCCATAGTCGGGGGTCGCGAGGTCGTGGATGCCGATCGCGTCGGGGTATCCAATGTGCACGGGTGCGCCGTGCACATTGGGGAAACGCGAGGTGATCTGTATCGCCCGAATCGCGTCTGATGGTTTCATTGGACGCATGGAGACAACCATGGGGCCGTTGAACGATCCGGCAGGAGTCGTGGAGATATTGGTTCGGTACATCGCGACGTTCTTGCCCCGTGCGATGTGCCGTAGCGGCAAACCAGCACCGATCAACGCCTCTTCAAACGAAAAAGAGCATCCCAAAACGAATGTGACCCAGTCGTTGCGCCAGATCGCTTTGATGTCATTGGGCGACTCAACGACTTCGCCGTTATGCCATACGCGGTATTGGGGAACGTCGAAGCGGATGTCGATGTCTGTCCCCAAGCTGGGCAGGCTGGGGTCGCCGGGGTTTCCAACCGCCAGCAGTGGGCACGGCTTTGGATTGCGCTGGCAGTACAACAAAAAGTCAGCCGCCAAATCCTTTGGCAAGATGACGATGTTGCCCTGAACATAGCCGTCGGCCAGGCCGCTCGTGTGGTTAGTCCAGTCGCCAGCGCGGATCTTTGCTCGGGCCTGTGTAGCAGGTGTCGCTACTGGCGCGAGCAACAGCGGGTTCGTTGTATCGGATCGGTCAACTGACATGGCGTTCTGAGTCCAAGTTTTGCCATGCCGATGAGGCAAGGCTTGGCTCGAATTGTGTGGGCGTGTTTGGCCCGCAGCAAACTCAAAATTTCTTCATTGATGCATCGATTTTTTTGATGACTCCAATGAAGAGCAGGGTTTCACCTCAGCTAGCCATCGCAAACAGATGGGCCGACTTAAGGACCAAATCGGCATGCGTAGATGTCGGGTCGGGTCGGTAGTTGGCATAGATCGGTAGCGGTGGCAGGGCGGTATCGCATCGCAGCACCTTCAAGCCTGAAGCGGCGGCAAGCCTGTTGGCGGCTGCCAGTGGCAAGGCGGCAACCCCAAAGCCGCTTTGGACCAGTTGCACCATTGCTGAGATCGACGAGATGGCGTGAATTTTTCGCGGCATGACCTTGGCGGCCTGAAGCAGATCGATCAGGGCCAGGTGGGGCTGCGAGCCACGTTGAAACGTGAGCAACTCGATGCTGTCGAAGTCCGCCATTCGGTACATGCGCTTGCGGTGAATTCGGACATTTCCCAAAAAAGCCATTGGCATCGACGGCATGACTTGGGTTCGCACCCCTTCAAAACCGGCGGGTGAGGCGGTAAAAACCATGTCGAGCGCGCCGCGCCGAACCAGTTCAGCAAGAACAGGTGTCGTCTCGACGGATAGCTCCAGCTCAAGTGTGGGGTGTTGCAGTCGAAGCTGCTCAATCCACGGAATTAGCCAAGAGTGCAGCACTGACTCGATTGCGCCCACACGCATTCGCACATCAAGCGTCAATGCGCCACCCATTTCGAGTTTGATGTCTCGTTGGTGTGACAGCAGTCGCTCAGCATGATGTAAAAAGCGTTGGCCCGCGAAGCTCAAACAAAAATGCTTGGCAGCGCGGTCAATCAGCACCGTGCCCAGCTCCGATTCCAGCGCTGCGATGCGCGCTGACATCGCCGATTGGGTGATGAACAGCTTTTCGGCGGCCCGAGTCACCGATTGCAGCGTCGCGACCCAGTAAAACGCCTCAACAAATCTCAAGTTCATTGGACCCTTTCGTTGGACGGTGTTGGGAAACCCCCGCTGGGCGAACACCGAAAAATCTCATATGCTGCGCAGACACCTTTAGTTTTGTCTGCTTTAACTGTACCGGAGAGCCGTTCATGAAGTTCAAATTTGTCGTCGCCTGTGCCCTGTTTGGGGCGAGTTCTGTTTTTGCGCAGACCAAGTGGGATTTGGCCAGTGCCTACCCGCCTGCCAACTTTCATTCGGTGAACTTGCAAGCGTTCGCCGATGATGTCGACAAAGCCACAGCGGGCAAACTCAAGATCACCGTGCACACGGGCGCGTCGCTATTCAAAGCGCCGGAGATCAAGCGGGTGGTGCAAGGTGGGCAGGCCCAGGCCGGTGAGATTTTGATGGCCAACTTCCTCAACGAGTGGCAGATTTATGGCGTTGACGGTTTACCATTTTTGGCCGATAGCTTTGAGGAAGCGGCTAAGTTGTACGCGGTACAAAAGCCCTTGGTTGAGAAAAAGTTGGCGGAGCAGGGCATGGCGGCCCTGTTCAGCGTGCCATGGCCACCCCAGGGTCTCTACAGCAAGCGGCCAATCAATTCAGCGGCCGATCTGAAAGGAATCAAGTGGCGCGCCTACAGTCCAGCTACTGCGCGCATCGCTGAGTTGGTTGGTGCGCAACCGGTGACGGTGCAGGCCGCCGAAGTGAGTCAGGCGTTCGCCACAGGTGTCGCCGAGAGCATGATGAGCTCCGGCGTTACGGGTGCCGACACCAAGCTGTTTGAGCATGTGAAGTATTACTACGACTTGCAGGCGTGGTTGCCCAAAAATCTCGTGATCGTCAGCAAGAAGGCCATGGATGCATTGAGTGCGACTGAGCAAGCGGCTGTGTTGAAGGCCGCTGCAGCTGCCGAAACCCGTGGCTGGGCGGCTGCGCGCAAGGCCAATGGTGACTCTCTTGAGCGCCTGAAGGCCGGTGGCATGCAAATTTTGCAACCCTCAGCCGTACTCAAAGCGGACATGGCCAAAGTGGGCGAGACGCTGTTGTCCGAGTGGCAAGTCAAGGCCGGTGATGAAGGCAAGGGTTTGATTGCTGCCTATCGCAAGTAATCGCCTGATTGCGCTCAAAGGGCCGCATCGTCGGCCTTTTTTTTGTTTCCATCGCGTTCTTACGCTGCTCGTGTGACCAATTCTGCTACTCGCCCATCCAGTAGCCTGATTGCGAGGGCGCGTGCCTAGACTTGGACCATGACTCAGGATCACAACCCCTACATTCGGCCGGACGACGGCGCACTCATGCGCCGCTATTTGAACTGGGCGCGGCCCTATTACGATCGCTACCCAGACGGTCGACGCGACCAACTGGTGGCCATTGATCGCTGGTTGTACAGCAGCAAGTCGATTGGCCCGGTCATGGGTGTGCTGGGGTCGTTTGGTGGCACGGTGGTGGGTTTGCACTTCGCCGGGGCAGCTTGGGCATTGGCGATTGCGCTGGCCCTCATCATCTACATGGTCTGCGGATTTGTGGGGGTGCGAACCTGGATAGGGCCTGATTTGGCGGCGGAGTTTGGCAAGCGACCGGTTACTGGCTGGCGACGAAACCCGTGGGCCTTTGCGATTTTTTTTCCAGTGATGGGTTATGCCGGCGCGCAATTTGGATTCGTCATCGGACGTGCGACGCGCTACCCCGAGCAAATCAGTTTTGCACAAGTCTTCGATTGGTTCATTCAATCGCTGGTTGAGACCACGCCGTTCAGTGTGGCCTTACTCGGATTGGTCCTGGGCATCGTGGGCATCACCTTGTTCATCAAGCAGCATCGCCTCACCATACAAGTCGAGCGATTGCGACTGCAAGCGCAGATCGACGCGCACGCGGCCCTGGCCACCCAAGCCCAACTCAAGGTTTTGCAAGCGCAGATCAAGCCGCACTTTTTGTTCAACACCTTGGCCGCGCTTCAACACTGGACCGACACCCAAGATCCACGCGCATCGGCCATGCTTCGCAGCCTGACTTCGTTTTTGCGACGCAGCACCGACGCCATGGATTTGCCATTGGTTGAGTTACAACTTGAGCTGGATCTGGTGAGAGACTACTTGACCATCATGCAGCACCGTTTGGGCAGCAAATTACAGTTCAGCGTCGTTGCCCAGCCTGGCGCGGCGCTGCTAACGGTACCACCGGCCTTGGTGTTGTCATTGGTTGAGAACGCCGTTGAACACGGCATTGAACCCTCGCTGGCTGGCGGTGAAGTCAGCGTGCTCGCGTCGGTCAACAATGAGAACCTGTGCATTCGAGTCAACGACACGGGGCGCGGCGCGCAAACAGTGACCGAGGGCACAGGATTGACCAACACGCGCAATCGGCTCAAAGCGCACTTTGGCGACCGCGCCAGCCTTGAGATTGAGGCCAATCCTGGGGCTGGTTTCGCAGCTGCTGTGCGAATTTCTGCGTCGGTGATGTAAGGGGATATTGATGAGTCATTCGCCCACTATTTTGATCGCTGACGACGAAGAAGCGCCGCGCGAGCAGCTGCGCTTCGCGTTGGGGAGGCTTTGGCCGCGGGCCCAAATCGTGGCGGTTTGCCACCATGGGGTCGATGCCTGGGATAGTTTTTTGGAGCACGAGCCACAAGCCTGTTTTTTGGATATTCGGATGCCGGGCATGAGCGGCATTGAGGTTGCACAGCGCATCCATGCAACCCAGATTCCCAGCGCCGTGGTTTTCTGCACGGCGTTCAACACCGAAGCGGTCAATGCCTTTGAAGCGGGTGCGATCGACTATTTGCTGAAGCCACTGGACGAAACCAGGCTGGCGCAATCGGTCGCTCGGGTTCAAGCCAAAATTGACGCGCAAATGCCTCCCCGCAATGAATGGCCGCCCAACTTGCTCGCTCTCTTAAGCCAAGCGCAAAACGTTACACAAAAGCTGCGCACTTTGCAAGCCAGTGTTGGCAAGGAAGTGCGGCTCATCCAAGTGGCGGATGTCATCTACTTCGAGAGCGACACCCGCTACACCCGAGTTGTTTACCGCCAAGACGGTGTCGATGCCGAAGCGTTGATACGAACTCCGCTCAAAGAGCTGATCGGCGCACTGGAGAGCCAAGATTTTTGGCAAATTCACCGCAGCACCATCGTCAACAGCCGCCAATTAGCCAGCGCCGTGCGCGTCGATGAGGGCAACATGCACGTCACTCTGCGAGGTCGACGCGAAACGCTACCGGTATCTCGGCAGTTTCAAAACTTGTTTCGGGGGCAATGAGCCCGACAATTCGGGTTCATGTCAATTGCAGAATTTGAATCCGACCTCGCCGCGCTTGAGTGGCTGCTCACTTCGCCGCCCTTGCTCAGCGCCGCCGCTCCTGGCAGCGTTGGGAGCCACGCGAGCGTTCAACGGTTCACAGAGTTGGAGTTGGGTGCAATTCGGGCGTGGCTCGCCGACTTGCGGGTGAGTCCGCATGACTTTGTCGACTTCATGTCGCGCGCTCGAGATCAGGCTCGCACATCCAACGCGCCCGGTCGGCTGTTGAGCGAGCCGCTTCGGCTTGGGCGCTTGGCTGAGCGTTTACTTGAGTATTTTTTGCGGTTCGGCCCGCTGCATACCCATGTGGCGAGTAACCTGCCCATTCGATTTGACGGCGCGGGGTCGGATCGCACGACTGTGGGCGAGATCGATTTTTTGCTGCGCTCTCCAACTGGCGAGCCACTTCACTGGGAGCTGGCGGTCAAGTATTTTTTGTGCCAAGTGTGGGGCAAGGAGGCCGCTGCATGCGACTTCAAAGGCCCGGACAGCAAGGAGACCTTTGACTACAAGCTGCACAAGCTGTTGGTGCGGCAACTCAGTCACGATGCGCCGGCTCCACACGGTGGATTGGCGTGGCAGCCGCAGGCCGTTGCGCGTGGTTGGATGTTTTATCGGTTTGGGCACGCGGTGCCGCGCTGCGACGTGCTGAGCGCAGATCATTTGCGGGGCTGGTGGCTGCCTCTGGATGAAGTGAATCAACTCAACCCAAGGCATCGCTATGTCGAGCTGCCAAGAAGCCGTTGGATGCCGCCGCTGCGGATGAGCATGGATGCGACGGATGGGGCGAATTTGTCGAGCTTGGCAGCACGTTTGACTCAAGCGTGGTCGCAGCAAGCCGCTTGCCAAGACGTGCCGCACGCGTGGCCCCGCGTGGCGCGGGCTCAAGCGCTTGGCAAGTCGCCTAGCGCGCGTTTGGTCGCAGAGTTGATGCCACATGTTGCGGCGGCAAACCAGTGGGTCGAAGTCTGCCGGTACTTTGTGTTGCCGACATGAGGCGGTTCAATCGCTATATAATCAATAGCATCAAACCCAATGAATCCGGTGACCAAGTGCCAATAATTCATCAAAGTCAGCGGAAATGACTGGTTTTAACGTGCCAGACGGTTCGCGTTGCACAATGAAAAAAAGCGCCGGGAGTTTTCACCTTGGGCGCTTATCATGGGGCCAGAGCCAATTCAATGACTTTTGACCCAACTTCCACTCATGTTGCCACCGCCAAATGCGAGCGACAACAAGCGCGCAACAACAACTCAACTGGTGCCCAGGAAGGGACTCGAACCCCCACGACTCTCATCGCTAGCACCTGAAGCTAGTGCGTCTACCAATTCCGCCACCTGGGCCTTCAGGAACTAAGGATTCTACTATCAAAACATCAGATCACTCCCCCAGCCCATTCTCCGAAATCGAGGGAATTGTGCAAGGCCACCGAGATGGCCATGGCTTTGTGCAGCGCGACGATGGCGAGCCTGACCTGTACTTGCCACACAGCGAGATGCGCGCCGTGTGGCATGGCGATAAGGTGCGCGCGCGCGTTGGTCGGCTTGACCGCAAGGGCCGCGCCGAAGGCAAAGTCACCGAAATCATCCATCGCCCCAACGTATCCATCATCGGGCGGCTGCTGCAAGAGTCGGGCGCTTGGCTGGTTGCGCCAGAAGACAAACGCTACGGACAAGACATCTTGATTCCGCGCGGAGGCTTGGGTACTGCAAACCCAGGCGATATTCAGGGCAAAGTCGTGGTGGTGCAGCTCACCGAGCCGCCTGCGCTGTACGGGCAACCCGTGGGGCGCATCACCGAGGTGCTGGGTGGCATTGACGATGCGGGCATGGAGATCGAGATTGCAGTTCGCAAATACGGCGTGCCGCATGTGTTCACTGACGCAAACTTGACTCAGACCAAGGCATTGCCCGATAAGGTGCTGGCCAAAGACAAAAAGGGCCGAATCGACCTGACTGACGTGGCGCTGATCACGATTGACGGCGAAGATGCGCGCGACTTTGACGACGCGGTGTACTGCGAGCCTTTCGAGATTGCGGTCGAGGACGTGGCCGACGCACCCAAAGCGGCGAAATCGCGCAAAAACCCACCCAGCATGCCCGCCACCGAGCCCGGCTGGCGCCTGTTGGTGGCGATTGCCGACGTGTCGCACTATGTGCAAACCTCGTCTGCCATCGACGCCGATGCGTATGAGCGGGCGACCAGCGTGTATTTTCCGCGCCGGGTGATTCCCATGTTGCCCGAAAAGCTGTCAAACGGGCTTTGTTCGCTGAACCCGGCGGTTGAGCGGCTTTGCATGGTTTGCGACATGGTCGTGGCAGCTGATGGCGAGGTTCGCGCTTACCAGTTCTACCCCGCGGTCATGCACAGCCAAGCGCGCATGACGTACAACGAGGTCGCCGCGATTTTGACCAATGTGCGTGGCCCCGAGGCTGCCAAGCGCCGTGCCACTGGTTTTGATGTGGTGCCGCACCTCGAGAATTTGCACGCCCTGTGGCGGGCGCTTGTGAAGGCGCGTAACAAACGCGGCGCGGTTGACTTTGAAACGACCGAGACGCAAATCGTGTGCGACGAAAGCGGGCGAATCGAAAAAATCATCCCGCGCACCCGAAACGACGCCCACAAAATCATCGAAGAAGCCATGCTCGCAGCCAATGTGTGCTCGGCTGACTTCATCGCGGTGAACGCTCACCCGTCGCTGTTTCGAGTCCACGAAGGTCCGACTCCGGCCAAACAAGAAGCCTTAAAACAATACCTGCGCACGATCGGCGTGCCGGCCACGCTGAGCGACGAGCCGCGTCCCAGCGAATTTGCCGCGATTGCACACGCCACCAAAGACCGCGTTGATGCCTTGCAAATCCACACCATGTTGCTGCGCAGCATGAGTCAAGCGGTCTACACGCCTGTCAACAATGGGCATTTTGGACTGGCCTATGAGGCCTACACCCATTTTACGAGCCCCATTCGACGCTACCCTGACCTGTTGGTGCACCGCGTCATCAAGGCCATCTTGGCTGCGGGCCGATACCGGCTGCCACAGTTGCCAGCTTTGAGCGAAGGCGCTCAAGCGCTCGCGCGGCGCATGGCGCTGCGCAACAAGCAAAACGCCGATGCGCTGAGCCAGCGCGGCGGTGGTCAAGCGTTGATTGCTGCGGGCAAGGCGGCTGCGCGCGCCGCCAAAGCCAGTGCCGCTGCGGGCGAACAGGCCGATGTGTGGTCGCAAGCAGGGCTGCACTGCAGCGCCAACGAGCGCCGCGCTGACGAAGCCAGCAAGGACGTCGAAGCATGGCTCAAGTGCCGCTACATGAAGGGCTTTTTGGGCGAAGAGTTTGGTGGCAGTGTTGCCACAGCCACCAGCTTTGGCCTGTTTGTGCTGCTTGACGAGATGTTTGTCGAGGGCTTGGTCCACATCAGCGAGCTGGGAGGCGACTACTGGAAGTACGACGAGGCCCGTGCCGAGTTGCGCGGCGAGCGCACCGGCATGCGCTACGGCATCGGCACCCGCGTGCGGGTTCAAGTCAGCCGCGTTGACCTCGATGGTCGCAAGATCGACTTCAGGCTGGTTCGCGAAGGCGAAGACCGCAGCCAAGACAACCCGCGCTCCAAAACCAAGCCACAAACGGTCGACTCAGCGGCAGCAGCGCCAGCCGAGCGCCACAGCTTCTCGGAGCCAAACCCGGGTCGAGGCAAGTCAGCGACTTTTGCCAGCCCGCGCGATCACGCACCGACCGACTTGTTGGGTCGCGCGCAGCCCAAGCGAGTGGTGCGCGACACGAAGGCACCAGCCAAAAAGAGCCCACGCGGATCGGTGGCAGCCAAGAAGTCTCAGGCCAAATCGTCGTCGAAATCCGCCACAAAATCGGACATGAAGTCCGCGACGAAATCGGCTGTGAAGTCAGCGGCGAAACGCACGCGCTGAGTCAACGGGTACTCATGACCTATGTGTCCCTTTGGGGCAACTCGGTCCACCACTCGTCGCTCATTTGCTCTTTCATCCAGTCGACAAAACCGATCACCTTTGCCGGCACCATGCGCGGTGATGGGTACACCGCGTGAATTTCTTGCCTCGGTAAGGGCCAGTCGGCGAGCAGGTTGACCAGGGCACCGCTTTTGACGGTTTCGCACACGACGTAAGTCGGCAGTGCGGCCACGCCCAACCCTGCGCAGGCGGCAGTCATCAAGGCCGACTTGTTGTTTGAGCGCAGCGGCCCTTTGAGGTGCACCGTCAACTCTTCACCCTTGGCTCCGGTGAAGTGCCACTTCGAGTCGTTTTGTACCGTGCTGCAAATCAGCGCGTCGTGCGAAGTCAAGTCAAACGGTGTGGCGGGTGTGCCCCGGCGGGCCAAATAGGCGGGTGAGGCAACCACCGACCACGGGTTTCGACCGAGGTGGCGCGCGCCGAGCGTGGAGTCAATCAGGCGCCCCATGCGAATGGCCACATCAATGCCTTGCTCGACCAAGTCAACCAAGTGGTCGTCAAAAAGTAACTCAATTTGAACCTTGGGGTTCAACAGCAAAAACCGCAGCACCAATGGCGCAAGCACCCGGCGGCCAAAATCCATCGTCGTGCTGATGCGCATGGCGCCTTGCACCTTCGATTGCATGAGCGACGCAACGGTTTCGGCTTCTTCGACGTGGTGAGAGATCAGCTTGCATTTTTCGTAGTAAGCCACGCCGACCTCGGTGGGCGACACGCCGTGCGTGCTTCGGTGCAACAAGCGCGAGCCCAATTGTTTTTCAAGCTGGGCAATTTGCTTGGTTGCCGACGGCTGGCCGATGCCCAGGTCAGTTGCTGCCTTTGAAAACGAGCCCAAGTCCACCACGCGGACGAAAAGCTTCATGGCTTGAAAGCTGGTCATGGCGACAGTACACCACGCGGGCGATGCAATTTGCAATATTCCTGCGCGGAATATTGCAAATTCCCAATGCGCTACTTCCGCGATGGCTCTGACGAGAACACCATGCGAAGCACGCAAGGCTCTGTACCACTGACAGGAAATCACAAATGACCCCCACCCCCATCCGCTCCTTGGCTTTGAGCCTATTCGCTGTCGCCGCTTGCACCATGGCGACCGCGCAAGTCTTTCCCACCAAGCAACCCATACGCTTGGTGGTGCCATTTGCTCCGGGTGGCACCACGGACTTGCTTGCGCGGGTCATTTCACCCAAACTGGGCGCGGCATTGGGTCAAACCGTTGTCGTTGAAAACAAGGGCGGTGCAGGCGGTGCCATCGGCGCGTCAGAGGTCGCCAAAGCCGCGCCGGATGGCTACACCTTGCTGATGTCGTCGGTGTCGACCATGGCGACCAACCCGGCGATCAATCCCAAAACCCCATACGACCCGATTACCGACTTTGTCCACATCATCAACGTGGCGGCCACCCCCAATGTGATTGCTGTGCACCCGTCATTTGGTGCCAAAGATTACAAGAGCTTTGACGCGCTGCTGCGCAAAGAGCCCGGCAAACACAGCTACGCATCGGCCGGGCAGGGCACTGTCGGGCATTTGATGGCGGAGGTGTACAAAAGTGCGGCCAAGGTCTACATCACCCACATCCCGTATCGCGGATCAGGCCCTGCGTTGAACGATGTGGTGGCCGGGCAAGTGGGTATCGTTGCCGACAACTTGCCCACGTCGTTGCCGTTCATCTTGGACAAACGCTTGGTGCCCATCGTGGTGGCCGCTCCCAAGCGCCTGACTCAGTTGCCCAATGTGCCCACCTTCAGTGAAGTTGGGCTCGGATCGGTCAATCGCATGTCGTTTTTGGGCGTTTCTGCGCCTAAGGGCACACCCCAAGTGGTGGTTGACAAATTAAACGCCGCCATCAAGTCCGCTTTGGCTGACGCCCATGTCAAGGAGCGAATTGAAGCCACTGGCGGTATTGTGGTGGGCAACACCGCCGCCGAGTACCAGCAGCAGATTCGAGACGAGTTCGACATCTATAAGCGTGCCGTGAAAGAGCAAGGGCTTAAACCGGATTGAGGCTTCATCCACAAAAATTGATCACTTTGAGAGCAAAAAAATGCCCAGATTTGCCGCGAACTTGACGATGCTCTTCACGGAGCTGCCCTTTTTGGATCGGTTCGAAGCCGCAGCCAAGGCTGACTTCAAGGCGGTTGAATTCCTGTTTCCGTATGCATTCGAGTTCGAGGACATACAGTCGCGCTTGCTGGCCAATGACCTCACGGTGGTCCTGCACAACCTGCCTGCCGGTGACTGGCATGCGGGTGAGCGCGGCATTGCTTGTTTGCCCGACCGCGTCGCTGAGTTTCGCGACGGCGTGGCAACCGCCGTTCGCTACGCAACCGCCCTGGGCGTTTCGCAACTCAACTGTTTGGCCGGCATTGCACCCGCTGGGGCGGATGAGGCCTTGATTCGCCGCACTTTTGTCGATAACTTGCGGTATGCCGCAACCCAGCTCGGTGCAGCCGGGTTGAACCTCTTGATCGAACCCATCAACACCAAAGACATCGCTGGGTTCTACCTCAATCGCACCGACCAAGCACTGGATATATTGAACGAGGTTGGGGCGACGAACGCGCGAGTTCAGTACGACATCTATCACGCTCAGCGAACCGAGGGTGAACTTGGCGCAACCCTCGCCAAGCACTTGGCCCGCATTGGGCACATCCAATTGGCTGACAACCCAGGCCGCCACGAGCCCGGCACGGGCGAGATCAACTACGCCTGGTTGTTCAAACATCTGGACGCAATTGGCTATGGCGGCTGGATTGGTTGCGAGTACAAGCCCGCCACAACAACGACCGCGGGGTTAGGTTGGCGCGAGCGGCTGGCCGCTTGAGCTGAAAACGCAATCGAAAAGAGTCAACATGTCAGGACAATCACTCAATTTAGGCTTCATCGGTCTGGGCATCATGGGTGCGCCCATGGCGGCTCACCTGCTCAAAGCGGGCCACAATTTGTGCGCTTATTCGCGCTCAGGCGTGCCCGAGCGCCTCACCCAAGCAGGTGCCATCGCGTGCGATAGCGCACAGGCAATCGCGCAACAAGCAGACATCGTCTTCATCATGGTGCCTGACACGCAGCACGTTGCAGACGTGTTGTTTGGCGATACCGGCGTTGCATCGGGTCTTAAAGCCGGCAAAACCGTGGTCGACATGAGCTCAATCTCGCCGATTGAGACCAAGGTGTTTGCCAAAAAGATCAATGCCGTGGGTTGCGACTACGTTGACGCGCCAGTCTCTGGCGGTGAGGTCGGCGCAAAGAACGCCACCCTGTCCATCATGGTGGGAGGCCCAGAGGACGTTTTTGCGCGGGTCAAACCACTGTTTGAGCTGATGGGCAAAAACATCACCTGGGTTGGCGGCAATGGCGACGGGCAAACTGCCAAAGTCGCCAACCAAATCATCGTGGCGCTCAACATCGAGGCCGTGGCCGAGGCCTTGGTCTTTGCCGCCAAAGCAGGCGCTGATCCCTCAAGGGTCCGCCAAGCCCTGATGGGTGGATTTGCGTCGTCCAAAATCCTTGAGGTGCACGGCGAACGCATGATCAAACGCACATTTGCCCCAGGTTTTCGCATCGAGCTGCACCAAAAAGACTTGAACTTAGCGCTGTCAAGCGCGCGGACTTTGGGCGTTTCGCTCCCCAACACCACAATCGCCCAAGAGCTCTTCAACGCCTGTGCCGCGCAAGAGGGCGGCAAAGCCTGGGATCACTCGGCCATGGTTCGGGCGCTAGAGAACATGGCCAATTTTGAAATCGGGCAACCGCCCGTGTAGGTCGTTGTGCCGCAAGTCGGTGCCAAAGCAGGAGATTTGCATGGATCGTCGTCAACTGATTGCGTGCTCGTCGCTTTCTGTGTTGCCCGCAGCGGGCATCGCACAAGCCACCCGGCCGATTCGCCTGATCGTGCCGTTCCCAGCAGGTGGGCCAACCGATTTGGTGGCACGGGTCGTCGCAGAGCCGCTCGGTCGGCTCTTGGGTCAGCCGGTCGTTGTGGACAACAAAGGTGGCGCTGGTGGCTCCATCGGTACGGCAGAGCTTGCGCGAGCGCAGCCAGACGGCTTGACGTTTGGCATCGCATCGGTGTCCACCCACGGTGTCAACCCAGTGGTCTACAAAAAACTGGCCTACGACCCCGTCAAAGACTTTTCGCCGGTGTGTGAGCTGTGCAAAGCCCCAGTGACCCTCGTGGTGCATCCCTCTTTGCCAGTCGAGACCATGGCGGAGTTCATCGCGTATCTCAAAAAGAACCCCGGCAAACTGGCCTATGGTTCACCCGGCACCGGCAGCAACAACCACATGCTGGCTGAGATGTTCAAGAGCGCGACCAACACGTTCATGTTGCACATTCCATACCGGGGAACGGGGCCCGCCATGGCCGATTTGCTTGGTGGGCAGATTCAGGTGTACTTTGACCAAGTTGCGTCCAGCATCCCGCACATCAAGTCGGGCAAATTGCGTGCGCTGGCCTTGTCTTGGAATCGGCGGCTCGACCTCTTACCAAGCGTACCCACGTTTGCGGAGGTCAGCCTGTTTGCAAATAACAACCCATCCTGGTTTGGCCTGCTAGCCCCCGCCAAAACGCTGGACGCCGACATTCGCCGCGTGAACCAAGCCGTGCTCAAGGCTTTGGCCGAGCCCGCAGTCAAAGAGCGCTTCGCTCAGCTGGGTTTGTTTGCCAGCGGCGGCACGCCAACAGCACTGGCCGAACTCATCCAAAAAGAGCTGCAAACCATGAGCCGCGTGGCCAAGTTCGCCAAAATCTCGCTGGATTGAACCCGAGGTAGCTGAAATGATTGATAACGACCGAAAAGGGATCTTTTCCGAGTCATATCGGCCTTTGGTCACCGAATCCATTGGGTTTGTTGCTATCAAAATGTGATTGATTTCGCCGGTTTTGTCGCAGCTTGGGGTTTTGAGCTGATGGGGGCCGAGGTGACTCGAAATCCGATTCCGACGCTTGCGCGGGCACAATCCGCGACCATGAACGTCATCGCCAAACAACAAGAACTCGTCAACTTCATCTGGGGCATCGCCAACCTGTTGCGCGGCACCTACCGCCCGCCGCAATACCGCCGCGTGATGATCCCGCTGATCGTGTTGCGCCGCCTCGACTGTGTGCTGGAAGACACCAAGGCCGGCGTGGTGGAAGAAGTGGCTCAACTGCAAGCCCGCAAATACGACGCTGCCACGGTGGAAAGCATCATCAAGCAAAAATTCAAGGTGCCGTTTTTCAACACCAGCCGATACACCTTTCGCACCCTGCTGGGTGACCCGAACCAGCTGGCCACCAACCTGCCGCACTACCTCAAAAGCTTCAGCAAAGAGGCGCGCGACATCCTAGACCATTTCGAATTTGAAAAGGAAGTTGAAAAACTCGACAAGGCCAACCTGCTGTTCAAGGTGATGCAGGAATTCACCAAATCCGAGATCGACCTGCACCCGGCCCGCGTGCCCAATCACATGATGGGTTATGTGTTTGAAGAGCTGGTGCGCAAGTTCAACGAGCAGGCCAACGAAGAGGCGGGCGACCACTTCACCCCGCGCGAGGTCATCCGGCTGATGGTGCACGTGCTCTTCCAGCCAGACGATGCCACGTTGACTGCGCCCGGCATTGTGCGCACCCTGTACGACCCCTGTTGCGGCACTGGCGGCATGTTGACGCTGGCGGAGGAATATGTGGAGCAGTTCACCGGCGGCGCCCGGCTCAAGGTGTATGGCCAGGAGTACAACGACGAATCCTTTGCGATTTGCGGCTCCGACATCATGATCAAAAGCGCTGAGGCTGACACCTCGCATATCGTCTTTGGCGACACCCTGGGCGACGGCAAAACCAAAGACGGCTTTCCAGACGCCAAGTTTCACTACATGCTGGCCAACCCGCCCTTTGGCGTGGAATGGAAGAAAGAAGCCGACGTGGTGCAGGCCGAGCACGACAAGTTGGGCTTTTCTGGCCGCTTTGGCCCCGGTTTGCCACGCATCAACGACGGCTCGCTGCTCTTTTTGCTGCACATGATGAGCAAGATGAAATCCACGACGGATGACGGCGAAGGCTGCCGCATCGGCGTGGTGTTCAACGGCTCGCCCCTGTTTACCGGCGACGCGGGCAGTGGCGAAAGCGAAATCCGACGCTGGATCATTGAAAACGACTGTCTGGAGGCCGTCATCGCCCTGCCAGACCAGATGTTTTACAACACCGGCATTTACACCTACATCTGGGTTGTGACCAACCGCAAGCTGCCGCACCGCCGGGGCAAGGTGCAGCTCATCAACGCCAGCGGGCTGTACGAGAAGATGAAGAAAAGCCTGGGCAACAAGCGCAACGTGATGACCGAGGCGCACATTGAACAGGTGGCCCGCTTGTATGCCGACTTCAAGGCCGACGGCGCTGCTGCCGACGTGGTGCGTATTTTTGACAACCAGGACTTCGCCTACATCAAACTCACCGTGGAGCGCCCGCTGCGGTTGAACTTTCAGCTCTCACCCGAGCGCTTGGCGCGCGTGAAGGCGGCTGGCGCTTTTGCGGCGCTGGCCGAAAGCAAAAAGCGCAAAGACCAAGCTGGCATCGAAGCAGACATGGCCGCTGGCAAAAAAGAGCAAGCGGCCATTGTGAGAGTGCTGGAGGCTTTGGCCGCCAAACACGGCCAGACGCTCTTTAAAGACCGCGTCGAATTTTCAAAGCTACTGGATGCTGCGTTCAAAAAGGCCGACAACAAACTGCCCGCCGCTCTGCGCAAAGTCATCATCACCGCTCTGGGCGAGCGCGACGAAACAGCAGAAATTTGCCGCGAGAAGGATGCCAAGGACGGTGCGCCCGAACCCGATGCCGACCTGCGGGACACTGAAAACGTGCCGTATTCCAGCCAGTTCCCGCTGCCCGTGCCGCTGAAATATGGCGACAAACCCGATCTGACGGATTTGCTGGCCTTGGTCACCGGCCATTGCAACACCTACTTCGAACGCGAAGTGCGCCCGCATGTGCCCGACGCCTGGGTGGACTACCGCAAAACCAAAATCGGTTTTGAAATCCCCTTTAACCGCCATTTCTACCAGTATGTGCCGCCCCGCCCGCTGGCGGAGATTGCGGCGGACATCCGGGCGCTGGAGAGTGAGATTGTGAAGTTGTTGGGTGAGGTGGCGGTGTGAGTGGATCGTCCTCATTGTTAGATCGACGGGTAGTGCATCGCGCGTGGGTTGACTCGATTCCGGCGCATTGGGATGTAGTTTCATTGCGCTGGTGCGCTATCCGCTTTTCTGGTGGCACTCCGAGTAAAGACAACGACGATTTTTGGGAAGGTGGCGACATTCCCTGGTTGAATTCCGGCGCGGTCAACGCTGGCCTGATTGTTGAGGCGTCTGATTTCATCACTGAGGCTGCATACTTGTCCTCAAGTGCCAAATGGGTTCCTAAAGGTGCCCTCGTGATTGCTCTGGCTGGTCAGGGTAAGACCAAAGGAATGGTTGCCCAGCTTGGTTTTGCTGCGACCTGCAATCAATCAATGGCTGCGATTGTTCCCGGCCAACGATTGAATTCCCGGTATTTGTACTGGTGGCTGGTATCCAACTACAGCAGTATTCGGAATATGGCCGGTGGCGAGGCACGGGATGGCTTGAATCTTGAAATGATTGGCTCGATTCCGTGTTTGCTACCGCCCTTGGTAGATCAATCGCAGATCGCCGCCCACCTCGACCGCGAAACCGCGAAGATCGACACGCTGATTGCCAAAAAGCGTGAGTTGATCGCCAAGC
>JANOPN010000026.1:0-19944 GCA_031421855.1 Comamonadaceae bacterium
TTGTTGTGGAGGTCAACAACACGTTTGGCGAGCGGCATTGCTACGTGCTCGAAGCCAGTGACGGCCAAACCCTGGCTTACGGGCAAGAGTTGGCAGCGGCCAAGGTGTTTCATGTGTCGCCGTTTTGCGATGTGGCGGGCAGCTACCGTTTTCGCTTCATGCGCACGCCGCCGAGCGAGGCGCATGCCAACCCGCGCACGGTGGCGACCATCGACCACCATGACGACAGCGGCTTGTTGATTCAAACCAGTGTGAGCGGCGAGCTGCTGCAGCTGACCAACAGCACTCGCTTGCGCGCGCTCACTCGTTACCCTTTGATGACCTTGGCAGTGGTGGGGCGAATCCATTGGCACGCCCTGCAGCTTTGGATCAAGCGGGTCCCATTTTTTCGCAAACCCCCAGCGCCCGAACAGTTCGTGACGCGTTAGTTTTACCCAAATTCATGACTTCTCAAGCAAGCCTCAAATCTGCTCTTCTGTCCGTTGAACCAAGCCACGCCAGCATCGACACCGCTTTGGCCGGTGCGCCGCGCAGCGCCCAAGCGGCGATGCGCCTGCTGAAAAACCTCAAAAAAGGCAGCTTGTTGGTGCATTTTCCCAACGGTCAAACCCACCGTTTTGGCCAGGTTGATGGCGTGCCGGTGAGCTTTGTGCTGCGCAACTGGAACGTGTGCGCGGCCGCAATCAAGTCGGGCGACATCGGTTTCGCCGAAAGCTACATCGCCGGCGACTGGACCACGCCAGACTTGGCCGGTTTGCTCGGTCTGTTTGTGATGAACCGCCGCGAAATCGAAGACGTGATTTACGGCAAATGGTGGGGGCGACTCGCCTACCAGATCAAACACTTGCTCAACCGCAACTCTAAATCAAACGCCAAGAAAAACATCCATGCGCACTACGATTTGGGCAATGGCTTTTACGAAATGTGGCTTGATCCAACGATGAATTACTCGTCGGCGTGGTTCAACTCAGATCACGGCCAAGACATGTCGACCGCGCAAGATGCCAAGGTTCGCCGCGCACTCAACATGGCCCGTGTCAAGCCAGGCGACCGCGTGCTGGAGATTGGCTGCGGCTGGGGTGCGTTGGCCGAAAAAACCACCACCGAGTTTGGAGCGCACATCACCGGCGTGACCTTGTCCAGTGAGCAACTGGCCTGGGCCAACGCGCGATTGGTTCGGCAAGGCGCTGCCGCGCATGCTGATTTGCGCTTGCAAGACTACCGCGACATCAGCGACGCCCCGTTTGATGCCATTGCGAGCATCGAGATGATCGAGGCGGTTGGCATGGGCTTTTGGCCCGAGTATTTTGCAACCGTCGCCAGGCTCTTGAAGCCCGGCGGGTATGCCTGCATTCAGAGCATCACCATCGCCGATGAGCTATTTGATCGCTACATCGCTGGCACCGACTTCATTCAGCAGTACATATTCCCGGGCGGTTGTTTGCCCAGCCCGAGTGCGTTTAAAAGCCATGCGCAAGCGGCGGGCCTGGAAGTTGTTGATGAGTTTGCCTTTGGCCCCGACTACGCCGAGACGCTTCGGCGATGGCGCAAAGCGTTCATGGCGCAAAGCGCGCAGGTGCTGGCTTTGAGCCCGCGCAGCGAAGGCCTCAATACCGGCGCGGGGGCGTCGCCCGGTGTCAAGCGATTTGATGAAGCCTTTATTCGCACCTGGGAGTTTTACTTGGCCTATTGCGAGGCCGCTTTTGACCAAGGCAACACCGATGTGATGCAGTTCACTTTGCGCAAGCCAGTGTAATTTTTATAGCAACAAAACCAATGAATCCGGTGACCAAAGGCGAATAGTTCATGAAAATTGACTTCAATCGGCGAAAAATCGGCCTTCTTGCTCTGGCTTGCACGACTGCGTCGGGTCTGGTTTGGGCGAATGTTGACGGCGCGGTGTCGTTGCCAACCGGCGTTGACGGCGACTTGCCTGTTTTGAAACTCGTGGGTCGCACGCGGCTGCGGGTGTTTGGTTTTCGCATTTACGACGCGCAGTTGTGGGTCGCGTCTGGGTTTAGTCGCGCTGCACCGACCGATACCGCTTTTGTGGTCGACCTCACCTACCTTCGCGCGCTCAAAGGCAACGAAATAGCCAAGCGGTCGTTGAGCGAAATACAAGACCAGGCCGCACTGACAAACGAGCAGGCTGAGCGGTGGTTGGCGTTCATGGCAAAGACTTTTCCTGACGTTGGAGACGGCGACCGCTTACTGGGCATCCACCAAGCCGACAAAACCACGCGCTTTGTGCTCAATGGCAAACAAATCGGTCGAATCAACGAGGCGGCATTTGGCGAGCGATTTTTTGCGATTTGGCTGTCGCCCAAGAGTTCGGAGCCTGCCATGCGCGACGCGCTTTTGGCGGGTGTGAAGTGACCCAACAATGACCACGCCGGGATTGAGCCCTTTCAATGCGCGCAGTGGCGCGCTGTATGGTGCGATGGGTTTGCCGCTTGCGTTTGTGGCGTTGCCCCTGTACGTGTTACTGCCCAATCATTACGCGAAGTCGTTTGGCATGCCTTTGGCTACCTTGGGGGTGATGTTGTTGCTGGCGCGGCTTTTTGATGCACTGATCGACCCGCTTTTGGGGCGCTGGGTTGACCGCCTGTACGCGCGCAGCGTGTCGGCGGTACTTGCGATGGCGGGCGGTGCAGCGGCTTTGCTGGCCTTGGGGTTTGGTGCCTTGTTTTTCCCGCCCGCCGCTTGGCAAACGCCTACGGCGTTGATCGTTTGGGCCAGCGGTGCGCTCTTGGTGACTTATGTGGGTTACAGCGCGTTGAGCGTCGCACACCAGGCTTGGGCTGCTCGTTTGGGAGGCACTGACGCCCAGCGCAGCACCGTGGTCGCGTGGCGAGAGGGTTTTGGCCTTGTGGGCGTGGTTTTGGCATCAATTGTGCCGGTGGTCGCCGGATTCATTCACTCGGTTGCTATATTTTCAATAGCAATTGTCGTGGCTTGGTTTTTGTGGCGTCGCGCAGTGCGACCGGTCGCGTCGCCTGAAGCCAGTGCATCGCCGCCTGCGCCGTTGTTGGCTCCATTCGCAAACCCACATTTTTTGCCGATTTTTGTGGTGTTTGTGTTCAACGGCATCGCCTCGGCGGTGCCTGCGACTTTGCTGTTGTTTTTCATTCAAGACCGACTACAAGCTGCAGCCGGGGTCGAGGGGCCGTTGTTGGCCGCGTATTTTGTGTGCGCTGCCCTGTCGTTGCCAGTGTGGCTGCGGGTGGTCGCTCGGTTTGGCTTGGAGCGCGCATGGGGCATTGGCATGGCCTTGGCCATCGTGATTTTTGTTTGGGCGGCGTTTTTAGGTGCGGGCGATGTGTGGGCGTTTGCGGTTGTGTGCGCGTTATCGGGTGTGGCCTTGGGAGCTGATTTGGCGGTGCCCAGCGCGCTTTTGGCCCGTGTGATCGCGCAGGACACCCGTCACCAAGTTCCGACTGAGGGCATCTACTACGGCTGGTGGAACTTTGCCGCCAAACTCAATTTGGCACTCGCCGCTGGCTTGGCGCTGCCGCTGCTGGGTGTCTGGGGCTACGAACCCGGTTCCAGAGACCCGCAAGCCTTGGTGGCGCTGACCGTGGCGTACTGCTTGCTGCCGTGCGTGCTCAAGGCTGCTGCGGGGTTTTGCCTATGGCGGGTGGTTCGGGCAACACCCAAACGCGTCTGACCGAACGCACTGACTTTGCTATTTTGAAGAGGAAACCCCGATGAAATCGAACCTGAATGCCAAGATGGGCCGCCGCACCTTGCTTGGTGCGTCGGTCGCCGCCGCCGCAACGCTCACAGGCTGCGCGAGCCAGTCACTTGATGGTTATGCCAAAGAGACTCCCAAGCTCGACATGCGCACCTATTTCAACGGCAAACTCGATGCATACGGTCAATTCGCTGACCGCTCAGGGCAAGTGGTGCGCCGCTTCAAGGTCGTGATGGATTGCTCGTGGAATGGCAACGAAGGCGTCTTGGACGAAGATTTCACCTACAGCGACGGCAAAAAAGATCGGCGCATTTGGCGTTTGACCCGCAAGGGCGACGGCACCTACACCGGGCGCGCTGACGATGTCGTGGGCATCGCCAATGGGCGCGAGTCGGGTAACGCCTTTTATTGGGCCTACACCCTGCGCTTGCCCGTTGACGGAAAGACCTACGACGTGGATTTTGAGGATTGGATGTATTTGATCGACGACCGCGTGATGCTCAACAAAGCGGTCATGACCAAATTTGGCGTGCGCTTGGGCGAGGTTACGCTTTCGTTTTACAAGCGATGAGGTTGTTCGGATGTCGTTGAACCTAAAAGTCGCAGTTGAGCGGGTGAGAGTGGGCGCGCACTGGGTCGATCCAGCAAGGCGCGACGACGCGGCGCCCCCGTGGGCGCAAGGAGAAGCAACGCCGCTGGGCGGCCTAGGGTGGGCTCAATCTCGCCCGCAGCGCTTTCACCCATTGGGTGAGCCGATTGGAAGTAAAAACATGAAAAAAATCAAATGCTTATAGAGAGTTTGAAGCGGTTAACTGCGGTTTTTAGGTTGAACCCCAGGCTGCGCGATTGGCGTGGCAAAAGCGTGTGGTTGGTGGGCGCGTCGACTGGCATTGGTCGCGCGTTTGCGATTGCTTTAGCCCGTGCAGGCGCGCACGTGGCCATCTCTGCCCGACCCAGCAGCTCGCTCACCAGCGCGGTGGCCGAATGTTTGAGCGCAGGCGCGTCGTCTTGCCAAGCCGTGCCCCTAGACGTGACCGACGCAACAAGCGTCAGTGCCGCCTGGGCTTTGCTGTGCGCGCAAAGCAATCCGCCCGAGTTCGTCTTGTTTTGCGCTGGCACGTTCAAGCCGATGCGCGCGCAAGACTTTGACCTGGTCGAGTTGCAGCGCCAATTGGATGTGAATTACGTCGGCGCACTGCGCGTGTTGGACGCGGTGATTCCGACCCTGATCAAGCGCGGCAGCGGTCACGTGAGTTTGGTGTCAAGCGTGGCCGGTTATCGGGGCTTGCCCAAGTCGCTGGCGTATGGGCCAAGTAAGGCCGCGCTGACCCATTTGGCTGAAAATCTCTACATTGACCTCAAAGACTCAATCGTGGCGGTGAGTGTCGTTTGCCCCGGCTTTGTGTCCACCCCGCTGACTGCGCAAAACGACTTCCACATGCCCGCTCTCATGACCCCAGATGCGGCCGCCCAGGCGATGTTGTCGGGCTACGCCAGTGGGGCGTTTGAAATTCACTTCCCCAAGCGGTTTTCGCGCACGCTGAAGGCACTCAAATTGCTGCCTGACGCGCTGTATTTCAATATCGTCAAGCGGATGACCGGGCTGTGAGCGCGACTCAACCACGCAAGATCGAAAGCGCGGCGACGCAGCGCTTGGTTGACTACTTTGAGGGCATCACGCTGGCGCGGGTGCATGAATTGCGCGAACTGTACGCCGCAGATGCCAGCTTCAAAGATCCGTTCAACGAGGTTGTCGGCATCGCGGCAATCGAGCAGATCTTTGCCCACATGTTTGTTGCCCTGCACGAGCCGCGCTTTGTGGTCACCGAGGTCATTCAACAAGGCGACAGCTGTGTGCTGACTTGGGATTTTGTCTTTCGGTTCAAGCGCTTCGATACCGTGACGGTTCAAACCGTGCGCGGCGCATCGCATTTGTGGTTCGATGGTGCGGGCAAAGTCACCATGCACCGCGACTATTGGGATGCGGCAGAAGAGCTATACGAAAAACTGCCCGTGTTGGGCGCTTTGATGCAGTGGCTTAAGCGTCGAGTGAATTCATAGTAGGACTCACGCAAAAACGCCCCAGTTGCGTTGCAGCTCCTAGCCGTGCTATTCGCGCTGTCGTCGTCGCTGCGCCTTGCTGGGACGTTTTTGCGTAAGTCCTACATAGGCCCAACTGCCGGTTTGTTTTTTATAGCAACAAACCCAATGAATACAGTGACCAAGTGCCAAAATCGTCTTGAAAACGGGTCAGCAGAACCGAAAAGCCTTGATGTCGGGTTTTGCGCCCGAGATCAGTTGGGCGATGGCCTTGCCTGAGCCCGCGCCGTGCGTCCAGCCCAAAGTGCCGTGCCCCGCGTTGACCCAAAGTTTGCTCACACGGGTGCGACCGATGTACGGGATGTTGGTCGGTGTCGCAGGTCGCAGCCCGGTCCAAAAGTTGGGGTTGCCGCCTTGAGAGGGTAGTCGGGTGTCGCACACGCCGGGTAGCACGCGCTCGATTCGGTCAACCAGCATGGCGCAGCGGGTTTGCGACAATTCGCTGGTGATGTCGGTGCTGTAGCCATTGAGTTCAATCGTTCCAGCCACGCGCAATTCGTTGCCGAGCCGAGAAATTGCTATTTTCAACTCATCGTCGATCACGCTGACTTCGGGTGCGAGTTCGGGACGCAAAATTTTGAGCGTCGCGCTGTAGCCTTTGCCTGGGTAAATGGGCAAATCAACCCCCACGGTGCGCAGCAGCGGCGCCGAATACGAGCCGCAGGCGACGACAAACGCATCAGCGGTCAAGGCCTGCTCTTGTTGCGTGGCGCGATCTTTGATGGTGACGGTGTCCATCGTGTTGGCAATCGTGTTGAGGCGGCTGACGTCGTGGCCCCAGTAAAAGCGCGCGCCTCGATCCGCGCAGCGCTTGGCCAGCTCTTGGGTAAACACCCGGGCGTCGCCAGACTCATCGCTCGGTGTGTATGTGCCACCCACGATTTTGTCGCGAAAGCCTGCATATGCGGGCTCGATTTTGAGCAGCTCGTCGCGGCTGATCACGTTGCGCTGCACGCCGAACTTGGCCATCAAGGCCGCTGCTTCGCCGGCAGAGTCAAACGAGGCTTGGTCGGTGTAGTAGTGCGCAATGCCGCGCTCCAGCCGGTTGTAAGCGATGCCAGTGCTTTGCACCACGTCTTTGAGTGCCGCGTGGCTGTACGCGCCCAGGGCAACAATTTGCTCGGTGTTGCGCAAAAACGCACGGTCGTTGCAGTTGGCCAAAAACTGCAAACCCCAGCGCCATTGCTGCCAGTCAATTTTCGGACGAAAAAGCAAGGGCGAATCGTCGCGAAACATCCACTGCAGCATCTTGATCGGTGCGTGCTTATTGGCCCAAGGTTCGCAGTAGCTCACCGAAATTTGTGCAGCGTTGGCAAAACTGGTCTCCATGGCGGCCGCAGGCTGGCGGTCAATCACCACAACTTCATGCCCAAGTTCCAGCAAATGCCAAGCGGTGCTGATGCCGATGATGCCGGCGCCGAATACGATGGTTTTCATAGCTCAAGAGTGTGCCGCAAGCGGGTTTGCAAATAAAGCAAATAAGACGTAACATGCGTATGCATTAGTTTTGCTACTTTTATAAATACCCCGATGCGCCACTTCGATCCCTTTGCCCTTGAGTGTCTTGCCACCGTTGTGGAGGACGGCGGTTTCGAGCGCGCCGCACAGCGTTTGAACGTGACCCAATCGGCTGTATCTCAGCGTCTTCGGGCGCTTGAGACGGCGGCTGGCACGGTCTTGCTGGAGCGTACGCGCCCGGTTCGGCCCACGCCTGCCGGAGCCTTGTTGATCAAGCACACCAAGCAAATGCGGCTGCTGCGCGGCGATTTGGATGCGGATTTGGTCGAACTGGGCGGCGACGTGGGGCGAGGGCGCGGCGAAGAGGAGCGCATCTCGATCGCGGTCAACGCAGATAGCATCGCGACTTGGGCGCTGGATGCGCTGGGGCCACTGGTGCGCAGTGGTTTGCCGCTTGAGGTCATCACCGACGACCAAGATTTCACCCTGGAGTGGCTGCGCTCGGGGCAGGTGATGGGTTGCGTGACGGCGTTGTCGCAGGCGCTGCGCGGCTGCTCAGTCACGCCGCTTGGCACCATGCCGTACGTGTGTGTTGCGCAGGCGCAATGGGCAAGCCTTCATGCACCTGACGGCTTGACGCCGCAAAACTTCAGCCAGCTGCCATTCGTGGCGTTCAACCGCAAAGACGACTTGCATGCCGAGTTTGTGGCCCAAGCGCTGGGTTTGAAGCAGGTGCGACTGCGCCAACGTTACCTGCCGTCAACCGAGGGGCAAGTGCGCGCTGCCGTTGCGGGCTGGGGCGCCGCAGCGCTGCCCGCGCCATTGGCAGCACCGCTCTTGGCCAGTGGTGTTTTGGTTGATTTGCTGCCGGGGCGCACTTGGCCAATCGCACTGTATTGGCATTGTTGGAGCCTGCCGTCGTTGATTTTGCAACAGGTGTCGCAGGCGCTGGTGTCGAGCGCGCAGCAAGCATTGGTTGCTAATTCAAAAGACCTCAAGCCGGTAACTTGAGCCCGATTGCGATGTGCTGAAGCTTGGCTGACGATCAAACTCAGCTAAGCGTTGGCACCGTTGACCTCGCTGCCAACGCGTCCTCACAATACCCAGATAAGCAAAATTCTGGAGACGTGACATGCACAAATTTTTCAGTCGATTGGCCTTTTATTTCGGTGCTGGACTCGTCTTTTCGGCCGTTGGCACAACCGCGGCCAGCGCTCAAAGCGCGAACTTGCGGATCGGTGTGATTGGGCCGTTTACCGGCGCGTCAGCTGACTTTGGCGTGCCCATGCTCAATGGCTTGAAGCTCGCTGCCGACCAAATCAACAGCGTAGGTGGGTTCTTGGGGCGGCAAATTGAACTGGTTGTGAAAGACGACAAAGCCTCACCTGATGAAGGCTTGAAGCAAAGCGAGGCGCTGCTTGCGGAGAAGGTGTCCGCAGTGATCGGGTTTTGTAACACCGGCGTGGCGATGAAGTCTCTCGATGTGTTCCAAAAAAACCGCCTGCCTTTGATAGTGCCCTGCTCCACTGGCTCGGCCGTCACGTCCAAATACCCGGCCGCCGAGAGCTATATTTTTCGCACGTCGGCGCGTGACGCCATCCAAGCGCCGTTTGTGATTGACGACGTATTGAAACGCGGCTGGACCAAGGTCGCCATCTTTGCGGACAACTCAGGCTACGGCGAGGGTGGGCTCAAGGATGTCGAAAAGGCCCTTGCTGCGAAAGATGTCAAGCCGGTGTTTGTGGCTCGGTTTGACCTTGGCGTGAAAGACCTCAGCGCCGAGGTTAAAGCGGCTAAAGCGGCTGGGGCCGAGGTGATTTTTAGCTACACCGTGGGGCTTGAAAATGCCGTCATCGCCAAAGCGCGGCGTGAGCACGCGCCCAAAATCGCGCAAGTGGGTGCGTGGCCGCTGAGTTTTCCGTTTTTCATTGACGGCGCCAAAGAAGCCGCTGACGGGGCATTGATGGCCCAAACCTTCATTGCAGAACCCAGCAACGAGCGTCGCGCCTCGTTTTTGAGCGCTTATGCCCGCAAATTCAACACCAGCAAAATACCGGTTCCGATGGCGGCAGCGCAAGCTTACGACACACTTTATGTGCTGTTGTTCGCCATGTTCAATATCCGCGATGGTCAACTCACCGGACCCGCCATAAAAACCGCGCTGGAGAACATGTCCCGCATTTATTACGGGGTGGTCACCACTTACGAAAAGCCGTTTTCGGCGACCGACAAAGACGCGATCACGGCCAACATGCTGGTCATGGGCATGGTCAAGAACCGTGCGGTGACGTTTGCCTACCCCGAAGACGCTAGCAAAAACCTCACCATTCAGCGCAAGCAGTAGTTTCGGCTTCGGTGCTTTGCACTACAGTGTTGACATGGCAAGAGAATCATTTAAGCAGCAGATGCTGCGCGCACGCGAAGAGGCGATCATCCAAGCAGCTAACCAGCTCTTGGCCAGCAAGGGCTTTGATTTGATGACGCTTGACGATGTGGCCCAAGAGGTGGGCATCTCCAAAGCCAGCTTGTATCACCACTTTGAGAGCAAAGATGACTTGGCCGCGGCGGCCATGGCTCGCGCCATGAGCAAGGCCCAAGGCTTTGTGATGTCGCTGTCGCCTGCCGACGCGCCAGAAAAGAAGCTGCGCGAAGTTGCCCGTTGGGTCATGCAAATGGTGTTGGATGGGCAAATGCCCAGCCTGCCCAGTCAAAACTCGCGCTTGCGTGCCGCACTCGCCCGCCACAGCGCCTACATGGACGGCTTGATTCACGTCAGCGACACGCTGGGCGGCTGGATTGAGGCTGCGCAAGCCAGCGGGCACTTGACAAGCAAGTTGCCTGCCGTGGTGATGCTCTACACCTTGTTTTCGCGCGCGTGCGACCCCGTGCTGGAGTTCTTGAAAATGAGCGGCGAGTACAGCGACGAACAAATCCTCGACTGGGTTGAACTCACCTGCTTCTCGGGCATGCAAGCCAGAGATGAATCAACGTTGACGCCGGTTTCGCCACCCAGCAAGCCCGGCCGCTCAAAAACCAAGATTTAGCCCGGATTTAATGGGTTTTTGGCACTTGGTCTCCGGATTTATTGGGTTCGTTGCTATTATTTTGTGAGTAGCCGATTCAAGCCGCAATCGTATTCAACGAGGCATTCATCTGTTTGCGGAATCGATTGAGTTCTTGCACCGACTTGAAGCTTTGATCCATGAGCAAGCTCATGTTGTGCAAAATTCGGTCGACGACTTTGTTCTCCCAAACCGCATCAAAATTGATTTGTTTGTCGAGCCAATGCTCTAGCCATTCTGGGTTGGGCAATCGGCTTTGTATGGTGTCGCGCGGAAACAAAGCTTTGTTGACATGCAAATTGGTCGGATGCAGAGCCTGCGCAGTGCGGCGCGCACTGGCCATCAAAACGCCAACTTTGGCAAAAGCGCCTTTGGCCTCAGTGCCAAACGTGCCGATCGCTCGCTTCATGTAGCGCAAATAGGCCCCGCCGTGGCGAGCTTCATCTTGGCTCAGGGTTGAGTAAATGTGCTTGATGACCGGTTCTGTGTGCCAGTCACTTGCGCGGCGATACCAGTGATTGAGGCGAATTTCGCCGCAAAAATGCAGCATCAAGGTCTCCAGCGCGGGCGCGGGGTCGAACTCAAAGCGAACTTCATGCAATTCAGCCTCTGACGGAGCAAACTCGGGGCGAAAGCGGCGCAGATACTCCATCAGAACCAGCGAGTGCTTTTGCTCCTCAAAAAACCAAATCGACATGAAGGCTGAGAAGTCTGAGTCGTGCCGGTTGTCGCGCAAGAACATCTCGGTGGCGGGCAGTGCCGCCCACTCGGTGATGGCGTTCATTTTGATCGTCTGAGCCTGCTCATCGGTCAAGCGGCTCGCGTCAAAAGTGGCCCACGGGATGTCGCGCTCCATGTCCCATCGCACGGCTTCGAGTTGTTTGAACAGTTCGGGGTAGAGCATGGGTTTGGCCCAAAAGGTGACTGATGAGTCAGATTTTAAACGTACTGGCTGATTCTTGCTGAATCAGGACTTACGCAAAATTGTTCCAGTAAGGCGCAGCGACGACGACAGTGCGAATAGCACGGCCAGGAGCTGCGACGCGGCTGGGGCGATTTTACGTAAGTCCTATGGATGTGGGTTTGTGTTCGCTTCATCAGATCGAGTCCAGGTCATTCAGCACTCGCTCAGCCTGGGCGTCAAGCACCAAGCGCTCGTCCGCACTTAAGCGCTGCAGGTTTTTGACCATCAGCGCCGTGCGCGGGTTGCCTTGCAACTCGGCCTCGTTTTTGGCTAGAAACGCCCAGTACAAGGTCGTCATGGGGCAGGCGTCTGGACCGCTCTTTTGCTCTGGTTTGTATCGGCAACCCTGACAGTAATTGCTTTGGCGCTTGATGTAAGCCCCACTGGCGATGTAGGGCTTGCTGGTGAATTTGCCACCGTTGGCATACAGCGTCATGCCGGCGACGTTGGGCAACTCGACCCATTCAATCGCATCGACATAAACCGCCAAATACCAATCAGCTACCGCTTGGGGTGCGATTTGCGCGAGCAGGGCAAATTGCCCGGTGACCATCAGGCGCTGAATGTGGTGTGCATAGCCATGTTTGAGCGTTTGCCCAATGGTGTCGCGCATGCAGGCCATGTGGGTGTCGCCGCTCCAATACCAGCGGGGCAGGGCGCGCTGGTGGTTGAAGTGGTTGTCGGTTTTGAGCTCGGGGTAGAACCAATACACGCCGCGAATGAACTCGCGCCAGCCCAAAATTTGCCGAATGAACCCTTCGGCACCGGCAATGTCGACTTTGCCGGCATCGAACGCAGCCTCGGCCGCATGAATCACCTCGCGTGGATCAAGCAAGTGCAAATTAAGCGCGGTTGACAAGAGCGAATGCCAGCCAAATGGCGTGTGGGTCCACATCGCGTCTTGGCTGGCGCCAAATCGAGCCAAGCGCGTGTCAACAAACGTCTGCAACGCCACAAGCGCCTGTGCGCGGGTCACTGGCCAGCCAAACGATGCGAGATCGCCAGGATGGTCGGCAAAGTGCCGCTCCACTACGGCAAACACATCTCGGGTGATGCCGTCAGGCTCGAAGTGCGCGGCTGGTGCAATTGCCCCCGGCCCGGTCTTGGGGTAGGCGGCGCGGTTGTCTGCGTCAAAATTCCAAACATCTTGGATCGGCTTTGCGCTTTTGCCTGATTTGGAGCCTGTTTTGGGGTCGGCAACCATCAAAACGCCATGCTTGCGGCGCATTTCGCGGTAAAAAAACTCCATTCGCAGCTCTTTGCGGCCAGTTGCCCAGGCTGCAAATTCGGCCTTGGTGCTCATGAAATGGGTGTCGGTGTGGGCGGTTAGCGTCACATGGGCTTGCGCTGCCGTCGCTTCGATTGCGCGGTGCATGCCCCACTCGCCGCTTTCGCAAACATGCAATGCTTGGGGCTTGAGTTCGGCAAGCGCTTGACTCAGTCGCGCGTCAAACGAAGTCGGTGCCAGGTTTTCGTCGTCAAGTCGCAGGTACACAAACGGCAGCTTGGCGGCGTGTAACTCGTTGCAAAAGTGGCGCATGGCCGATAAAAAGAGTGCAATGCGCTGCTTGTGGCTCCAAACCGCCGTGCTTTCACCGTGGGCCTCGATCATCAGCACGCAGTCTTGGGCTGGGTCGAAGTCTGCCAATGCGGGGTTGCCCATCCACAACTGGTCGCCCAGCACGAGGCACAGGCGACGGATGGCGGTGGGGCGATTCTTTGATTTTGTTGAGATCATGAAATTAATCATCATGGTGTCAGACCTCAAAAACCTCAGCGTTGAGCTGCGCTATTGCGGGCTTGCTTTGTTTGGCTTGGGTTAGTTGTGGGGTCGCCGCTGGCGCGGCAGCGATCTGAGCAATATTTCACTTGCTCCCAGTTTTTGGCCCAGGCTTTGCGCCAAGTCATTGCCCGAGCGCAAACCACGCAGATTTTTTGCGGCAAAGTCTGCTTGTTGCCTTTGAAGCCAGCCTTCATGCCTGCGCCCATGCGCGCGAGCGCTCAACCGCTTGTCGCCAGCGCGCGAGTTTGGCAGCACGCTCGGCTGCGCTGATTTGGGGCTTGAACCGCGCCGCCTCTTGCCACTGGGCGCTGATTTGCGACGCGTTTTGCCACACGCCGACCGCCAAACCAGCCAAATAGGCCGCGCCCAAGGCAGCGGTTTCGGTTTGAACGGGTCGCACCACGTCTACACCCAGCAAGTCAGCCTGAATTTGCATCAAGAGGTTGTTGTTGCTGGCGCCACCGTCAACCCGAAGCTCGGCCAGCGCGATGCCGCTGTCGAGCTGCATCGCTTCAAAAATATCAGCGGTTTGCAAGGCAATGGCCTCCAACGCGGCGCGCGCGATGTGGGCCCGCGTGGTGCCTCGGGTCATGCCGACCAAGGTACCTCGGGCGTAGCCGTCCCAGTGGGGTGCACCCAAACCGGTGAATGCAGGCACCAGCATCACGTCGCCGGTGTCGCTCACGCTTGCGGCCAAGGCTTCTACGTCGCTTGCGCGCTCAATCAACTTCAAGCCGTCACGCAGCCACTGAATGGTCGCGCCACCCATGAAGACGCTGCCCTCCAGCGCGTAAGCGGTTGGGTGTGGCGCGTCGTTTGGGCCGCGCCATGCCACGGTGCTGAGCAAGCGGTGTTTTGACGCAACCACCTGGGCACCCGTGTTCATGAGCATGAAGCAGCCCGTGCCGTACGTGTTTTTGGCCATGCCGGGCGCAAAACAAGCTTGTCCAAACGTGGCAGCCTGCTGGTCGCCAGCGATGCCAGCGATCGGCAACCGTTGGCCCAACACCTCTGCGCTGCTGTGCGCGGCAACACCGCTGCTGGGAACCACCCGAGGCAGCACCGACGCCGGAACATTGAGGCGTTTGAGCAACTCGGCGTCCCACTGGCCGGCGTGGATGTTGAACAACAAGGTGCGACTCGCGTTGCTGGCATCGGTCACATGGGCGTGGGCATTGGCATTGGCATTGTTCGCGCTCAGCTTGGCAATCAGCCACGAGTCGATCGTGCCAAATGCCAACTCGCCGCGCGTCGCGCGAGCGCGCAACCCCGGCGTGTTGTCTAGCAACCACGCCAGTTTGGTACCGCTGAAGTAGGCGTCAAGCACCAAGCCGGTTCGCTCCTGAAACCATTCAGCGGCGCCTTCTGCGCGCAATTGATCGCATCGCCCAGCGGTGCGGCGGTCTTGCCAGACGATGGCCCGAGCCACCGGTTGCAGTGTCGCGCGGTCCCACAACACGGTGGTTTCGCGCTGATTGGTGATGCCAATGGCAACGATGGGTTTCGCCGGATTTGATCCTAAATATATAGCATCAGAGTCAATGGATACGAAGACCAAGGCCGATTTTTCTATGCAAATGCGTGCCACAGCCAGTTGCGTGGCCCAAATCTCGTTGGCATCGTGCTCAACCCACCCGGGTTGGGGGAAATGCTGCGCAAATTCAGTCTGGGCGCTACAAACCACCGCACCCAAGGCATCGAAGACGATCGCACGCGAGCTGGTCGTCCCTTGGTCAAGGGCCAAAATGAACGGGGCTTTGAATGCGGCCATGGGGGTCCTCTCAATCAAAAATTCATTCAATTCCGCGTGCGCGATCCGCGCGAAATTGCTTGGCCCAGGCGGTGAATGTGCCTGCGTCAAGGGCATTGCGCATTTCTTGCATGAGGTTCAAGTAGTAGTGCAAGTTGTGAATGGACGCAAGCATCGGCCCGAGCATCTCGCCGCATTTGTCTAGGTGGTGCAGGTACGCGCGTGAAAATCCAGCGGTTGATTTGGCCTCGCCGCCCGAGCCTGCGCAGGCGTAGCAGCTGCAAGCCGGGTCGATTGGGCGCATGTCGGTCTTGTAGCGGGCGTTGCGAATTTTCAGGTCGCCGAATCGGGTGAAATAGTGGCCGTTTCGGGCGTTTCGGGTGGGCATCACGCAGTCAAACATGTCGATGCCGTTTTCAACACCCGCTACCAAATCTTCGGGTGTGCCCACACCCATGAGGTAGTGCGGCTTGTTGGGCGGCAGTTTGGGACCAATGTGCGACAAGACGCGCAACATGTCCTCTTTGGGCTCCCCCACGCTCAAGCCGCCCACCGCGATACCGGGAAAGTTGAGGGCCTCAAGCCCAGCGAGGGATTCGTCGCGCAGGCGCTCGAACATGCCGCCTTGCACGATTCCAAACAGGGCATTGGGGTTATTGAGTTGCGCAAACTCAGTTTGGCAGCGCGCGGCCCAGCGCAAGCTCAACGCCATGCTGTGATGGGCTTCGCGCTCCGTGGTGATTTTCCCTTTGGTCTCGTAGGGCGTGCATTCGTCAAACTGCATGGCGATGTCGGAGTTGAGCACCGTCTGAATCTGCATGCTGACTTCGGGCGTCAAAAACAACTTGTCGCCATTGACGGGCGACGCGAAGTGAACACCCGCTTCGGTGATCTTGCGCATCTCGCCAAGCGACCAAACTTGAAAACCGCCGCTGTCGGTCAAAATCGGTTTGTGCCATTGCTCAAAGGCGTGCAGGCCGCCAAACTGGCGCATGATGTCTTGGCCAGGGCGCATCCACAGATGAAACGTATTGCCCAAAATGATTTGTGCGCCCATTGCTTCCAAAGACTGGGGCATCACGCCTTTGACAGTGCCATAAGTGCCAACCGGCATGAAAATCGGTGTTTGGACGACTCCGTGGTTGAGCGTGAGGCGACCACGGCGCGCGTGGCCTTCGGTCTTGAGGAGTTCAAAATTCAGCATGGAGGTCAGGTTGGCAGTCGTTAGGGCAATTGTCGTTCAGGTCAAATGATCAGGACTGACGCAAAACCGCCCCAGCCGCGTTGCAGCTCCTAGCCGTGCTATTCGCACTGTCGTCGTCGCTGCGCCTTGCTGGGACAATTTTGTGTAAATCCTATTGATGTGTTTTTTATAGCAACAAACCCAATAAATCCGGTGACCAAGATGTGTTTTAACCTGATTTTTGCCATTTGAGCATGCCATGGATAAGTTCAAGCAGATCGAAACCTTTGTCAGCATCGTTCGCACCGGCAGTTTGAGTGCCGCGGCTCGGGCTGAGGGTGTTGCCGCAGCCATTGCGGGGCGACGCTTAGATGCGCTCGAGCAACGACTTGGCGTCAAACTGCTCGTGCGAACGACGCGCCGAATCAACCTAACGCCCGAGGGTGTTGGGTTTTTAGAGGATTGCCAACGACTATTGACCGATTGGGCTGACGCCGAAGGAGCCGTGAGTGCGGGTGGGCGGGTTGCCAAGGGGCAGCTTCGCGTCACCGCGCCAGCGGGCTTTGGGCGCAAACACGTTGCGCCGTTGATGCCCAAATTTCGCGATTTGCACCCCGGCGTGCGCTTGAGCTTGGATTTGAGTGACCGGGTGGTTGACTTGAGCGCCGAGGGGTTTGATTGCGCCGTGCGGCTGGGTGACCTGCCAGACTCGTCGCTTGTGAGCACCCGCTTGGCTGACAACCGACGGCTTTGCGTTGCCACGCCGAAGTACCTGCGTCAGCATGGCCGGCCAGCAAAGCCTGCTGACTTGCTCAAGTTTGATTGCCTGTGCTTGAGCTCAGAGGCCTCACAGTCGCGCGGCTGGGCGTTTAAATCTGGCGCTGACTTGGTGCACGTTAAGCCACTGTGCAGCATGGATTGCTCCGACGGACAGGTGTTGCACGAGTGGTGCCTGAGTGGGCACGGGATTGCGTGGCGCAGTTACTGGGAGGTGGCCGACGACATCGCGGCGGGTCGGTTGGTGAGCGTGCTCGGTGAGTTTGCCGCGCCGCCGAACGGTATTTTTGCGGTGTTTGCGCAGCGAAAGCATGCGCCGGTGCGGCTTCGTCTGTGGCTGGAGTTTTTGAAGTCCGAATTTGCCAAACCGGGCTTGTTTGGGCATCGGTGAAGGGTTTTTGGCAAGTTATTGGCACTTGGTCTGCGGATTAATTGAGTTTGTTGCTATAAAAATAGGATCAATCTGGCGCTGGCCAAGTTCTCTAAAATCGAGCCATGTTGATTGCCATTGAAGAACTCACCCAAGCCCTGCACGCCACATTGGAGGGCCTGTCGCCGGGTGCGGGAGCGCGAGCTGTTTTTGAGTCGCCCAAGCAAGCCGATCATGGCGACTTGGCCTCAACGGCAGCCATGCAATTGGCAAAGCCGCTGCGTCAAAACCCGCGAATGGTTGCGCAAAGCCTGATCGACGCGCTGAGTGCCACTTCGGCTGCGCAGACGTGGGTCGAGTCAATGGAAATTGCCGGCCCCGGTTTTGTCAACTTGCGACTGAAACCGCAGGCTAAACAAAGCGTTATTCCTCAAATTTTGAACGAAGGCGCAAGCTTTGGGCAGCAAGCCAGCAACGGCAAGCGTCTGATGGTTGAGTTTGTGTCGGCCAATCCCACGGGGCCTTTGCACTTGGGCCACGCTCGTCAAGCCGCGTTGGGCGACGCGATTTGTAACTTGTTTGCGAGCCAAGGCTGGCAAGTGTGGCGTGAGTTTTATTACAACGACGCGGGGGTGCAGATTCAAACCCTCGCGAATTCGGTGCAAATGCGGCTCAAAGGCTTCAAGCCCGGCGACGCGGCGTGGCCTGAGTCGGCTTACAACGGCGAGTACATTGCCGACATTGCCGCTGATTTTTTAGCTTCTAGCAGCGTACACGCCGATGACCGCGAGTTCACGGCCAATGGCGACATCAATGACATCGACAACATCAGCGCCTTCTCGGTCGCATACCTGCGCCACGAGCAAGACTTGGATTTAAAGGCGTTTGCGCTCAAGTTTGATCATTACTACCTGGAATCAAGCCTCTACAGTGACGGCCGAGTAGACCGCGCCGTCGCACAGCTGGTTGCCAACGGCAAGACCTATGAGCAAGACGGTGCGCTGTGGTTGCGCAGCACCGACTATGGCGACGACAAAGACCGTGTGATGCGCAAGGGCGACGGCAACTATACGTATTTTGTGCCCGATGTGGCGTACCACGTTGCCAAATGGGAGCGCGGATTCACCAAAGTCATCAACATTCAAGGCACCGACCACCACGGCACAATCGCCAGGGTTCGCGCCGGATTGCAGGCGACAGGTGTGGGCATTCCGCAAGGCTACCCCGACTATGTGCTGCATACGATGGTTCGGGTGGTCAGTGGCGGCGTTGAGGTCAAATTGTCTAAGCGCACGGGCGGGTATGTGACGCTGCGCGACTTAATCGAGTGGACAAGCAAAGATGCCGTTCGGTTCTTTTTGCTTTCGCGCAAGGCCGACACTGAGTACACATTTGATGTGGATTTGGCGGTGTCAAAAAGCGCTGAAAACCCCGTGTTTTATGTGCAGTACGCGCATGCGCGAATCAGCAAGGTGCTGCGTGACTGGGCGGGCGACTTAGCTGCCTTGCCACAGGCCGACTTGAGCGTGCTGACCAGCACGCCTGCGCTTGCGTTAATGGCGCATTTAGCCAAATACCCGTCGATGTTGTCAGGCGCTGCAGCGGATTTGGCCCCGCACGATGTGGGTTTTTATTTGCGTGAATTGGCCGCCGCGTATCACAGCTACTATGACGCGGAGCGGATTTTGGTCGATGATCAAACCCTCAAGCTAGCCAGACTGGCTCTTGTTGCGGCCACGGCGCAGGTGTTGCGCAATGGCTTGGCCATGTTGGGCGTGAGTGCGCCGGAGCAAATGTAATGAAGCATCGCACAGTGATTTCAATGAGTCGAATCAGCGCCCAGCGTGGCGGAACCATGCTGGGTTTCATCATCGGTGGCGTGGTTGGTGTGCTTGCGGCGTTGATCGTGGCTGTTTTCGTGGCGAAAGTCCCGGTGCCGTTTGTAAACAAGGCGGTTAACCGCAACGCGGAGCAAGATGCGGCTGAGGCAGTCAAGAACAAGAACTGGGACCCAAACGCGCCGCTGGCCTCCAAACAACCAATCAAACCGGCCGCCGAGGTGAGCGGGGTTGTGGCTTCTGCTGCGGCCTCTTCGGCTGGAGTCGCGCCGACTGCGCCGCCCGCTGCCAGCAAAGCCACTGAAAAGCCGCCCGAAAAGACAGTTGACAAGCCAGCTGCCAAGGCGACCTCGGCTGACCCGCTCGGTGACTTGGTGAAGGCTAAGACATCGGGTAGTCCAGCGGGCAACGCCTCCGGCGCCGCGCCAACTCCACCCGCAACCGCCAAGGATTCAGATTCATTTTTCGTACAAGCGGGTGCATACACCACGGCAGAAGATGCCGAGGCACAGCGCGGACGCTTGTCGCTTGGCGGCTTTGAGTCAAAGGTGAGCGAGCGCGAGGTGTCTGGGCGAACGGTATTTCGGGTTCGCATTGGCCCAATCGAGAAAAAGGCCGATGCCGACAAAACGCGCGAGCGTCTTGAAGCATTGGGTGTCGATGCCCGCGTGATGTCTGTCAGCCGATAGCGGATGACGTGCGTTACGCAGTTGAGGGCGGAACTTGTTCCGCATTGCGTTGTCAATCGTCGTTGCCACCGCCAAATGGCGTGTGTGCCGCAAATTTTTGCAAGCTGGAGTCATGAACATGAATGGTTTTGAGTTGAATCGCAGGCAAGTGGGTCGTTTGGGTGTGGCCAGCGGCGTGATTGCCAGCGCCAGTTTGCCTGTTTTTGCGCAGGCGCGTAAGCCTGAAGAGGGCGTGGATTTCATCGCGCTCGAAAAGCCCGCAAAGGTGGAGTCCCC
>JANOPN010000027.1:0-8237 GCA_031421855.1 Comamonadaceae bacterium
CATGGGCATCAGCTGGCATCGCCAAGAGTGGTCGTTGCCACAATTTGATTCACCTGATCCAGACTTCATCGATCAAAACCGCATGCTATGGGCGCAGCCCTTCGCAGCACCGTGCAATCCGGGCGAATTCAACCCAACCCCGGTCGTCCCCCGCGCAGCGCCCGCCGTGTTTGAAGTTGCCCCGACCCCATCAGAAATCGACCTCGCTCAGTTCATCGGCTGGATGGACTGCGGTGGCGATTGACCGAACAACACATGAAACCCATTCGCTTGGCTGAGGCACCCATGAGAGGCGCTCCAGCCCAGCAACCCAACAGCACCCACCCACCGAACCTGCGCTTTTTTCATCTTCAAAACATGAAAAGCGCGCATGGTGCAGGGACGGATCGGTGAGTGAAATGCGCAATACCGCAGCGCGTCCAAATGCGGTGAATAGAAAACTAGGAATGAACATGAAAGTCGTCAACTTCGACCAGATGCAGCACATCTCAATGGGTGAAAGCCCAACACCATCGACGCCAGAAGAGACGGGCAACCCGGGCGAGGGCTCGGCGGGTTCCGCTACGGTCAATGGACTCCTTCGCAACCTGTTTGGAAGCGTGATTCGCTTGACGATCGCGACGGCCACGATCGGTATCCGGGGTTGACCAACAACAACGACCTTGGTTCACCGAGGGCGGCGCGCGGCTGGGGTTTTGCCCCAGTCGCGCTAATCGTCACTTTGACTTTGATCAAGACCTATTTCAGCCGAGATGTCGACGGTTTCTATTTTTGGGCGATTGACTGCTTGTTTTTTTTCGGTGTTGGTGCGTACTTGGCGATCAGTTCGGCGCGGATGGACTGGGCTGACTGGCATCAAATACCGAACCAGAAATTTGGGATTGGTATCGGCAAGTTTTGTTTGTGGACACTCGCCTTGGTGCTAGCGGTCACTTTGTGCATTGCGCTGGTGCTCGTCACAACCAGATTCGCGACGCAATCGTTGCACATCGAGCTAGCGCCACCGCTCGCGATCAGCTATCCCGATGCCCTACCCACGCACCCGCTGGTTAGATGGCCTGTCATTGCATACGCAGCTATTTCTGCCGGGCTCATTGAGGAGTGGTTATATCGCGCTCGCGTGGCAAACATTCTCGCGATCAATCCCGCAGATAGCAACATGCGTTTCGTCTTGATATCTTCGGCGCTTTTTGCATGCGCGCACCTGTGTCACGGCACAAAAGCCACGCTAGTCGCCTTTTTTGTTGGGACGTTGATGGCCGTGTATTTTCAGAAAGCACCCATTGCTAACCGATTGTTGTCGCTTGCGCTGGCGCACGCCTTGGTTGATTTGAAATGGCTTGCGAGCGCGCCTCAATGATTGGTTCCACAAACGCCGATGCAAATCAATACCGCTCAAATTCGATCAGTCAGCATGGGCCTCACATCGCACCACCACTCCAAAGGTCAACCTCGCCCAGCTCGTCGGCTGGATGGACTACGGCGGCGATTGACACCATGCCCGCAATTCGCTGGAGTGAAGCGCCCCAACCGGCAGCCTTACCCCAGCAAACCAACAGCACCCACCCACCGAACCTGCGCTTTTCTCATCATCAAAAATTGAGAAGCGCGCATGGTGCAGGGACGGATCGGTGAGTGAAATGCGCTTTCTATCGCGGCGCGAAATTTTTCGAATGCGGTTTGTTTTGATATTTAGGAAATGAAATGAAAGAAATGAGTCTCGTAGACCAGTCGGATGTATCAATGGGAGACGGGTTGTTTACACAAGTTGTTATTGGTGTAGCAATAAACGCCATCTATGATGGTGTTAAAGCGGTTACTTCAGCATCCATTAATTACATTTGCTCGTTCCCGATCACGGAGCAGTATGGGGACAGACCGCAATACACAGATGCATCTAGTGCTCTAGCGCGCAACGGTCACGATGCGCAATCAGACACTGCAGCTGCAAATCGTGGGTTTGGCACACCCGGTTGTGATCTAGGCGGAATGCTAAAAATTCAAGATCCGACTTCGAATGGTTGAGATTCATGCAAAATAATTAAATGTTCAACCGATTAGTAGAAATACTGATTTCAAAGAACTTCCGCATGCGAGAAAAAGTAATAAAAGCAATGATTTACCCACCTCGCATGCACCAAAATGTTTAAAAATATTTAATACAAAAGTTTAATAGAATCGCAATGCGAATTCCTATAAATACACGAATTCACCATGAACACATCAACGATTGAAACTAAAGCAATCTCAATTCTAAACCGAAGATATCAAAGAATACTAGCATTAGTACTTATTTTTATATCGATCAGCTTGTTGTTTTCATTTTTTCAACATCTATTCATCGACAACCCGAATAGAATCGAGTCGCCCAATGCAAAATCTATGGTGCTCACTTCAATCTCAGCGATTATTCTCGCTCCAATAATAGAAACTATATTTCTTTGGGTGATGAATACGATACTCTTATCATTTAAATTCACCCGCTATTTTCTCATCTTCCTTTCGTTTTGGTGTCTACACTTTGTTGCTGGAACGGGGTTGATATCTTCAATAGGAACCGGACTCGGATTTTCAGTCATGGTCTATTATATTGAAATATTTAAAAACAAAATTTCACCATCAGCATCACAAGAATACATCGATGTTGCGATAGCACACAGTGTATACAATTCATTTATAATTGTCATTATAATTTTAATCACTTGAGAGACCTTATTCAGGCTATATTCAACGTCAACGCGCAGGAACTCATGCCGCCAGCCGCAACTGATTTGGCTGTGACACGACTGCGGTTCATATCGACATCTAGTAATCCGAGTCAATTGATTACGCCAATCGTCCACCGTACGCAGGTCAAGTATTTGCAACTTTTCGGTCAGCGGCTTGAGATCGATATCATGAGTGGCGTAGGAGAAAGTGCATTATTGGACTTGCTTGGAAAAGGCAAGACTCGCCAACTGATGCGTGATCGAGTTGACGGCACAGCCAATGAACTCACACCGAAACTGGCGAAAGCAATCGGCAACACGCTTCGCCAAACGCCGGACCAGCTCCCTTCAGTGAAGGCTTATGCGAGCGCCGCCGCTGCACATTTGAAGCCGCGCTCCGATTTCAGCGGCAACGCCCGCACGATTGCAAGCGAATTGGCGCGCATTCACATCGTTCAACATCAAGCGTTGGCGCGCGACGGCGTGATAAACCCCGCAAGTCCGAACGCCTTGTTGGCCGAATTCAACACATGGCAGGCTTTGGGGCTGCGCGGCGTTGACGCCGATATTGTGGTGATCGACACCTTGATCGCCAGTACCGAGCTCAACGAACCGGACGTTCACAGCGCTTTACGCGGTGGAATTTCTAACGGAATCACGGTGCCAACATCTAGTCGATCCAATTTACCCAATTCCCGCAAGAATGGAACCGGGGCTTTGTCGGTGATCAGTTTGGCCCCATTTCTCGCACGCAGCCAAGCGCTGTCAAAACTGCGTGATGCCCCACAGTACACCGATGATGAAGCCATCGAGTTTGCTGCGCTGATGCGCACCCATGAGTTGGGCCATCAACTCCTCAAGCTCGGCCACCCGTGGGGAAATGCGGCCTTCGTGATGCGGCCACCGGTGTCGCTGCGGTTTCGCGAGTGGGCCAAACAGTTGGATCCAACCAAATGCAAACTCGGTAGCGAAGCGGCGATGACGCCGGGCGCGATCACCCTCGCGCCCTGAATTGAATCTGCACCCATGCGCCTAATCCTTCAATCCCAAGCCGCTGAGTGCTCGCTGGCCTGCTTGGTCATGGTGGCCGACCACCATGACATGCGGCTTGACTTGGATGACGTGCGTCGGCGGTTTGCGACTTCGCTGAAAGGCTCAAACATGTCGACGCTGGCGAGCCAAGCGTCGGCCCTAGGGTTGCAACCCCGCGCTTTGCAGTTGGAGCTGTCTGAGCTGGGCGAACTGAAACTGCCGTGCGTGCTGCATTGGGGCATGAACCACGCGGTGGTGCTGAAAGCGGTGCATGGTGGCTGGGGGTTTTTGGGGCTGGGGCGGCTCGTTCGCGGGCTTCGGTCTTTGTTTGGATCCAATCAATCGGGTGCAGTGCACAGCGGCATCACGATTTTGGACCCTGCCGTGGGCGAGCGGCGTGTGCCCATTGCACAGGTGGCAGAGCAATTCACCGGGGTGGCGCTGGAGTTGTTACCGACAGCCGAGTTCAAGGCTGCCGACTTGCGCCAGCGGGTGGCATTGAGCCAGCTCACGGGTCGAGTGACGGGTTTGAGCCGCAGCCTGATGCAGATTTTTGCAATCGCGGTGGTGTTACAGATGTTTGCGATCACCGCGCCGATGTTCAACCAAGTGGTGGTGGACGAGGTGCTGACCAGCGGCGACCGCGACTTGTTGGTGGTGTTGGCGGTCGGCTTTGCGATGCTGGCGGTGATTCAGACCCTGCTTGGGTTGGCGCGCAGTTGGATGGTGATGGTGCTGGGGCAATCGGTGTCGTTGCAGTGGACGGGTAATGTGTTTGCGCACTTGATTCGCCTACCGGCGAGTTACTTTGAATCACGCCATTTGGGCGATATCTCAAGCCGGTTTGGCTCGGTCGGCGCGATGCAGGGCACGTTGACCACGGCGGCTGTGGAGGCGCTGCTGGACGGCATCATGGCGATTGCGGCGCTGGCGATGATGATGATTTATGCGCCGAGCTTGGCCTGGGTGACGATCGGCGGGGTGGCGCTGTACGCTTTGGTGCGGGCAATTGGGTATCGGCCCTTTCGCGATGCATCGGCTGAGCGGCTGGTGATCGCGGCCAAAGAGAACTCACATTTTTTAGAGACCCTGCGGGCCATTCAGCCACTCAAGCTCTTTGGCCGCGAGGCCGAGCGCGCTGCGCGCTGGCAAAACTTGCGGGTCGACGTGCAAAACCGCGATGTGCGCACCAACAAACTGGGCATTTGGTTTGGCGTGGCCAATTCGACCATATCAAGCCTCATGGGCATTGGCACGTTTTATTTGGGTGCGCAGATGGTGATGGGTGGCGTGAACCAACCCAGCCCATTCACGGTGGGGATGTTGTTTGCATTCACCAGCTACCAAGGGCAGTTCACGGGGCGAGTGATGGGCCTCATCAACTACTTTGTTTCGCTGCGGATGCTGAGTTTGCACAGCGAGCGCTTGGGCGACATCGTGCTGACACAGCCCGAGCGCGATGGCTCGGGGGAGTCGACCATGAATGTGCAGGCCAATGATCTGTCGCATGTGAGTGCGAGCATTGAGCTTAAGGGGGTGAGTTTTCGCTATGGCGCAGGCGAGCAGTGGGTGCTGAAAGACCTCAATCTGAAGGTGGAGGCAGGCGACTCGGTGGCCATCGTTGGCCCAAGCGGTTGCGGCAAGTCAACCCTGCTCAAGGTGATGCTGGGCTTGGTGGAGCCGACCGCGGGGGAGGTGCTGTTTGGTGGGCTGCCGATGCGTTCGCTGGGCATGGCCAATGTGCGGCGCAAGATCGGCACCGTGACGCAAGACGATGTCTTGCTGACCGGTAGCGTCTTGGATAACATCACGTTTTTTGATCTGTCACCCAACGCGATGCGGGCCGAGGCGTGTGCACGACTCGCACAGGTTCACGGCGAGATCAGCCGCATGCCAATGGGCTACCAGACACTGGTCGGTGATCTCGGTTCGGGCATCAGCGGCGGCCAAAAGCAACGGCTTTTGCTCGCGCGAGCGATGTACAAAGCGCCCAAAGTGTTGGCGCTTGACGAGGCCACAAGCCACCTGGACGTCGCCAACGAGCGTGCAGTCACGGCAGCGCTGGCCCGAATGAAGCTCACCCGGATCATCATCGCCCACCGACCCGAGACGATTGCAGGCGCACAGCGGGTCGTGCAACTGCGCGGTGGGCAGGCGATTGACGTGGTGCGGTCGGTGCCGGTTCGGTGCACGCCTAGGGTATCCAATACTCACAGCAACAAACTCAATCACTCCGCCGATGTAATTTATTAACTTTTTGGCACTTGGTCACCGGATCGATTGGGTTTGTTGCTATGAATTGTGAACTGCGACCCAGGTGCCAGAGGCGCGATTCTTCAATCCAGATTGAGAGCAATCAACTGCGCAGGCTGCATCGAATCCAACGCAGAAAGGATTCGCGGAACAAATTTGAGAGCGGTTTCTACCCGGTTGTTCGGCGCGATCAAGACCAACACAGCGACCGGCAGAATCACATTTTGTTGATATGGCAAATTTTGATCAAAGGTGATCAAAACGTCAAACTCGGCTCGCTTCATTGCCGCCAACAATTCGCCGTTGAGCAAGCCAGCGAAACCTGCCGTTTGCGCCGTGCGAACGAAATGACCCGTTACAGCAAAGCCAAGTGCCCTTGGCACCGACTCATCAAGCAAAACTCGCATGAGATCAAGCCGCCATGAGGGCAAGCCGACTCTCTTCCAGAACACTCACGGCGACATCGTGCGAAACCGTTGGGAATTGATCCAAAAATTCGCTCAAACTATCCCCCGCCTCAAGGTAGTCGAACATCGATTTAACGGGCACCCGAGTGCCTCGAAAACACGGCGTGCCGCTCACAAGCAATGGGTCTCGGACAATGTATTGGCTTTGCATGGCTCACCTCTCAGTGCGCCAGATTTTATCCGCCTAGGTATGCACAACAGACGACGCTACTCGAGCGATCAGAGCTCCGAGTGACTGTTGACGACACGGTCGCCAAAGGTTTGTGGAGCCCAGCTCGCCACAGTCTACTAGTTTTGCCGTTACAAAGCGCGGGCGGGGTCAAACGCGAACACAGCACCGTGGTGCAGGCAAATCGCGGCAGCGGCAGCGGCGTTGAGGGATTCTTCACCACCGGGCTGGGCGATCATGGCTTTTAGCTGGGCTTGTTGCATCAGCTCGACGCTGACGCCTGCGCCCTCATTGCCCATGAGCCACGCGTGGGGGCGGGGCAGTTGGAGTGTGTGAAGTGGCGCGCCGCCGTGTGAGCTGGTGGCGACCAAAGGCATGCCCAGGCTGAGGACATCGCTTGTTGCCATGCCCTCATGAAGTTGCAGGCCAAACTGTGCGCCCATGCCCGCGCGCAGCACCTTGGGCGACCAAAGCGCTGCCGTACCGACCAAGGCGATGACTTGGGTGTAGCCAAAAGCCGAGGCGCTGCGCAGCATGGAGCCCACGTTGCCGGCATCTTGCACGCGGTCCAACACTAGGGTCGGCAGGTCGGCTTGTAGGCGGGTTTGCAGGGGCAAAGCGAATCGCGCAGCGACTTTTGAGCGAACGTCTTGGGTGCAAAGCTGACTCATGAGTGCGTCATTGAGCACGGTTGCACCGTGCTTGATCACTTCTTTTTTTATAGCAACAAACTCAATGGATTCGGAGACCAATGGGCTAAAAGACTCTGAAATGACCCATTCAATGGCCTTAAAGCCTCTGGCGACGGCTGCGCGGCACAAATGGTCGCCCTCGAGCCACACCCAGCCACTCGCGCGGTAGGCGTTGCTGTCGTGGGCGGCTTTTTTGAGGGCTTTGAAATGCGGGTTGTCTCGTGATGAGATCACACGCCCGGCTTGAGGCTCAGCCACGGTGCAGCTCCCGCGCTTGTGCGACTGGGGCAAAGCTGCTGCGGTGCCACTCGCACGGCCCGTGTTCGCGCAGTGCAGCCATGTGCGCGGCTGTGCCGTAGCCTTTGTGGGTGGCAAAACCGTACTGCGGGTAAGCCATGTCTGCCTCCCGTGCCAAACGGTCGCGAGTGACTTTTGCAATGATGCTGGCCGCGCCGATGGCTTTGACGCGGGCGTCGCCCTTGACGATGGCCTCGGCTCGCACGGAGAGCACTGGCAGGCGGTTGCCGTCAACCAATACCAGTGTCGGCTTGAGGCGCAGGCCCAAAACGGCGCGCTGCATGGCCAAAAGCGTGGCTTGCAAGATGTTCAAGCGGTCGATTTCGTCGATGCTGGCCACACCAACGCCCACGCACAAGGCTTTAGCCATGATTTCATCAAAGAGCTTGTCGCGGCGCAGGGCTGTGATGGTTTTGCTGTCACCAACGCCCTTGATCGGTGCCAAGTCGTTCAAGATCACCGCCGCTGCGACGACCGGACCAGCCAGCGGGCCGCGCCCGGCTTCGTCAACACCGGCGATCAAACCTCGGACATCGAACTGCAGCGCGATTTGCGTGGCGCTGAGGATGGCACCGGTTGCCGAGCGCTTAGAGGATTTTTTCAATGGCATCGCAGGCTA
>JANOPN010000028.1:0-3837 GCA_031421855.1 Comamonadaceae bacterium
AAAAGTGTTTCCACAACAAGGTCTTCGCCAGCCTTGACGCACTCGAAGACGACTTGGAGATGGGTTTGCTTGCAATGGAAAATACCCCCGAGGTGATCAAGTCGATCTCCAACTGGCCTTGGATAATTGATATCTTATCGATGTGGAAATAGAATAAGTCATTGATTTCAATAGGGAATATGGGAGAAATGAGGGGCTGGGTCACGGATTCAGGATAAAAATAAGAGTCAAAAACGAACCTCGTTCGGATGGGCAATGACCGCGTCCGCATGCCAACTGGCCACATCGTTGTTTTTTCCTAAGTATCCCCAAGTGCAGGCTGCCGTGCGTGTGCCAGCGGCTTTGCCGCTGGCGATGTCGCGTTCGTCGTCGCCGATGTACAACACGGCGGCTGGTTGCGCCCCCAACTGGCGACAGGCTTCCAGCACCGGCGCGGGGTGTGGTTTGGCGTGCGCTGTCGTATCACCACCCACCATGGCCGCGCACCGGGCCAATAGCGTCAACTGCGCGTGAATCGGTTTGGCAAAGCGCTCTGACTTGTTAGTCACCACGCCCCAGCGAATGCCGTTTGCGTCCAGCGCAGCCAGCATGGCCTCAACACCATCAAAAGCGTGTGTGTGGTCAAGTAGGGCGCTCTCGTATTGCAAAAAAAACTCTTCGCGTAAGCTGGCGTAGCCGGGCATGCCGGGCTTGATGCCAAATGCCACATTGAGCATGCCGCGCGCACCCGCACCAGCCATGGCCCGGTAGCGGCTCAAATGCCATGGCGCGAGGCCGCGACGCTGGCGCATGCGGTTCGCTGCCGCACCGAGATCGGGCGCGGAGTCGATTAAGGTGCCGTCCAAGTCAAACAAAACGGCCGCTGGACGAAAATTTCGTAGTGCGTTCAAGGGTTACCCATGGGTGGTTTCAGTGGCTTTTTTGCGTGGCCAGCATGTAGTTGACCGATGCGTCAGGTGCGAGCCAAAAACGACCGGTGATCGGGTTGTGGTGAAGCCCAGTTGCGCCTCGGATGTGCAGGCCATTGTCTCGGCAGGCTTGTGTGAGGTCAGCGGGTGTGATGAGTTTTGCGTATTCGTGAGTGCCTTTTGGCACCATTTTCAAGATGTATTCGGCCGCAACAATGCCCATGAGCCACGACTTGAGGTTTCGATTGATGGTCGAAAACACCACCCAGCCGCCGGGCTTGACCAGCCGGCTGCACGCAGCCACGACGCTGCCCGGATCGGGCACGTGCTCCAACATTTCCATGCAAGTCACCACATCAAAACGGGCAGCTTGCTCATCCGCAAGCGCTTCTGCGCTGATCTCTCGGTATTGAATGCAGGGCGTTTCGGCTTCAATCGCATGCAGTTGAGCAACTTTAAGTGCTTTTGACGACAGATCAATACCCAAAACCACTGCGCCTGTACGCGCCATGCTGTCAGCCAAGATGCCACCACCGCAGCCGACATCCAAAACTTGGCGTGAATCCAGCAAACCTGTCATTTGTTCTATCCAGCGCAATCGAATCGGATTGATGGCGTGGAGTGGTTTGAATTCTGCCTCAATGTCCCACCAGCGGTGAGCCAATTCGCTGAATTTCGCGATTTCGCTTGGGTCGACGTTTTCGGTGTTGGTGCGTGCTTGAGGTGAGGCCGTCATGGACTGGATTGTCCCATGGGCGGTGATTCTTCGAGCTGGTGGAAGCTGGCAAATCGGGATCTCGCGGCGCGAACTTGCGTTGTCGTGATGCAGCTGGGTACTGGGTGTCCGTTGCTGGTCATCGCGGTCAAACGTTGGGGAATTTGATTGGGGTCGGCGATCACATAGCCCGCTTGGGTGGCGCAGGTGGTTTGTTCACAGTCACGCCAAGTCGCCGCGAAGATGACTCGGCCATCGGCGGTGATGCCTGGGAATGCGCTGGCTAGCACGTCGCGCCGGGACACAGGCAATGCGAACGATTCATTGAGTTGTCGATCGAGGATCTTGACTTGGCCGTTGTCGGTAAAGGCCATGAGCGACGTGGCTTGTGTGCCCGAGCCAAACCCGAATACAGCTTTGGACGGCGCTCGCGCGAGGTCGTGCGTCAAAGCGCATGGGTGATGGGTCGACATGGGTTCGCGCGCCAAAGCATAGCTTCGCATGCTGGGTTGTCCGATGTGCGGGCTCTGCGGCACAGCAGAAAACTCAAATCCGTCGACTGAAATCATCGGCAAGGCATAAATCTCACCGTCGACTGCGCTGCGGTTTGTGCAAATGAACTGAGCGCCAGTGTCTTTCACAACGCGTACAGAATTACTTTTTGGCCAATCGTCTTCGATGGCGACCGTGCGGGCTTGAAGCGGTCCGACAGCGGCATCGTCACCATCGCCGCCGGGGCCGTTTGGGTTGCCCTGTGGCCAGCTGAGCGAACGGATGTACACGGTCGTGGAGCTGGTGCTTTGTGTCAATTCACTTGCCGCAGCATAAAACCCAGTCATACCTGCGCGAAAAAGCGGTTTGGCTGAAGCTCCAAATCGCAGCACATCGGCGAATCGGTGGTGCGCGCCATCGATATCGACCAAAAATCGCCAGCTACCTTGCACCGGGAAGGCTTCGTTGCGAAGCGGCGTGACGTGACGTTTGAGTCTTTGTGGTCCGCTGCTGTCTGGCAACTCCACAAGGCTGACCTGTCCGACCTTCGCGCCGGAGAACGAGCGCAAAATGAATCTGCCATCAGGGCTGACTCGCTCGTAGCTGCCAAGCTCAGACTGCGGGTTGTCGCCGTCAAGTGCCAAGTATTGCACCGGTTCGATGCACGCCGAAGGACTGTCGGTTGTGGATTTGAGGCGATGTTGAAGGGCGGCGCGCCAAGCATGGCCTGGCATCACACCTTGAATCGGCCATGGGTGGACGCCATGACCATTGACGACGATTGCTGTCGGAAAATGATCGACAGCGGCTCGATTCAACGCAGATGTGGTCGATGTACACGCCGTTGGTGCCGACGCGGCGTGTTTCAGCTCAGCTGGCCAGCCCGTGGCAACGGTCGCCGCTTGCCATTCGTCGGAAGTGACCCTTGAGTCGCGATGAACAACGACAGCAAACCCGAGCGATTGAGCCACGGCGTGCATGCGAGGCCATTCGCTCATTGAATAGGGCATTCGGGGGGATAGCCAAACATTCAGCTGTGGGCGACTTGTTGGCGAACAAGCATCCTGCGCTGGAAATTTGTCTTCACGCCCATGTGCTAATGCAACTGCCAAGCTGAGCAACAGCCCGACGGCAACGCGACTTGTTTGCTCCATTGTTTGATTCGTCATGAATCGAGTGAGTTCGGGCTGTAAAAAAACGACGACACCATGGAAAAAGCCCCGCGAGCGGGGCTTTTTCGGTCGTCGCGAAGATTACTTCGAAACGGTGCGGGTACCCACAACTTCAATTTCGACGCGGCGATTTTTCGCTTTGCCTTCTTTGGTTTTGTTGTCAGCAACTGGCTGTTTCTCGCCTTTGCCTTCGGTGTAGATGCGGTTCTTCTCGATGCCTTTTGACACCAAGTAGGCCTTGACGGCTTCCGAACGACTAACCGACAATTTTTGGTTGGCTGCGTCGCCGCCATCAGAGTCGGTGTGGCCGACGGCGATGATGACTTCCAAATTGACGTTCTTGACTTTCGACACCAGGTCGTCCATCTTCGCTTTGCCTTCGGCTTTGACAACCGATTTGTTCACGTCAAAGAACGAGTCAGCTGCAAAGGTGACTTTTTCGACGGTTGACTTAGGTGCAGCGGGAGCGGCTGCTGGTGGTATAGCGACTGGAGCAACAGGCGCCACGACAGCTGGAGCTGCTGGAGTGGAAGCGGCTGGAGCCTCTGGC
>JANOPN010000029.1:0-9143 GCA_031421855.1 Comamonadaceae bacterium
GACACGACCCAAAGCATCCAAATTGACTCCAAAGAGCAATTTGTGGGTCTGCAAGCCTTCGCTCACGAGTTCACGCCGCAAATGGCCGCTCGCGTGCAAGCCTACAAAGGCGAGCGACCGATTTTTGATTTGTGCAACATCGACGAAGAGATCAACCGAGCCTTGGGTCGGCGGGTTGACCTCAAGTCGGGCGGCTACTTGATCATCGACCAAACCGAAGCCCTGACAACGATGGATGTCAACACCGGCGGCTTTGTCGGTGCGCGCAACTTCGACGACACGATATTCAAGACCAATTTGGAGGCTGCGCACACCATCGCACGCCAACTGCGCCTGCGCAACCTGGGCGGCATCATCATTTGCGACTTCATTGACATGACACGCAGCGACCACCAAGACGCGGTTTTGGCTGAGTTTCGCAAGCAGCTCGCCAAAGATCGCGTCAAAACATCGGTCAGCGGGTTTTCGCAGCTGGGTTTGGTCGAACTCACCCGCAAACGCACCCGTGAGTCGCTCGCGCACCAATTGTGCGAGCCGTGCCCGGCCTGCCAAGGGCGTGGGCAAGTCAACACCGCCCGAACGGTCGCCTACAACATCTTGCGCGAGATCTTGCGCGAAGCCCGCCAATTCAACCCCAGAGAGTTTCGCGTCATCGCCAACCCCAAAGTCGTTGAAACCCTGCTCGACGAAGAAAACCAACACCTCGCAGGCCTATCTGACTTCATCGGCAAACCCATCAGCCTCCAATCTGAGAACGCCATGAGCCAAGAGCAGTACGACATCGTGCTGATGTGACGCTGCAGGGGTTTGTTGAATCCAGGTATCACGTCAAAACGACCTCTGGTCCACGGACTCAGTCGAAGGCGTCAATCTGGGTTTGTCTCCGGCTGATGTTCTATGGTTTCGGCAGGGGCAGTCCAACGCTTCAGGCGCTGAGGCGCAGAGAGCCCTGAAGAGGGCGATTGATGACGTGTTCAAGTGCTTTTGGAACCTTGATAAGTGAATTCATTGGGCACGTTGATATAACTAATGGAGTGAAGCCAGATGTCAAAACAAGCGGAGATGTGTGAATGCAAGACCTGGCACCACTGACTTTGTTGAAATGACGGCACGAAGTACCGACACGACGCTCACGGGAATCCTCCCAGGTCGTCGGCACACGGTGCAAATGCAAAAGCTATTTCCAGAAAACTTGCCACCACAAAACCAGGCTTGTCCCACAACCGGTTCAGATCGCGGCAAGCGCGATCTAACCATATTCGTTAGGCCTCATTCTTGCGCGCGAGGTAGTTTCCAGTCGCCGCGGCCACCGAAACCACCAACTCAGCCTCCGCGTAGGTGGGTTCGCGCCCTTCGCGGATGTGCCGTGCATTCTCTGAAGCGAAACCCCAAAGCTTGGTAATCGCTTCGTCAAGAGGGCGAGGGATCAAATTTCCGTGTCGTTTGATGATGTCGCCAAGCGTTGCCTTCTCGTCGCGGCAGGCACTGCGTGCGACACATTCCAGTGATGCCATCGCATGTTGGATGGCACCCGTAACGTCGGGCGTTGGACGGCGCGAGAGGTCTGATACGGCCTCGCGAAGTTCGTTCGCAGCGGTAGGCAATCCAGCATCCTTTAGTGCGTCACCGGTTTCAGTTAGCGAGCGTTCAAGTGTGTGTGGACCACGAACGGTTATGGCTGCTTCGTCAAGTTTCCAGCCAATACCTTGCTCGGCGAAGTACTCGTTGATTTCAGTCTCGAATTTCAATGGATCGGGAACCTGGCCGGCAATGGCCTCGATCACGTCATAGACCCGGTACCAAGCGCACTCTTTCAAGAGATTTCGCACCTCGGTATCGATATTCGGGTATTCGGACCAGTTGTCACCTTCGGGGCTAACTTTAAGAACCTTGCAGACCAGTTCGCGCAATGTCTTCGGACGGTAGCCCGCGTCGTAGGCCAGCAGGACGAGCACTCCACGCAGCTGGCGAGGCGCGTCCTCGCGGATCGTGATCTCGGCTTCGTTCAGGCGATGGTAGCCATGTCGTTTGGAGAAGTCAGACATGATGGGCAAGTGGTATTTGAATGAGGCCTAACGTTGGAGGTCACCGGCAAAAAAGGGCTCACCCAAGAACCCAACGAGGCACGGTGACGAGCTGCCCTTTTTTGTCCGGTTGAGTGACCTGTTATGGTGCATCAATCTTAGTCAGGGTAACGCCTCCTGAACCTGTCTTTGTGTCAACCTTGCGCCAAAGACCGTATGAAGCTATCGCGGAGCCGCTCACTATGACTACCGCAAACCAATCCACTGGCGCCTCGAGTCTTAAGGGCCAAACTTGAAACGCGATCAAAGCGAGCCAAACGAACGCCACGTACACACGTACCAATAGGTTTACCTTGGTGACGGAAATCGGAACCGATGGCGAAATGACACCGAAAAGTGGTTTTGAATCGCGATGAATCACGGCTCCGAACAACGGTCCAAAGTGTTCACATTCAAGCAGAGCGACGTGTTGCTCCCAATTCTCTTGCCAAAACTTGCTTCCTTGGTTTAGGCGATACCACGCGACACTAAGTACGAACCCAACACATGCGAGGCAAAGAGCGGCAAGCGGCTTCTTATCAGCATCCACGGCAAAATAGCCCGCAAATGCTGCGGCGATCATGACCCATAGGTAGGCGGTCTGCTGCCAGTAGAGAGAAATTTCAAACTTTCTTGTGTCGAGCGCAGTGACGATTGCCCTGTCTGCGAAACTGGTGAAGTCCTTCGGCGTTATCACATTGGCTGCAAACTGCTTTCTGTATTCGTCGGCGGTCATGCTGTCCTCGTATCTAGTGCGCCATAACGTAATGTCCCCCGCAAAACCTGCGAAATATTCCGGGCGTTGCAGTTGATATAGTTCATTCGAACGATCATAAGCCATTGATAGAAAAAAAAATTGATTTTACTGTATAAAAATACAGTTTTCATTCTAGCGATGAAACCCAGCAGGTCAGCAGGCGTCCCAATCCCCCTCAAATCGACCCGATTGTTGGATCAAGTTCGCGAGCGCATTCTTTACCTGAATTGCAGTCTGAGCACCGTGGAGCAGAAGATGGGGTCGAGTCTAAAATTTGAAGGGCAGAAGTTGCCAAGTCCGGTTTTTGGTCAATAGATTGGTGTTTGAATGGTTTCGGATCTAACCACAATTGATAGCAACAAACTCAATGGATCCGGTGACCAAGTGCCAAAAAGCACTGGAAATCCCAAAAACCCTCTCCAGAACTCTCTGCGCCCTCAGCGCCTCTGCGTTGAACTGCCCCCCAACCATCACGCAAACCGGCATCTGCCAATCTGCAAGGTGCTGGCATCAACCTGGATTGCCCCCTTCGCGGCAATGACGGCGCGAATGGCATGGTTGATGACGTGCCGAGTGATTTCGCGAAATTGATAGCAATAAACCCAATGAATCCGGCGACCAAGTGCAGAAAAGTCATTGAATTGATGCGCAATGAACCCATTGGAGTTGTTTTTGACTCAACTCCTGAAGCTGCCAAAACTTTGTCAATTCAGCCATGTCTTTGCCCAGTTTTTGGGGGCAAGTTTTGCATTGCGAAAAATAGCAGCGTAGATCCAGTCTCGGCAACCCGGGTTCGATTGAATTCCTTGATGGGCTGTGCGATGTCACATCGCACGTCGATCTGTTTGGGCGATGTCGATAGCACATTGATGCTGTTGTGTGCCTTTTGTCATCGCACAGCTCGGCTGACTTGGAACTGCAGAATTCACCGACGCAAAGTGTCCGGTGGAGTGACCAACTATCGCGCGCGTTCATTCGGCCAACGTCGAGGATTCCGCGCATTGTGAATGACGGCCAACACCTGAACTAGATCGTTCTCGACCGTGTAAAAGACACCGTATGGGAACCGCGGCAAAAGTGTGCGGCGTACGCGCGGGGCAATTTCTGTGTACGACAGAGGAACTTGCACGAGGCGCTTAAGCTGAAGTTCAAAAGCCAACTCAAATTCAGAGCCTAGCCCTTGAATTTGGCCTTCATACCAATCGATTGCTTCACCAATTTCGCGAACGGCCCGACCAGAAAACTTTAAGCGGTACGCCACGAGCCACTCTTCAGATGTGCCTTCACCTGATCCCAAGAATAACCGGCCTCTGGGTTTCGCTCAAAGTCGGCCAAACGCGATTGGAGCTCGGTCTTTAGCTCAGGTGACACCTCGATGTCGTTAGGAAAGGCGGCAATGCTCTCCCAAATCACTTCAACGAGCTGAATGCGCTCCTGCACAGGCAGTTCCAAAATATCAGAAACAGAAATTTGGTTCATGGAGTGCAGATTATCACGGAAGCGCGTCTGCTCGTAAACGTTTGAGCGAAGCTGGTTCCACCGTCCGGACGCCAAGCGCAAGCAATGAGAGATGTACACCACGCGTATGGCTTGGGCTTGATGGCTTGGAGTTGGTGCTCAGCGTGACTTCATCGGCAAACCCGTCAGCGTTCAATTTGAGAACGCCATGAGCCCGAGCAGTGCGACACGGTGTTGATTTGAGGGGGTTTTAGAGCATTTTGGGCCAAATTTGATGACTTTTTGGCACTTGGTCTGCGTATCTATTGAGTTCGTTGCTATGAAGTTTGAATAAATTTCGGGGTCGCTTCGTGTGCAAACTGTGTAGGTTCAAGGCAAACAGCCGTCTTGAAGCATTGATTTCTCGGCCAGCCGTTTGCGCAATGGGTCGCGCAGCTGCAGCACGGGGTTTGCTCCGCCTGCTTTTTGGTTGGGGGCGATCAAGCGAATGGTGAGTGCGGCTGGGGGATCGTTCGGTTTGGCAACGATCAAGAACGCTGACAGCGCGCTTTGCTCTGCCGAGCATCTCGAGTCGCCCCCGTGGCGCGAACCGGCCTCTAACGCGTTGAGCAAGGCAATGGCCAACCCGCAAGCTTTTGGCGTGTTCACATAAGCGGCGAGCGAGTTGTTGAGTACATCTTCGCTTGCCAGCATGTTCCCCTGGACAGTGACGCCTGTCGCCGTTCCAGCGCCGCGCGAGTTCGCTGTCAAATAGCCGGTGAAGCTGTCAACGGACGGTTTGCCGTCTCGAAGCACGGCGACGCCGTACTGACGGAGTTGTCGGACGATGAAGAAGCTGTCGTCGACGTTCGGCGACGTGATCGCCTCGATGACTGCATCGGCTGGGCTGCCGCCACGAATCATGGTGCTTGCGTGATCGCGGGCTTGGTCGCTGGTTAACCCTTGAGCAACGACGGCCCCTTTGCCTGGGACGACCCGGGCGATCACGGCAACATCGGCCCCGCAGGTGGCGCCTGCTGCGCCGACTTCGCCGGTTTGGGCGTCGACCGCGACAACACTCCATGTCGCATGCGCAGCCACGGGCAAGGTGGCCGCCGTCCAGGTTGTCAAGGCCAACACCAAGCATTTCAACCGCGATTTCATAGCGTCTCCTGATTCAATCCACAACCAAAGCGTTGTGGATTGAAGTCTAGGCAGGCCGAGCTTGGGGGCGCGTCGAATCCGAATTCCTTTGCTCAAATCATGAATTGAGCAAAGATTTTCAGTTTTGAGGGGTAACTGTTGGGTTTTCGAGCGCGTTTTTGCGGTAATCGCTTGGCGTTACCCCCTCGATCGATTTGAAAGTGCGGTTGAACGTCGCAAGCGAAGCAAAACCTGCGTCCATGGCGATGCGAAGAATTTGCTGCCTTGATTTGTCTGCGTCCGCAAGCGCGACTTTCGCGAACGAAACCCGAAACCCGGCGACGTAATAAGAGAAATTGCGGTGTCCAAGCCCGCGATTGATCAGCGCTCGCAATTGGTGCTCTGGAATGCCGACCTTCGCAGCCAGCTTGCCGAGGCTTAAGTCAGGATCGAGAAATTCCTGATCAACCGCCATCGCAACGTGCAGCCTCTCAAGCGCAGATCGGTCGCGCGGATCAATGGATTGCGCAACCGGCGCGACCCGCCTGTTGTCGTCGGTCGACTCAAAAGTCAAGGCTTCGTGCGACAGCCGAACCAGCCAAAAGAGCACCAACAAGGCTGCGCAAAACCCAAAAAGTGCGCGCACGACGCCGCCCAGTTGCGGGTTGCCCATCTCTTCCGACCACAAGGACACCAAAACCGCGACAGCAATCACCGCGACAATCCAAAGCCGAAACCGGCGCCGTTGCTCGATTAAGTCTTCACGAAACCCGACGATTGCCAGCCAAAGCATGTGAATGCACAAAATCAGCGGCGGCAAAATGCCAAAACCCAGCATCCAACTCGGCCACGCCTGCACCGTTACGCCCAGCGAGTGCAAAAAGTAGTAGGTCGGAAAGACCGATGCAGCGATCAGGCCCAGCCATTGCACGACGCCGATCCGAAAGCGATCGTCGAGCAACGAGGCCGCGAACCACCAAGCAAGCCCCACTGACATCACGCTGAGCGCGCGCGCGATGTTGCGCAAGACTGACGGAAGTGCCAGCGGCGATGGCAAAAACCAGAGGTACCCCAAGCCCACCGACAACACCATGGCCAGGAGCAACCACATCGGTTGTGATCGTCGCCCCGAGATGATCTCCCGCACAAGCAGCACGCCAACAATGAGCGCGACGACGGTGACGCCGACGTTTAAGAAAACTTGAAGTAACAGCATGAGTTAGGTCGTGGAGCACCCGTGAGGGTACGGCAGAAATTGCGATCTCGGATGGCCACATAGCCGCCATCGTCGCGCTGTTCCAAAACGGCAAGTTCTCCGCACGGCTTCGATATCGACGGACACGCCTTGAGGCGAAGGCGGTTGGAGACGATAAACCGAGATTGTCCATTGGGAGGCCAAACCTTCGGTTTTGGTCTGCGAGGGTGGTTGGCAGACCCGCGAGGGCATCGAGTCCAGGCGGGCTCGGTCCGCGAGCAAACTGCCACTTGATCCCAGCCTTCGCTGGGAAGACGGCCATTTCGGTCTGAGGTATGTATCTGGTCAGGCCGATCTGTCGTCAAGTCTGCATTCAAATCGGGACTTCAGCCGCCCGCAGTCGCGGGGCGCGACAGTTCCCAGTCAAACTCTGATTGGGCGACGCAAACAAAGCCCGCTTGGAGATAAAAGCGCAGGGCAGGGCTTTGGTCGAGCACGCCGACGCTGATGCCCAGCCCTTGGGCATCCGCGTCGGAGCACAACTGCGCCAACACCGCGCGCCCGACACCCGAGGCGTGGGCATCGGGGTGCAGATACAAGTGTTCTAGGCGCAAGTGTGGATCGGACTGGGTGGGTGGTTTGAGCGTCACAAACCCCATTCGCTGGCCAGCCACTTCGATGTGCTGCCCATGCGCTGGCTCGAAGCCAGCCAGCAATCGCTCCCGAGCTCGCTGCGGGTCAAAACGCCCCAATCGCTCCAAACTGGGCCGCATCGCCGCAATGCGCAGCGCAAGCACGGCTTCAAAATCATGCGCCGCGCAAGGCGAAAACGACCACTGGGGCGCGAAGTGTTGCGTGTGTCGCTTGTGTCGCTTGGGGGAAGGTGGTGTTGCCGATCGAACCATCAAGGTGTGATCCATGACCACGCCTGCGGCCTCAATGGTTTTGAAGGTTTTGGGTACGAAGCCATATCGCGCAAAAAAGCCTTGGGAGTTGCGACTGGCCTCGGTGTGAAGCTCACCCAGCCCCAGCGTGGTCGCGTGGGCAAGAACATGCGCCATCAACGCCTTGCCAACGCCCCTGCCGCTGGCCCCCTCAGCCACAAAAAAGTGATCAAAAAGGCCGCTGGGCTGCACATCGGCGTAGCCAACCGCCTGATCACCGTCCCAAGCCACCCAAGGCTGGATGCCCGTGACGCGCTTGAGCCAATGGGCGTCGTCCCATGCATCCACGCGAGACCAAGCTCGGCGCTGGGCCATGTTGTAGTGGCGCGTGGCACCCAAGATCGCGCTGCGAAAGACGGCGCCCAGCGCGGGCGCATCAGCGGCTTGAAAACGGCGAATTTGGATCGAAATCATGATTTTGAATGAGAAATTAGCCCTTGGTCACCGGATTCATTGGGCTTGTTGCTATGATTTTTGATAGCCTTCGAGGCGCGATTTTGGCATGAATAGGACTTACGCAAAATTGTCCCAGCAAGGCGCAGTGACGACGACAGTGCCGATAGCACGGCTAGCCCGCATATTTCACCGTGAACGTGTTTTTGCGGCGTTTTGTGGAGGCAAACGCGGTCATTTCTATCAAATTCAATTTGTACCGTCGCAAAAACACTCGGCATCCATCGCATCCCCGCACCGGGCGCCGCGCCGCGCCGCCTGCCTTGCAGGGGCATTGAGCCCCTGACGCGCCATGCGGCACGACGCTGCATCCCGCTGCGGGGCGCGCTGGATTCCGTCACGGTGAAATATGCGGGCTAGGAGCTGCAACGCGGCTGGGGCGGTTTTGCGTAAGTCCTAATGAAATAATCGAGCCATGACTCAACCTAACCCCGATCTCACCCTTGTGACACTCTACACCGACGGCTCTTGCAAGGGCAATCCTGGCCCCGGCGGTTGGGGTGTGGTGATGCAGTCGGGTGGCGCGGTGAAAGAGTTGTCGGGTGGGGAGAGGCTCACCACCAACAACCGCATGGAGATGATGGCTGTGATTGAGGGCATTGCAGCCCTCAAAAAGCCCTGCGCCGTGACGGTTTTTGCTGACAGCCAGTACGTGCTTAAAGGTATTCAGGAGTGGTTGCCGGGCTGGAAGGCTCGCGGCTGGAAGACTGCCAGCAAAGAGCCGGTGAAAAACGTCGATTTGTGGCAGCGCTTGGACGCGCTGGTGCACAGCGGGCCGCACAAGATCAGTTGGCGTTGGGTCAAAGGCCACGCCGGCGACCCCGGCAATGAGCGGGCGGACGCGCTGGCAAACATGGGTTGCGATGCGGTGCGGGGCTAGCCCGCATATTTCACCGTGAACGTGTTTTTGCGGCGTTTTGTCGAGGCAAACGTGGCCATTTCTATCAAATCCAATTTGTACGGTCGCAAAAACACTCGGCACCCATCGCATCCCCGCGGCGGGCGCCGCGCCGCACCGCCTGCCTTGCAGGGGCATTGAGCCCCTGCAAGGCATGCGGCTCGCCGCTGCATCCCGCTGCGGGGCGCGCAGGATGCCGTCACGGTGAAATATGCGGGCTAGCCTGAGAACCGGCCAAAAAAAAGGCCAGATC
>JANOPN010000030.1:0-7742 GCA_031421855.1 Comamonadaceae bacterium
CCGCTTCGATCGATTCGGCGAGCACGAACTGCTTACCCAGCAAGGCCACGGCGCGCATGGTGGCCAAAACCACCGTGTTGGCACCCAGTCGCCCAAGCAGTCCGCCGCCTGAACCCCCATTTGTGCCATCCGGCAAAAACCGCTTGCTCAAACTCAGCGCTTGCTGCGACAAAACCGCCATGACACCTGACTTGTCGTCCGAGAAATCCGCGCGCCCCAGCTGATCAGCCGCCAACGCCACAGCCGTCTGCGTATCCGGAATGCGCAGCAGCGCCTCAGCCAGCCGCATCAAGGCCAAGCCTTCGGCGCTCGAAATCGGGTACTCCTTGAGCAAACTCTCCATTGCCCAAAACGGCGGCGGGTTGTCGCGCACCGACTGCACCCAAGGCGTGGCCGCCACCACCACACGGGGCCAATCCATTGCGCCTTGTAAGTGAGTGAGCGCAGCCCCCACCACACTCAGCTCGTCACGATAGGGGTTGGGCAAACGGTCTTGGGTGGCAAGTTGGGTCATGGTGGGCTTTCACGGTGAGGGCTAAACGGATTAAGCGCAAGTGTCGTGCGACAACGCCCACTTGCCAAACTTATCCAACTGCTGCGAAACTAATGGGCATGAGCACACCTGATACAAACCCTGTCGAATCGAATCACGTCGATACCCACTTCGACAAGGTTTACGCCCGCTACCAAACACTTGCCATCAACCGGCTCGCCAACGGCGTGCTGGACATTCGCATGCGGGCTGACGTGGCTGGTGGCAACGGCAAATTGCCGACTGCCGGGCATGTCGGGCACAGCGAGTTGACGCGCATTTGGCGCGATGTGAGTGACGACGACAGCGTGCGCGTGGCCGTGTTGCGCGGCGACGGCATGGGCTTCTCAGGCGGGGGCGACCTGGGTTTGGTTGAAGACATGGCGCGAGACTTTGCCACCCGCACCCGCGTATGGAAAGAAGCGCGCGACTTGGTCTACAACATCATCAATTGCGACAAACCCATCGTGAGCGCCATGCATGGCCCGGCTGTGGGCGCAGGCTTGGTCGCAGGTTTGCTGGCTGACATCTCGATTGCCACGCTCGACGCCAAAATCGTCGACGGCCATACCCGCCTGGGCGTGGCTGCAGGCGACCACGCGGCGGTAGTCTGGCCGCTCTTGTGCGGCATGGCAAAGGCCAAGTATTACTTGCTGACTTGCGAGCCGATCAGTGGCGCCGAGGCCGAGCGCATCGGCTTGGTGTCGTTGGCCGTGCCCGCAACCGAGCTGCTGCCACGCGCCTACGCCGTGGCTGACAAACTGGCGCTGGGCTCACAAACGGCCATCAAGTGGACCAAATACGCCCTCAACAACTGGCTGCGAACGGCGGGACCCGCTTTTGACGCCAGCCTAGCTTTGGAGTTCATGGGGTTCGCCGGCCCCGACGTGCTGGAGGGCGTGGCAAGCCTCAAGGAGCGGCGCTCGCCAAGGTTTTAGGTTGAGCAGCGGCGCAATCTCGTTGCGCGCGCAACTCTTGCGCAGAGACCGTGACAATCTTGCCGTCGATTTGTATGACGATTCCGGTGTTGGTTTGTATCGCCAAGTCACGGGCGCTTTGGGCTGCACGCCTCAACGCTGCCATCGAGTCGTTCAAGCTTATCGCACGCGAATCAGCCGCGTCATGTGCATTCATCTGAGCTCTCCGCAGCCAACCAAAATCAGCTCCTCGCTTGAATTGTCGTACAAACGCCAAGCATCAACTGCGCTTCGATAGCGTTGAAAGAAGTTTCTTTGACCTGCTTCGAACCGCCTGCGAATCACGTCTTCAGGTATGTGATGCCCGCCTTGACTTACCCGGTAAGCAACTCGTGCCACAGCGAACGGCGACAAGCCCGCCGCGATGAGATCCGCATTGATGAAGCGCAGGCAGTCCGCCCCTTGGGGGAGAAATCGCTTGCGAAAGTGGTTTTCCGCGCGCCATCGGGGCCAGCCAAGATGAATATCCGCTTTTGCTCACCCACGTCAAACCACCGCGCCATTCACAAAATGCCCGGACTTGCCGCCGACTTTCTCGGCCAGGGTGATGCCACCCAGTAGCATGCCTCGGTCAACGGCTTTGCACATGTCGTAGATGGTGAGCAAGGCGGTGCTGACGGCGGTCAGGGCTTCCATCTCAACGCCGGTGGGGCCGACGGTCTCGACAACGGCTGTGCAACTGATGAAATGGGCATTTTTAGAGTCAAATCCGGCCTTGGTCACGGAATCCATTGGGCTTGTTGCTGCGAATTCGATAGTGACCCGGGTCAAAGCCAAGGGGTGACAAAGCGGGATCAAGTCGCTGGTTTTCTTGGCCGCCATGATGCCGGCAATGCGGGCGATGCCCAGCACATCGCCCTTTTTGGCGGTGCCTGACTCAATCAAGGCCAGCGTGGCGGCTTGCATCTCGATTCGGCCCACGGCGACGGCCCGGCGGTGGGTGGCGGGTTTGGCTGCCACATCAACCATGTGGGCTTGGCCCTGTGCGTCGAAGTGGCTCAAAGGAGACTGCTGAATCGTGGGGTTGAGGTTTGACGACATGGCTTGGGGTGGGTAAAAAAAGGTCAAAATTGCGATGCCAGCGATTGCGCAACGCTTTACAGAACTTTGACTTGCTCACTTCATCATACGACCATGATTGACCCCACGATCAACCAACCCGCCGCCTTGCCGACCCCCAACCCACCCACACCCAAAATCGGCATGGAGTGGCCCGTGCGCCTGCGCGCAGCAGGCATCCATTTGTGCATCAGCTTAGGCATTGCGGCGCTTTCAGCCTTATTGGTTTTTGCACTTTGGTATCCGTATCCGTACCGCGAGATCTCCAGCGGGCGTGAGCTGTTTTTGTTGGTGGTCACGGTTGACGTGATTTTGGGGCCGCTAATCACGCTGGCAATTTTCAACCGCGCCAAGCCCCGCGCCGAACTCAAACGCGACCTGGGCATCATCGGTTTCATTCAGCTCGCGGCGCTGCTGTACGGTTTGTGGACGGTGTTCATCGCCCGCCCCGTGCATTTGGTGTTTGAGTACAACCGCTTTCGCGTGGTGCACGCATTGGACGTGCCTGAGGCGCTGGAGGCCAAAATGGGCGCACACACTTACCCGTGGGGTCGCCCTTCGGTGCTGGCGCTGCGGCCGTTTGCCAATGCGGACGAGGAATACAACATGACGATTGAGGCGGTGTCTGGCACGTCACTTAGCGCCCGACCTGAGTTGTGGATGCCGTACGAAAAAGCTGCGCCGCAAGTGTTGGCCAAGGGGCAAAGCGTGGCCAGCCTGTTGGCGCGCTTTCCTGAGAAGAAAGGCGCCATTGATTCGACCGTGGCCAGCACTGGCGTTGGCGCATCGGGTTTGCTATTCATTCCGATGGTTGGCCGCAAGACATTTTGGACCGTGCTGATTGATGCCAAAACCGCCGAAGTCCAAGGCTTCCTTCCAATTGACTCCTTTTAGCCAAATTGTCCATGTCTAAGCCTGTCTTTGCACGATTTCGCCCCGGTTTGATTGCGATTGCTGCATGGGCGAGCTTGATGGCGGCGCCGATATCGACCGCTGTTCATGCAGCCAACGCGGCGCTGGAAACACCTGCGGGCGGCCTGCCCAGCCTGGGCGGCGCGGGCGAAATGCCGCTGGCGCAAGAGCGGAAACTCGGCGACAGCATCGCGCGACAGCTGTGGCGAGACCCGGATCTGCTGGACGACCCGCTCTTGCAGAGCTACGTTGACGGGGTGTTTGCTGCACTGATCGCAGCGGCTCGCGAGCGGGGCGAACTCGACGCCGACATGGCTGAGCGATTCGCGTGGCGGGCTTTCATCGGCAAAGACCGCACTGTCAATGCGTTTGCATTGCCAGGCGGCTACTTTGGCGTGCACGCGGGCCTGCTCAAAATGACCGTCACCCGCGATGAGTTTGCCAGCGTCATCGCGCACGAGATCAGCCACGTCACCCAGCGCCACATCAGCCGCAACATCGCCAAACAGACCCAGCAACAGCCGCTGCTTTTAGCTGCCACGCTACTGGGCGTATTGGCGGCCCGCAGCGCTGATGCTGTGGCCGCAACCGTGTACGGCAGCCAAGCTGCAGGTGCGCAGTTGCAACTCAATTTCAGCCGCGAAATGGAGCGCGAGGCCGACCGCGTGGGGTTTAACGTGTTGACTCAAGCAGGGTTCGAGCCCCAAGGCATGCGCAGCATGTTTGAGCGGCTTCAAAACGCGACACGTTTGGCTGATTCGGGCTCGTTCCCGTATTTGAGGTCGCATCCGCTGACCACCGAGCGCATTGCAGAGGTGCAGTCGCGTGTGCAATTGGACGCAAACAACGTCATGCTCAGCGCGGTAGCTGGCCCAAGAGCAGGCCCGGGCGCGCCACAGGGCATCAAAACGTCGGCCTTGCTGGCCAGTGACCCAGCCATTGGCCCCGGGATGCACACCTTGATGAGTGCTCGCGCCAAAGTGCTGGCCGACAACAGCTTGGATCAACTGCGGATTTTCGCGACCGAGGGCAATGCAGCAACCGTTGAAGCCCTGCCAGCCGAGCGGCGATTGGGTGCGCTTTACACAAGCATGCTGGCCCACCACCGATTACGCGAATTTGATGAGGCTTGGACGCGGTTTCATGAGATAAAACCGCTCTTGGTCTCCGATTCTATTGAATATGTTGCTATTGAAATCGCAGCAAATGAGTTGTCACGCGACCAAGCCATTGCCCAAGGCCAGCAGGCAAATTGGCAATCGGCGCTTGCACATGCGCGCGGGCCAGCCAGCCCGCATGGGCAGTGGCGCCCGAGCGTGATGGCGTGGTCAGCCACACAAATCAATGCCGGCTTGGCGCCACGGGCCAGTGAGCGTTTGCAAAATTGGGTTGCGGAGCATCCAGGCGACACCTACGCTTGGCGACTGCTCGCAAAAGCCTGGGAAGCCCAAGGACGAAATCTGCGCTCTGTTGAGGCGCGTGCTCAAGCACACAAGCTTGAACTCGACCTCAGCGGCGCGCTCGAGAGGCTGAAGACCGCGCAGCGCATGACGCGCAACACCGCGGCCGATCATGTCGACGCGTCGATCATCGACGCAAAAGCGCGAGAAATCGCCTCCGCACTTCGCGACTCAGGGGGCGCGGATCGCCCGGGTCGCCCGTTCGCTGTTGCCCTGACCAAAAAGGCGCGCTGAGCGTCCCACAGCTCGGGCGGGTTGTTCGCACCAGTGACCAAACGAGCGGTTAGGCAGGTCAGTTTCAGGTCAGAAACCCGTCAAGTTTGGGTCAGTGCCACTCGGCACCATCAGGCTGCTCGCGCTTCATTTCGAAGCAGATAAACACCACAGGAGACCCGAGCATGGCCACAACCGCTACAGCGAAAGCTGCCCCAGCGCCAATGACGCGAGAGGAGAAGAAAGTCATCTTCGCCTCATCGCTGGGCACCGTTTTTGAATGGTACGACTTCTACCTATACGGCTCACTCGCCGTGATCATCGGTAAACAGTTTTTTGGCGGGCTAGACCCGACCGCGCAGTTCATCTTTGCGCTGCTGGCGTTTGCGGCCGGTTTTATTGTTCGGCCATTTGGCGCGCTGGTGTTTGGCCGCTTGGGCGACATGATTGGCCGCAAGTACACGTTTCTCATCACCATTTTGATCATGGGCGTGTCGACCTTCATCGTCGGCATGCTGCCCTCGTATGCATCAATTGGCATCGCCGCGCCAATCGGGCTGATTACGCTGCGGATTTTGCAGGGCTTGGCCTTGGGCGGCGAGTACGGTGGTGCCGCCACCTACGTGGCCGAGCACGCTCCGCACGGCAAACGCGGTGAGTACACCGCATGGATTCAAACCACCGCTACCTTGGGTTTGTTTTTGTCGTTGATGGTCATCCTAGGCACCCGAACGGCCTTGGGCGAAGAGGCGTTTGCTGACTGGGGTTGGCGCATTCCGTTTTTGTTGTCGATCGTGTTACTCGGCGTGTCCGTATTCATTCGACTGAGCATGAACGAAAGCCCAGCTTTCAAGAAAATGAAAGAAGAAGGCAAAACCTCCAAAGCACCATTGACCGAGAGCTTCGGCCAATGGCGCAACGCCAAATTTGTGCTGCTGGCCTTGTTTGGTGCAGTCGCTGGGCAAGCGGTGGTTTGGTACTCCGGTCAGTTCTACGCTTTGTTTTTCTTGACGACAGCGCTCAAGGTCGACAACGCCACCGCCAACATCCTGGTCGCCATCTCATTGTTGATTGGTACGCCCTTTTTCATCGTGTTCGGCATGCTGTCCGACAGAATTGGCCGCAAGCCGATCATCATGGCAGGCTTAGCACTCGCCGCGTTGACGTACTTTCCATTGTTCAACGCATTGACGCAAGCGGCCAACCCGGCTTTGGCCGCCGCGCAGGCCAAAAACAAAATCATCGTCACGGCCGCTGCGGGTGATTGCTCGTTCCAAGGCAACCCGGTTGCCCGCGAGATTGACTTTGTGAAGTCTTGCGACATCGCCAAACGATTCTTGGCGCAAAACTCGGTGAGCTACACCAACGTCGAATCAGGCACGGGGCCAGCGAGCGTGAAAATCGGCGAACGTGTGATCACCGCACCCACGGGCACGGTCGTGAACAGCAAATTTGATGCCGATACGATTGCCAAAGTCGCTGCATTCAAGAAGGAAGTCATCGAGGCGCTGCGAGGCGCGGGCTACCCCGCTAAAGCCGATCCAGCCAAGGTCGATAAGGTCACCATCGTCTTGATCCTCACCATTTTGGTGATCTACGTGACCATGGTCTACGGCCCCATCGCTGCCCTGTTGGTCGAAATGTTCCCAACACGGATTCGCTACACGTCAATGAGCTTGCCGTATCACATTGGCAATGGGTGGTTTGGGGGGTTGATGCCGACCATCGCCTTTGCCATGGTCGCGCAAAACGGCGACATGTACTACGGACTTTGGTACCCCATTGTGATCGCGGCCGTCACTTTGGTCATTGGCATGATTTTCCTCAAAGAAACCAAGGACAACGACATTCACGCGGACCGTTGAGGCGAGCGTTTGCGACGCGGTGATCACGCAAGCGTGGTCGATGCGGACGGGCGTACGAGCCGCTCGGCTGGTACGCCTTTTTTTCGAATACGAATTGGAGCATCAAACATGTGGAAAATTGCCCTCGGTTTCGTGGTTTTTGCCGGTTTGGCTTTGTGGGTCATCAGCATCGGGGGCGACTCCCTCGACATGTCCGGAGAAAAGCACGACGTGCCAGTTCATGCCGCGCCATCATCGCTGCCAGCAAGGCCACCGGCTAGTGCACCTGCAGCGCAACAATCGGCTCAGCCCAGCGCCAGTTCGGTGCTGAGTTCGTCCGCCGCATCGGCGGCCAAATGAGTCCATTGGGGTCCGCATCACCATGCGCATCCTGATCGCCGAGGACGACGCGGTTATTGCAGATGGCCTTCTCAGCGCCCTTCGCGCGACCGGCGCGGTCGTTGACCACGTTGGCGACGGCGCTTTAGCCGACGTGGCTTTGATGACCTCCACGTCGCTTGATTTGTTGATCCTGGACATCGCCTTGCCCCGGCTCGACGGGCTCGAGGTGCTGCGGCGTTTGCGTGCCCGAGGCAGTAACCTACAGGTGTTGATCCTGAGTGCGGTTGAATCACCCGAAGACCGAGCACGCGCGCTGGATCTCGGGGCCGACGACTACATGGTCAAGCCCTTTTCAACCCTTGAACTTGAAGCCCGTGTCCGTGCCCTGGGTCGGCGAAAAGCG
>JANOPN010000031.1:0-8082 GCA_031421855.1 Comamonadaceae bacterium
CAAACACCGTTTTCGGCCAAATTTTGAAGAAAATGATCGATTGGTCACCGAATTCATTGAATTTGTTGCTATGAATATAGCAGTGATCTGCCGATGCATCCCTTCACAGAAGATGCATCTCTCACCCCCTCGGAAACAGCACCCACTGCCCCGTCTCCGGGTCGAAGAGTTTGCACACTCTTGCGACTCGCCAGTCGCCTGCCCAGGTGAATGGGCGTTTGATGATTTGGCCGGGTACGAGGGTGCGTAGTTGGTTTTGGGCGGCTTTCAATTGCTAGAGGGGGGTGGTCATGTCGAGGTGGCTGTGCTGATTGATTGATTTTGTAGTCTGCTTGCATACAATGCACTACAGAATTTTTATATCTACCGCCATGACAACCGCCACACTTCCCATGTCAATTCGCCTGCCAAGCGCCGATCGCGCGTCGCTCGCTGAGCTGGCACGCCTCGAAAAGCGCTCGGCTTCAGCGCTCGCGACTGAGGCCATCCGCGAAATGATCATCCGCAAGCGCGAGCGCATGGAGTGGCTCAGAAGCTGTCAGGAGGCCGACCGCCACATGGATGAAACGGGCTCGCATGTCACGCACAGCGAGGTCATGAATTGGTTGGATTCGTTGTCAACGCCGCATCCCATTCCTACCCCGCAATGCCATCAGTAAGCTACTCCAAGGCCGCCATCGGCGACTTGGAAAGACTGACTCAATTTTTGCTTGAGCACGATCACGATCACGATATCGCTGTTCGGGCGATTGCCAGCATTCGACAAGGGCTCGACAAAGCGGTGTTCATGCCCGCGCGGTTTCGGCGCGTTCCAGAATGGGTTGGCACCAGAGAAGTCATCATCGACTTCGGTCGGAGTGGCTACCTCGCCATGATCAGGGAGCTTCCGGATGGCGCGATTCGTGTCCTGCGCATCCGTCATCAACTTGAAGAGCGCTACTAGAGTGTTGCTAGAGCGCTCGGACCCCTCGCTCGGCGACGCGCTGCGGGTCTCTGATTCAAATTTCCATTGGAAGCGAGAAAAAGTCGCAAAGTCGCAGACAGTGCTTTGGCGCGGCAAGACGAAGCAACGAAGTCATCGTTTTCAACGGGAATTGGAATCAGGATGCGATTCATGACTTTTCGGCTGTAGTCGCTGCGTACGCAGGTGTCGCGGGTGACCACAAAGTGATTGGTTCGAGGAGTTGAGCGGCGTCAAACACCGTTTTTGGCCAAATTTTGAAGAAAATGATCGATTGGTCACCGAATTCATTGAATTTGTTGCTATGAATATAGTAGTGATCTGCCGATGCTTCCCTTCACACACTGTGCATCACTTGCCCTTCGGAAACGGCACCCACTGCCCGGTCTCTGGGTCGAAGAGCTTGCAGACTCGTGCGACTTGCCAGTAGCCTGCCCATGTGAATGGGCGTTTGATGATTTGGCCGGGCACGAGGGCGTCTAGCTGCTTTTGGGCGGCTTTCAATTGGTAGAGGGGGATGGTCATGTCGAGGTGGTGCGCGGGGTGCTCCATGATGTTGTGCAGCGCGGCACCGACAAAGTTGGGGAACTGGATGTGAAGGGTTGCGGTGAGGTGCGGCTGCGCGCTTGCCCAAGCTTTGCCGTCCGTGTGCTAACGCAATCTGGCCCCCGGTCACACGGATGCAGTCGCCCAGCCCCAGATCTTTGAGGATGCGGCAAACCATCCCTCGGCTGGGGTTGGCCGCTTTGCAGCTCCTAGGCGTGCTATTCGCACTGTCGTCTTCACTGCGCCTTGCTGGGACAATTTTGCGTCAGTCCTATCAAACTAACTGTCATTGATGATGTTTTGATTGTTTCATTCAAGGAGCTGTGAACATGAAATGCCCATGCTGTGGAGCGGCCGAACTGTTCCACGACGCCCGCGATATGCCTTGCATCTACAAGGGCAAAAATACAAGCATTCGGGCAGTGACGGGCGATTTTTGCCCTGCATGTGGCGAAGCTGTTTTGAACCGTGAAAATGGCGACCGCTACAGCGAATTGATCGGCCCGTTTCATAGGCAAGTAAATGCCACCTATGTAAATCCTGGCTACCTTGCCAAGGTACGCAAAAAGCTTGATCTGGATCAGCGTGAGGCTGCGGACATTTTTGGAGGGGGCGTGAATGCGTTTTCTCGGTATGAAAACGGAAACACCAAACCGCCCTTGGCCTTGGTCAAGTTGCTCAAGGTGCTGGAACGGCATCCCGATTTGTTGAACGAAGTCAGAGCGGCGTAGGGCTTTCACCAAACGGGTGAGTGAGTTGGAGGCTAAAAAACTGAGCAAAATCAGATGCTTATAAAGAGCCAAGCGGTCAACTGCCGTTTGTAGGCGCAATTTCGGTCAATCGAAATCACCTTGTTCCGGAGTCGTGACATCGCCCGTAGTGTTGTATTATCTGCAATGTGAGATTTGTTTTTGATACCGATGTGATCGTTGCTGCGGTTCGCAGCCCTAGCGGGGCTTCGGCTGAGTTGGTTCGTGCCGCGCAGGCTGGTCAGATCGCCTTGCTTTGTAGCGTTGCTTTATTCGTTGAGTACGAGGCGACTTGTACCCGTGCTGAGCACTTGTTGGCATCAGGGTGGTCAATCACCGTCATCGGTGACTTTTTAGACTCACTGTCTGGTTTGCTCGAGCCGGTGGAAGTTCACTATCTGTGGCGTCCCCGCCTGCGCGACCCAGCTGACGAGATGGTGTTGGAGGCTGCAGTGAACGGGCAAGCCCAAGCCATCGTGAGCTTCAATCACAGAGACTTCGGCTCGGCCCCGCAAGAGTTTGGAATTCAACTGTTGCTGCCTCGCGATGCCTTGCAATTGCTTCGATCAACGACCCAAAAAGGAGATGGCAGCCATGACTGAAACGGCCACTTACCCACTTCGCTTGCCCCGCTCCATCAAAACCGCCGCCGAACGTTTGGCGCGCGCCGAAGGCATCAGCCTGAATCAATTTGTGGCCACCGCAGTGGCTGAAAAACTCTGCGTTCTCAGCACTGCGAAGTTCTTTCAAGACCGCGCGGCGCGCAGCAAGCCTGATGCGATCGACAAGATTTTGAACCGAACAAATGGCGAGCCACCACGGGTCGGCGATGAGTTGCCTTAGTTTTAGGCCTGACGCAAAACCGCCCCAGCGGCGTTGCAGCTCCTAGCCGTGCTGTTCGCACTTTCGTCGTCGTTGCGCCTTGCTGGGACAATTTTGCGTAAGTCCTAATCAACTTGAAGAGCGCTACTAGAGTGCTCGGACCTCTCGCTCGGCGACGCGCTGCGGATCTCTGATTCAAATTTCCATTGGAAGCGAGAACAAGGCACCAATTCGCAGACCGTGCTTTGGCGCGGCAAGTCGAAGCTACGAGGTCAGAGTTCTCAACTGGAATTGGAATGAGGATGCGATTCATGACTTTTCGGCTGTAGTCGCTGCGTACGCAGGTGTCGCGGGTGACGACAAAGTGTTGGTTCGAGGAGTTGAGCGGCGTCAAACACCGTTTTTGGCCAAATTTTGAAGAAAATGATCGGTTGGTCACCGAATTCATTGAATCCGTTGCTATTTATATAGTAGTGATCTGCCGATGCATCCCTTCACACACTGTGTATCACTTGCCCTTCGGAAACGGCACCCACTGCCCCGTCTCCGGGTCGAAGAGCTTGCACACTCTTGCGACTTGCCAGTAGTCTGCCCAGGTGAATGGGCGCTTGATGATTTGGCCGGGCACGAGGGCGTCTAGCTGTTTTTGAGCAGCTTTCAATTGGTAGAGGGGGATGGTCATGTCCAGGTGATGGGCTGGGTGCTCCATGATGTTGTGCAGCATTGCGCCAATCAACCGGGGAAACTGGATGTGAAGGGTTGCGCTGAGGTGCGGCTGCGCGCTTGCCCAAGCTTTGCCGTCCGTGTGCCAGCGCACCTGGGGGTCGGTGTGGTGAACGTAGATGACGAAGCCCATCAGGCCATTCCACAGCAAGAACGGCAGCACCATGCCAAATCCGATCAGCACCCATGTGCTTTGCCCAGTGGCCAGCGCGGCGGCGGCCAAGGCGCTGATCCACGCGATGCCAAATGCGCTCACCAACAGGCAGTCGCCCAAGAAAAAGCCACGATTACCACCCAGTTCGGCGCGCGATGGGAAGATCATTTTCTTCCACCACAGCTCAATCAAGTAATACAGCCAGTGCCCAGCACCGCTGCGGTAAAAGCGTTCTAGCCATTGGCGCGCTCGGGGCATTTGGGCAAACTCGGTCGGTGAAAGTGGGGCCCACACATAGTCTCGGCCGCGCAAATTGGTGAAGCCGTGGTGGGCCATGTTGTGACCCAGCTCCCACAGCTTGTAGGGCGTGAGCGAGGGTAAAAAAACCAGTCGCCCAAGCCATTTGTTGAGTTTTCGATTGGCCGTTAAGCTTCGGTGACAGGCGTCGTGGCCAATGATGAAGAGCCGTGCGGTTTGCACCCACACCAGCAGCGATGCCGCTAGCTTGATCAGCCAGTGGGTGCGCAGCGATCAGCCCGAGACCAAACGCAAACAGGGTGTAGTCCACAGCGATCAACCGAATCGCTGTGGCGGTGCTTTTTTGCGTGAAGGGCAGCAAGGCTTGGCGCAGCGCTTTGCGGCTGTGTGGGCTGGTGGGCAGCGGTGAGGGTTGCGCTGTGGTTTGCATGGGTCGCGCCGGATCTGGGTTCAAGCGACCAGCTCAGCGATCTCGCCCAGGGTGTGGCTGTCTTGGATCGCGCCGTCATCCAGGTACTTGTCGGTTGCTTCCATCAATGCCGATAGAAGCCCCATCTTGCCCAGTGAGTCAATGCCCAAGTCAGCCACCGTCGTTTGTGCAGATAGCGGCATCTCCACGATGTGGGTTGGCAAGATTCCGGCTTTTGCGGTATCGCGAAGCATTTGAATGATGTTGTCGCAGGGTGTCGTCATCAGCTCTCCAGTGTGGTTTCGTCAAAGTCACGGTTCAAATACATTTGGCGGGCAAGGGCGCGCTGCACTTTGCCGCTGGTGGTTTTGGGCAGCTTGGCGCTGGCGGTGAACACCACGCGGTCGATCTGCACGCCGGCTTGGGCAGTGCAGGCGCGCGCGATTTGTGTCTTGAGCTCGGCCATGGCCATGGCCATGGCCATTGCCTCGGCCACCACGCGCTTGCCAATCACCACCACCACCTCTTCTTTGGCGGTGTGGGTGTCAATCACGGAAAACGCCGCCACTTGGCCGGGTCGCAGCTCCAAAAACTGCTCAATGGCCCATTCCACATGCTGAGGGCTGACATTTGCGCCGCCGCGAATGATGAGGTCTTTGGCTCGGCCCGAGATGTAGAGCTCGCCGTCGATCAAAAAGCCGAGGTCGCCCGTGTCAAACCAGCCGCCATCATGAAAGTGCTCGGCATCTACGCCGTTCAAATAACCCGTGACCACGCTGGCGCCAGAGATCATCAAGCGGCCCTCTGCGGCCTCGCCCAAGTCGCGCCCCTGCGCATCCACGATCTTCACGGCCATGTTGGCCAGTGAAGGGCCATTGGATACAAAGGTCAGTGTGTTCGCCGCGCTGGGTGGCATCACCTGGATGCGGCGCTCTTGTCGAAACGCGGCTGCGTCCACATGCAGACTCAAAAATGGCCGATCAGGCACATCGCAGGTGACTGCCACCACGGCCTCAGCCATGCCAAACGCGGGCTTGAGCACTGTGTTGCGCAGGCCAAACGGGGCATAAGCATCGGTGAAATCGCGCAGGTGCTTGTCAAATACGGGCTCTGCGCCCACCCAGCCATAGCGCCAGCACGACAGATCAAGCTCGCCGGGCTTGAAGCGCGAGGCGTATTTGGTCAACAGCGTGTACGCAAATGCGGGGTTGGGCGACACGGTTCCACGCTGGGTGGAGATGGCCTCAAGCCAGGTCATGGGTGATCGCACGAATCGCTCGGGTGCAATCAGCGTCAACGCGTTGTCGGCCCAAAAGGAGACCGTGATGGCACACAAGCCCATGTCGTGGTTCATCGGCAGCCACGAAACGCCGTGATCAGCTGGCGTCAATGCGAGGCTTTGCTGGATGCCCGCGCAGTTTGCGGCGATCTGCGCGTGCGTCAGCAGCACCCCCTTGGGCAAGCCTGTGCTGCCAGAGGTGAGTTGAATCACGGCCGCGTCTTGGGGCTTTGGCATCATGGGAAATGCTGGGCCAGTCGTTGGCGGGTTTGTTGCAACCACAGCAAGGTCGTCAGCCAGCTCAAGCCGGGTGATGCGACTGGGCGTCTGCGCGGCGGCGCTATCCGGCATGTGTTCGTCGTGTACGAGCAATTGGGGCTTGACCAAGTTCAACAAGTCCACCAACTTGTTGGGTTTTGAGGGGTCAGCGCTGGCGTGGGCCGCATGTGGCAACACGATCACGGTGGCGCCGCAGCCCCATGCGGCAATGATGCAGGCCACTTTTTCAGGCGAAGTGGGCAGACCGATGGCAATCCTGTCGCCTGCGCCGATACCTTTCGCTTTGAATCTTGCGGCAAATGCACTGGCCAAGCCTGTCAAGCTCGCCGCAGACCAGGTAGCTACCGATTCCTTCGAGTGCCAAAAGTGCATGCCCTGCGACCGAACGATGGCCCGGTCGAAGACGGTGTCAAGACGCATGGAGGGGATTGACATTGGATGGCGCGGTTCAAATTTTTGAAAACTGTTTAAGACCCGAATTCATGTGCGGTTGAAGATCATCCGAACACTGGGAAAAAACATCCCTGTGCGATTGGTGTATTCCAAATACTCCAACTTGAATTGAGAATTTTTGAAGGATTTCTCCTCAGAAATCGCTGACTTCAAGTAGATTGCCAGCATCATCCAAAAAATGCCAAAACTGATCCAATCTTGAACTTGCACCAATGATGCCACCCAGGCAAGGCGATAGGAGGTATAGAAGGGATGTCTGACGTGTCGATAAGGCCCGCGAGTGACCAGTTGAAACGGCGTGCGATTGGACATGGCAAAATCCAAGGGAATGGTTGCAGCAGATTTGGCGCTGAAAAATACGCCAATTGCAATGGCAAATATCACCGAAGCCAGCAAACTTATTGACCACGGACGAGATGATTGAGTAATCATTTGCCAAAGGATATACGCAATTCCACAAAGTGCCAACACCGATATGAGGCGTTTGCCAAATTTGGCGCCATCGTCTTGCACCTTAAAATAAGTCGCTGACACGTAGCACATGGAAGCAAAGAAAAAACAAGCGAGAGCAATGACAATCAAATGCAATATTTGGCCCGCGTATATATCATTCATGATTGAAATTCCCATCAATACTCGACTGGCAAGCCATGTTCCCAGATATCCATGTATTGCTCATCCATAAGCATCCGCTCATAGCCACGCGCTTTCAATCTGGGCGTTGAGGCATATATTTTTTCGATACACTCCCGATAATCGCAACCGAGCAAGAACATCGTCGACGTCAAACCTGGGTACGTTTTGCCCTCGGAAAACTTGGTCATCTTTAAAATATGTCTATAAAATCCGAGATGATTTTGACGAACGGCTGCAAGTGCGTAATCAGCGTACTTTTGTGCGGTAGCCAGCTGACGCCTAAGCAACAGCATTGCCCACAAGCCACCTTTGTCGCTCCTTGATGGATCGGTCACGAACCGATTGCCACTTAAAATTCTGGCATCAGATGGAATTGATCGAGATACGTCGTCTCCATAGCCGTCAATTTCTGGAATTGACCATTGAGATTGGGCAGGGTCGAACTAGGTAGAACGAATGCTGCCAACCACCTGAATCCGTGAGCCGATTTAACCCATACTAGGGTAACCCCTTGGTTTCCTCGCAGCTGTAACGCTTGCAGTGGTCTTGCAGTGGTGTTCGTCGACGTTGGCTCGATTGATCGCGCTGTTGCGCTCTTGGCTGCGTCACCCAGCGCCATTTTTGTCATCTTTGACCGCTATCGGGCACACCGATCTCCGCCGACACAGCGCGGGCTTGAGTTTTTGGCAGCTTTTGCCGCCTCAGTCCGGCAGTTTGCGTGTCGCTACGCCGGTTTGGGTCTGGCGTGAGGCTTGAGCGTCTCGTACAAACGCTCAAACACAGTGAACGCCGTGTCGTTGTCGCCTAAGCCCA
>JANOPN010000032.1:0-6019 GCA_031421855.1 Comamonadaceae bacterium
GCAATTTCGACCGCACGATCCCAGCCATGATGTGCCTGCTGTGAACGCAATGATTCGTGATTCAAAAAAGCGAGCGTGCTTGCCAGAAGCGACGCAACAAGCAAGGAGGCAGCAAATGCGGTTCGGAACAACAACTTAGGACTCAAACAGACAGGTACGATGGTGCTAAACGTGCTCGCAACCACAGCCAAAGCTCAAAACCGAGCAGTGGGTGTGGTTGCAAACCACAAACGAACAGTTACTGGATGCTGACGGTCGTCCTTACGCGAAATGAGTCGGTATAGGTTACGACTGTATATGGCTGACCGTTTGAGTCTAGATATTTTATAACGGTCAAGGTTCGTGTCACGCACATGTTTCCACTGCAACTTTCCGGAAGTGCGAACTCGTAGCTGTCTACGTATGTGTCGGCAAATGCTATCGTCGAAATCCCGAGGCTCAAGCCAACGGCAAATACGACTGCGATAAATTTTCTCAAGATTTTCATGCGTGCCCCAATTCATTCGTGAATAAAGAGGCCCCGTTGAAGAGGCCCCGTTGAAGAGGCCCCGTTGAAATTGTAGTTGCAGTTTCAATGCAAGTGGCATCAAGTAACCCTCGAATCGCCTCTTAGCGATACGGTTCAAGCTCAGAAGTCAGGCGGAACCCGTGCAAACCGCCAATTCACTCCACCCGCACACTGCCCACACCCGCCTTCAAGCTGGCCATGATGAACATGTCTAGGTCGCCGTCGAGCACTTTTTGGGTGGCTGAGACTTCGACGTTGGTTCGCAGGTCTTTGATGCGGGACTGATCTAGCACGTAGGAGCGGATTTGATGGCCCCAGCCGACGTCGCTTTTGGTGGCTTCGAGTGACTGCTGGGCTTCCATGCGCTTGCGCATTTCGAAGTCGTACAAGCGGCTGCGCAGGCGCTTCCAGGCGACATCGCGGTTGCTGTGTTGGCTGCGACCGTCTTGGCACTGCACGACGATGCCGGTGGGAATGTGTGTCAACCGCACGGCCGAGTCGGTTTTATTGATGTGCTGGCCGCCCGCGCCGCTTGCGCGAAAGGTGTCGGTGCGCACGTCTGAGGGGTTGATGTCGATCTCAATCGTGTCGTCAACTTCAGGGTAGACAAAAATGCTGGCAAAGCTGGTGTGTCGGCCACCCGAGGAGTCGAACGGGCTTTTACGCACCAAGCGGTGCACGCCGGTTTCGGTGCGCAGCAAACCAAAGGCGTATTCGCCCTCAATTTTGATGCTGGCCCCGCGAATGCCGGCCACGTCGCCGGGGGTTTCGTCTTCGACTTGCACCTTGAAGCCTTTGCGCTCGGCGTATTTGAGGTATTGGCGCAACAACATTTGTGCCCAGTCGCAGGCTTCGGTGCCGCCGGCACCGGCTTGGATGTCCAAAAACGCGTTGTTGGGGTCGGCGGGCTGGTTGAACATGCGCCGAAACTCCAAATTGTCGACGTGTTCGGTGAGGGCGGCGGTTTCTGCTTCGATCGCAGTCAGGCCGTCAAAGTCGGACTCGTCGCGGCTCATCTCAAACAGCTCCAAGTTGTCTGACAGCTCGGACGTGAGGCGCTCGATCATGCCGACGACGTCGTCAAGAGACTTTTTCTCTTTGCCGAGTTCTTGGGCTTTTTTGGCGTCGTTCCAGACGCTGGGGTCTTCTAGTTGGGCGTTGACGACGCGCAGGCGCTCTTGTTTGGCATCGAAGTCAAAGATACCCCCTGAGCGCATCGGTGCGCTCGGACAGGTTGTTCAGGTTGGTCCCGATGAGGTTGATGCGTTCGATGTCCATGGCGGTCTTTTTCTGTATTCCAAGTAGCTGGGCATTTTCGCACGCCGAAGGCTGCTCATTCGTCCAAAAACGCCTGAATCAGCTCACCCAATGCCTCGGGTTGGTCGTGGTGGAGCATGTGTCCGGCTGCGGCCAAGTCGGCATGGCGCAAATTGGGCACGGTTTTGAGCCGCTCATAAAACTCGGGCAGGGTGTATCGGCCCTGCCACCACTGCTCTAGGCTGACGCGGCTGTGCTCGGCCACGACCACCAAGGTCGGCGCGGTGATTCGGGCGTAGGTTGCCAGGGTTTCTTCCACTTTGGACAGGGTTGGGTTCACGAGTTTGTGCGCAGGATCACCCAAAATTGCCCATTGCCCGCCCGAGTTGGGCGCGGCCCAGTGGTTGGCCAGCCAGTTGGCGCGGTCTAGGCTGAGTCGGGGGTTGTTTTTCATCAAGCGGCGCGCCACGCCGTCGGCGCTGTCGTAGGATTTGAGCGCCATTTCGCCGCGTTTGAATGCTTGGAGTTCGTCCAGCCATTTGGTCAAGCGAGTGGGGGCTTGCGCGGGGGTGTTGGCTGGCATGCCAAAACCTTCTAAATTGATGAGTTTGCGAATGCGATTGGGGCGAACGCCTGCATAAATCATGGCCACATTGCCGCCCATGCTGTGGCCGCACAAGTCAACCGGCGCATCCGGGCTGATGTGGTCGATGATGGCGTCAAGGTCGGCAAGGTAGTCTGCAAACCAGTAGCTGTCGGCTTGCGCGCCTGATGCGGCCAGGGTGGTCAAGCCGTAGCCGCGCCAATCGGGCGCAATAATGTGGCGATTGGGTTTGGCGCTTGTCTGTTGAGCCATCGCATCCACGACAAACTGAAACGAAGCCCCCACATCCATCCAGCCGTGAACCATGACAAGGGGTGTGCCGCTCGTGCCTGCATGCCAGTGACGCAAATGCGCGTTGAGGGTACGCACGGGGGTAAAAGTGCTCGAAGAAGGGGCAATGACTTGATACATTGGTGCATTGTCGAGGAGAAGACCGATTGAAACCCAAAACCCGAGGTCGCCAAGTTGACTCATGTGGCACGCCGGATGCGCATTCGCGCCTGATGCGAGATTTTCGCTGGCAGGTGTCAAGCGACTTTGCCATGGCTCAGGCTTGTTGCGGGCGATGGGCGGCGCGCGCCGATGGGGGGCAACGCGTTGCTGTGATCGAGCACGACAGCGCTGGGCCGCCGCGACTTTGGAGCTTTGCGCAGCTTCAACGGGCGGCAGATGCCCTGTCCAAGCGCCTGTTAACTGAGGGCGTGCAACGCGGCGACCGGGTCGCGATTGTCTTGCCTCAGCGCTTTGCCTGCGCGGTGGCGTACATGGCGGTTTTGCAAATGGGGGCCATCGCGGTTCCGCTGTCGCAGCTGTTTGGCCCCGAGGCACTCGAGTACCGGCTAAACGACAGCGATGCCGTGCTGGCTTTGGCGGACGAGTCAACCACCGACGCGGTGGCGTCGGTACGGGCGCGCTGCGAACGACTGCGCGTTGTCATGGCTTTGGGCGCTCCAAATTGGGATCTTGAGGCAGATTTGAAGGGTTTTAGGCCCTTGGTCACCGAATCCATTGGGCCGAGTGCTATAAAAATTGAATGTGACGACGGCGCGGTGCTCATCTACACCAGCGGCACAACTGGGCCTCCCAAGGGCGCGCTCATCCCACACCGGGCGTTGATTGGCAACTTGACGGGCTTCGTTGCCAGCCAAAACTGGTTCGGGTTTGACCCCGCGCGGCACGACCTGGCTGCGCAAGACTCAATAGGTTCGCAGGTGTTTTGGTCTCCAGCCGATTGGGCCTGGACCGGTGGCTTGATGGATGCGCTCTTGCCAACACTGTATTTTGGGCGGGCCATTGTGGCGTTTAACGGGCGGTTCACACCCGAGGTCGCGTTTGAGATTCTTCGCCAGCACCGGGTGACGCACACGTTTTTGTTCCCGACTGCGCTCAAGGCGATGATGAAAGCCGTGCCCAAGCCTCGCCTCACGCTCAATGGCCAAAATCTGCACCTGCAAGCCATCATGAGCGCAGGTGAGGCGGTCGGCGACGCGGTGTTTGCGTATTGCCACACACAGCTTGGCGTGACGGTCAATGAGATGTTTGGCCAAACCGAGATCAACTACATCGTGGGCAACTGCGCGCGCCTCTATCCGGCCAAGCCCGGCAGCATGGGCAAGGGCTATCCGGGACACCGCGTGGCCTTGATTGGCGACGACGGCGCGGAGGTCGCACCCGGCGAAGTGGGCGAGGTGGCGGTGCACCGGCTTGACCTGCACGGACACGAGGACCCGGTTTTCTTTTTGGGCTACTGGAAGCGAGCCGATGCGACGCGGGACAAATTCACTGGCGACCCACAAAACAGCTGGTGCCGAACGGGTGACTTGGCTGTCGCCGACTCGGAGGGCTATTTTTGGTACGCCGGGCGGGCTGACGATGTGTTCAAGTCAGCCGGATACCGCATCGGCCCCAGCGAGGTTGAAAACTGTTTAGTCAAGCACCCGGCTGTCGCCAACGCCGCTGTCGTGCCCAAGCCCGACACCGAGCGAGGCGCGGTGGTGAAGGCTTATGTGGTGCTGTCACCCACTTGGCTCGCAGCAAATGGGCACTCAACTACTCCTGATACAGTAGCAACAAACCCAATAGATTCGGAGACCAAGAGCATAAAAAGCGTAAAAATTGATCAAAAACTACTCCGCTTGACCCCTTGGCAGCAAGATTTGGTTAAAGCCTTGCAAACGCATGTCAAAAAGCGTCTCGCGCCGTACGAGTACCCCAAAGAGATCGAATTCGTCGAGGCGTTGCCGATGACCACCACCGGCAAAGTGCAACGGCGCGTGCTGCGGCTACAAGAAGAAGAGCGCGCAAAATCGGCAGCAGTCGTGCAGCCTTGAAGTCAAAATCAATCAAATAACAACATGTCAACTCGTCAAACGCCCAGCCTCGGGCTCAGTCCGAATCTCAAAGCCAAGCGCCGCCTGCGCATCTGGGGTGTGCGAGCTTGGTGGGTGGTTTTTGCCTTGATCCTGGTTGGGTTTGCAATCGTCTGGCAACCCGACCGCCCGGTTGCCGAGCTTGAAAAGCGCTGGGCTGCCGCGCCCTCACAATGGGTGAGTTTGGCGGTTGCGGCTACCGCCAGCAGCCCGGCGACTTCCATCCGGGTGCATGTGCGTGACACCGGGCCGCAAAATGACCCCGAGCCGATTGTTTTGGTCCACGGAACCAGCTCGTCGTTGCACACCTGGGATGTGTGGGCCAGCGAGTTGGAGCAAACCCGCCGTGTCGTGCGGCTCGACCTCCCCGGCTACGGTCTGACTGGGCCATACAGCGACCACGACTACGCGATGGGCCGCTACGGTGCAACGCTCTCGGCGCTGGCTGATGCACTCGCGCTGCCCCCGAGCGTGTTTGTGGGCAACTCGCTTGGCGCCATGGTGGCCTGGGAGCACGCATTGTCCGCGCCGAGTCGGGTGAGCAAACTGGTGCTGATCGACGCTGCCGGCTACCCCATGACCTCAAGCAGCGTGCCGCTTGGGTTCAAAGTGGCGCAAATGCCGGTTCTTAAGCACGTGATTGGACTCGTGTTGCCACGCAGCATGATCGAGGCGAGCCTGAAAAACGTCTACGGCGACCCGTCAAAGGTCAGCGAGCCGCTGGTTCAGCGGTATTTTGAGCTCACCTTGCGTGAGGGCAACCGCCAAGCGGTCATCAAGAGTTTCGAGCAGAACCGCGCAGCCACGCCGGTGGGGTCTGACCCGCAAGGGGTGTCCGCACGGGTGCGCCAAATCAAGCAGCCCACCGCCATCGTGTGGGGCGCGCTGGACCGGCTGATTCCGCTTGACCATGCCCAGCGATTCAAAGCCGATTTGCCCAAAGCCCAACTCAGCATCTTGGACGGTTTGGGTCACGTGCCCATGGAAGAAGACCCGATGCGGTCACTTGCGGCAGTTCGTGGGTTTTTAGGGGTGAAAAAATAATAGCAACAAACCCAATGAATCCGGCGACCAAGGGCTGATTTGGCTCTAAATTGGCGGCTTTAGCTTAGAAAGACCTCACCCCGGCCCTCTCCCGCACGGCGGAAGAGGGTTGGCGTGAGGGCGTAGCCAAACATCAGACCCGTGTCATCGTAGCCTTCAAGGCTTCGGTCAACGAATTCAAGCTGTCTTTGACGTGGGCTTGGTGCTCAGCACTGGTCTTGCCGGGTTTGGCTGCGG